>NZ_DASSKM010000145.1:0-25878 GCF_035690525.1 Salinisphaera sp.
GCCATTCTAGGGTCTGTCGCCGCTTAATGCGACGCCGCGACGTCGGCGAATCAAATGTCTTTCGACCGCGCGGTATGAAACCGCGCGGTCGACCAAAGGAGAGAGCTGGCGCCTCTCCCCTTTGGAAACCCCATTGCCAAGGTGCCCGCGGCAAACCGCGGGATATTGGTAAATCAAGGATCGTTGCCCGGCACCGGCGTATTGGTCGTCGCCGCGTGCGCCCCGTCCTTCGCGCCCTCGACCGGCTTGTAGTCGTCGACGACTTCCTGCATCGCGGGCGTCAGCGAATCGCTGTTCTTGGTCCAGCCGCCGCCCAGCGCCTTGTACAGATCGGCGGTGGCGGTGAAACGATCGGCGATCGCCTGCGCGAGACTGAGCTGACTCGAGAACAGGTTACGCTGGGCGTCGAGCACATCGAAATAGTTCGTGCGCCCGACCTGATAGCGCAGCTTCGCCAGCTTCAGCGTCTGCCGGTAGGCCTCGACCTGCTGCTGCACCTCGTGGAAACGCTGGCGGCTGAACTTGACTTCGTCCAGCGCGTTGCGCACCTCCCGGAACGCCTGGCGCACGGTCTGGCGATAGCGGATCTCGGCCTGGGCTTTTTGCGCCTTGGCACTGCGGTATTGGGCGTTGATACGGCCGAAATCGAGAATCGGCGCGGTGATCGTACCGCCGATCTGTTCGATCTCGGAATAGGGCTCGAACAGATCGCTGATATCTAGCGCCTCGGTGCCGATCATCGCCGACAGATTGAAGG
Source organism: Salinisphaera sp. (assembly GCF_035690525.1). GTDB lineage: Bacteria > Pseudomonadota > Gammaproteobacteria > Nevskiales > Salinisphaeraceae > Salinisphaera. The sequence goes on from NZ_DASSKM010000145.1 coordinate 758, forward strand.
TGGGAAAGAAGCGCGCCTTGGCGACCCCGACATTGGCGTTGGCCGCGATCAGGCTGGCTTCGGCGGCACGTATATCCGGGCGCCGGTTGAGCAGCGTCGAGGGCAGCACCACCGGCAGATCGCGCGGCAGCGTCAAATCGGAAAAGTCGCCGGCCGGCAGCTTGGTGTGGGCCATGATTACGCGCGGCGTCCTGCCGGTCAGGATCGCCAGCGAGGTGCGCAGCCTCGATGCCTGCTGCTCCAGCGGCGGCAGTTGGGCGCGGGCCGACTGCAGCAACGACTTGGTCTGCAGCAGCGTGAGCTTGTTGATCGCGCCGTATTGATAGCGCTTCTGATCCAGGTGATAGCCCTTGACCCGCGTCTTGATGGTTCGCTTGGTGACCCGAATCTGACGCTGATAGGAGCGCAGCGACATATAGTTGGTCACCACATCGGCGATCGTCTGCAGCCGAATGGAATCCTGGGTATAGGCCGACGACAGCAACCGCGCGCGCGCCTGCTCGTCCGCCCGACGCAGCGCGCCCCAGAAGTCCAGTTCGTAGCTCAGGGTGGCGGCAACCGAGAACTCGTTAAAGCGTCGCGGCCCGCCGCCGCTGCCCGCACCGCCGCCCGAAAGCGCGGAGGATCCGCCGGATCCGCCACCCGAGGCACCACTGCCACCGCCACCGGACGACGCGCCACCGCTACTGCCCGGAACCGCGCTGCCCACACGCTCGCGCATACCCTGGGCCTGACCCTGGATCGACGGATAAAGCTGGGCATTCTGATAGCCGAGCTCCGCCCGCGCCTGGCGCACTTTCTGGGCCTGCAGCGCGATGTCCAGGTTCGAATCGAGCGCCTCGTCGATCAGCTTGTTGAGCGTCGGATCGCGATAGCGGGTCCACCAGTAGGCCAGCGCCTTCCGTTGTTGCTGCGACAACAGGGTCGAGGCGAAAGCCGACTGCGGCAGATCGATATCCGGTCGCTCGTAGTCCGGGCCGACCGCACAGCCGGCCAGCGCAACCACGGCACACAAGAGCAGCGCGCTACGCATCGTCGTCGTCCCTGTCGTTGGTGTCGTCACGGCGTTTCTGGTCGCTTGCCTGGGCGCTCGCTTCGTCGTCGTCGTCGTCCTCATCACTATCCCGCTTACCGCGCATGCGGGCCAGTTTATCCGAGCCGCGCTCGATCAGATCGTAGGCCAGCGGCACGAACAGGATCGCGAACAGCGTCGCCGCCAGCATCCCACCGATTACCGAGGTACCGATCGCAATACGGCTGTTGGCGGCCGCGCCGCTGGCAATCGCCAGCGGAGTCGCCGCCAGGATGAAGGTCAGCGAGGTCATCACGATCGGGCGAAAACGCAGCCGCGCCGCCGAATAGGCCGCGTCGGCCGGCGATTTGCCGGCGCTGCGCTCGAGTACCGCGAACTCCACGATCAGAATCGCGTTCTTGGCCGCCAGACCGATCAGCACCAGCAGCCCGACCGTAAAGTAGATGTTGTTGTCCACCCCGCGCAGCCATACCGCGACATAAGCGCCGAGCGCGGCGAACGGCACAGCGGTGATCACCGCGAGCGGCAGGCTCCATTTCTCGTACTGGGCGGCGAGAATCAGAAACACCATGATCACGCCCAGCGACAACGCGATAATGGCCGAGTTGCCGACGTGCGTGGCCTGGTACGCGGTCCCCGTAAACCGGAACTGATAGTCGGAGCCGAGCACCTGGCTGGCCACCTGCTGGATGGCGGCGTTGGCCTGCCCGCTGCTGTAACCCGGTGCCGGCGTGCCCATGACCTTGGCCGCCGGGAACACATTGTAGCGCTCCACGATGTCCGCCGAGGCGGTGCGGTGGGTGGTGACCAGCGAACTCACGGGAATCATGTCGCCGGTTTTGGTCGACTTCACGAACACTTCGCGCAAATCTTCCGGATGCATGCGATACGGCGCCTCCGACTGCAGGTTGACCTGCCAGTTGCGCCCCAGGAAAGTGAACTGGTTGACAAAGAGCTGGCCGAAGGTGGCCTGCAGCGTGTCGTAAACCTGCGAGATCGGCACCCCGAGCGTCTTGGCTTTCTCGCGGTCCACTTTGATCTTGTAGCGTGGCACGTCGACTCTCAGCGTGGTGCGCACGCGCTGCAACTCGGGCCGCTTGTTGGCGGCGTCTACCAATTCTTGGGTCTTCTGATAGAGCGCTTTGTAGTCGGAGCCGTGCCGGCTCTGCACATAGCCCTCGAAGCCGCCGGTGGTCGACAGGCCGATGATCGGCGGGGGATTGAAGGCGAGTATTTGCGCGGCCGGAATCGTGGCGCCGATCGCGAATACCTTGTTGACGATATCGAACGAGGATTTTTCGCGTTCGCCCCAGTCCTCGAGTGTCAGGAACATCGCGCCGGCCCAGGTGCGCTGGGCGCCGGCCAGAAAATCGTAGCCGGGCACGCTGACCACGCCGGCCAGCCCGGGGATATTCTTGCGTGCCTTGTGATAAAGCTCCTGGCTCACGTTCTTGGTGCGCTGCAGCGAAGCGGCCGGCGGTAACGTATAGACCGCAAAGATATACCCCTGGTCTTCCTGCGGAATCAATCCGGACGGCACCTGGGTCGACACCAGCCAGGTACCGCCGATCACCGCGAGAAACAACACCACGCCGACCACCGCCCGCTTAAGCAGAAAGTTCACGCCCCAGAGATAGGCTGTGGAGGCTTTCGCGAAGCCGGCGTTGAAGGTGCGAAAGAACCAGTTCTTGCGCTTATCCGAGCTGGGTTTGAGAAACAGCGCGCAGAGCGCCGGCGTCAGCGTCAGCGCCACAAAGCCCGACAGCACCACGGACACGGCGATGGTCACCGCGAACTGGCGATACATCTGGCCCGACAGCCCGCCCAGAAAAGCCACCGGGATGAACACCGCGTTCAGCGCCAACACCACCGCGATCACCGGGCTGCTCACCTCTTCCATGGCCTTCACGGCGGCCTGGCGCGGCGGCGCGCGTTCTTCGGTCATGATGCGCTCGATGTTCTCGATCACCACGATCGCGTCATCGACCACCAGACCGATCGCCAGAATCAGACCGAACAGGGTCAGCAGATTGATCGAGAAGCCGAGGATATAAATCCCCGCGAACGCCCCGACCACCGCCACCGGCACCGCGAGCATGGGGATGATGGTCGCCCAGAAATTCTGCAGGAACAGATAGATGACCGCGATCACCAGAACCAGCGAGATGAAGAAGGTGAACACCACTTCGTCTATCGAGGCCTGCACGAACTGGGTCGTGTTGAACGGGATGCTGTATTTCAGGCCCTGCGGCAGATTTTCGCCCAGATCGGCCATTTTATCGCGGATCCGCTCGGCGGTGGCGAGCGCGTTCGCGCCGGGCTGCAGATACACGGCGGCCGGCACCGCGGGTTGACCGTTGAAACTTGCTTGGGTGGAGTACGATTGCGGCCCCAGTTCCACGCGCGCCACGTCCTTGAGACGCAACACCCGACCGTCGTCGTTCGCGCGCAGGATAATGTTTTCGAACTGCTTGGCGGTGTTGAAACGCCCCGGCGTGGCCGCCGTGTAGGTGAAGGCGATGTCGGCGCCACCGTAGGGCCGGGCTCCAAAACTGCCGGCGGCAAACTGCGAATTCTGCTGAGCGATCGCGTTTTCGATGTCGGTGGTGGTGATGCCGTAGCTTGCCATCTTGGCCGGGTCCAGCCAGATGCGCATCGAGTAGTCCTGGGTGGAAAACAGCCGCGCCTCGCCCACGCCCTGCACGCGCTTCAAGGGGTCGATGATGTTGATCAGCATGTAATTGCTGATGAACGTGGTATCGAACTTCTGGTTCGGCGAATACAGGGTCAGCACCTGCAGAATGCTGGTCGACTGCTTGCGCACCGTCACGCCGGTCTGGCGCACTGTCTCCGGCAGTTGCGCGAGCGCCGACTGCACGCGGTTGTTGACGGCGATCGTGGCCTGTTCGGGGTCGGTGCCGATTGCGAATGTGACAGCGAGGTTGAGCGTGCCGGCGTCCGACGTGGTCGAGGTCATGTAGATCATGTTCGGCACGCCGTTGATCTGGGTCTCCAACGGCGCGGCCACGGTGGTCGCGATATCCTCAGCGCTGGCGCCGGGATAGTTGGCGCGCACCACCACCTGCGGCGGCACCACGTCCGGGTATTGCGAGATCGGCAGCGAGCCCATTGCCAGCAGGCCGGACAGCGTGATGAGGATCGCCAGCACGGTCGCGAAGACCGGCCGGTCAATAAAAAATTTCGATAGCACGGGGAGAAACCTCTGCTAGCTGTCCTGCGACGAGCCGGCCGTATCGGAAGCCCCGGCCTGGTCCTCAGACTGGTTCCCGGCGTGATTCACGGCGGCCCCCTCGTTGCCGAGGCCGCTGCCCGGCAGCACCTTGACCGGCGCGCCGGCGGAAAGCGTGCCGAGCCCGGTCGTGATGACCCGCGCCCCCGGCGACAGACCTTTTTGAATCACGCGGCCGCTCTCGGTCAGCGGCCCCAGGGTCACGGCCCGGGTCTCGGCCTTGCCGTTCTTGACCACGAAAACCTGGGTCCGCTGGCCGGTCGAAATCGCCTGTGCGGGCACCGTGATCGCGTCGTGCAAGGTCTGGATACGCACCCGCACGCGCACGTAGCGGCCCGGCATCAAGCGATTGTTCGGATTCTTGACGATGGCCCGCAACTGCACTGTGCCGGTGTTGGGATCGATCGTGCTCTGCGTGAAATCAACCTTGCCCTTGTAGGGAAACACCTTGCCGTTGTTGAGAATGATCGTGGCCTGGCGGGTGGCCGAATCGGTGGTCTTCTGGCCCATTTCCCGCAGCGCTTTCTGGCGCGCGAACGCATCGTCCTCGGGCAGCGCGAACAGCACATACACCGGATCGAGTTGGGTGATGGTGGTCAGCTTGGTCTGATTGGCGGTAACCAACGCTCCGAGATCGACATCGCGCAAGCTGGTCACCCCGGTCAACGGCGCCTCGACGGTCGTATAGTCGAGATCGATCCGAGCCGATTCGAGATTGGCCTTGGCCTGCTGGACCGCCGCCTTGTCCGACTCATAGTTCGACAGCGCCTGATCGCGCTCGGCCTCGCTCACCGCGTTCGCCTGGTAGAGCTTGCGGGTGCGCTCCCACACGCGCGAGGAATTGGCCAGCGCGGCCTTGGCGCTCGCCAGCTGGGCCTCGCGCTGATCGACCGTGGCCTGATAAGGCCGCGGATCGATCTTGAACAGCAAATCGCCCTTGTGGACGAGCGACCCTTCGTTGTAATTCTTGGATTCGAGAATACCGGTGACCCGACCGATCACCTGGGCCGTCTGCTTGCCGTTCACCCGGCCGGGATACTCGGAATACACCGGCACCGTATGCGGTTTGACGGTGACCGTGTGCACCGATGTCGCCGGGGTCTTGGCCTGCCCCTGCTTCTGGCCGCCGCTGCCGCAGCCGGCGAGCGTAACGCCCGCCACGAAAAGTGTCAGCACCCGCAGCGCCACCGTCTTGCGCGACGCGGCCCAGTAAGAATTATGCATACCGCCAAACCCCAAGCTTAGGCCTTTGATCTGCAATCATCATACATACATTCATGAATGTATGTAACATGGCCGGCAGTCCGGTGATGACGAAGTAGAGCGAAAATCCTATGGCACGCAAAACAAAGGTGGAATCCGCGCAAACCCGTGCCCGCATACTCGACGCCGCCGAAACCGAAATGCTCGCGCACGGCGTCTCGCAAGCCACGCTCGAATGCATCGCGCGCCGCGCCAACGTCTCGCGCGGCGCCATCTACTGGCATTTCGCCGACAAGACGGCGCTGGTCGAAGCCATGGTCCAACGCACCGCCATGCCGCTGCGCGATCTGCGTCAATGTTTCGGACAGCACATCCCCGGCAACGAGCCGATGCGCCTGATGCGGGAGATGCTATTGCACGGAATATCGCGTCTGACCAACGACGAACAGCATCGGCGTGTATGTCATATCGTCTTTCACCGCTGCGAGATGACCGAACGCGGCCACGCGACCGACCATCTATTGAGCGCGATGTTCGAGGACAGTCGTGAAGTGCTGGTCTCGCTGTGCACCGAGATCGCGGCCATATGCCCGCTGCGCGAGCCGTTGTGCGCCGAGGACGCGGCCGACGTAATCATCGCCTTCATGGTCGGGCTCTACGAATGCAGCCTGCGGCATCCCGGGCTGTATTCGATCGAGCACTGCATGGAAGCCAAGGTCGATGCCGTGCTCGGCGGCCTGTTCCACCCGACCGGCGCCTGAGCGCAGCCGCAATCAGGCGCCGCGATCCGCGATGTAGCCCCCGGCCGAGGACGGGCTCAAATCGATCGGCCGGCGCGGGCCGAGAAAACGCGGCCGGGTATGCAGCACATACAGATCGAGCACCGCCTTGATACGGGCCAGATATTCGCGCGTCTCGGTGCGTAGCGACTGGCGCCGGTCCTCCTTGGGCCAGATATAACCGATCGCCTCGATGCCCTCGTGCTGCGCCAGAAACAACGCCCGGTACTCGTGGTAACGCTGCGAGACGATCACGAAGGCATGCAGTCCAAAGACGCGCTTGGCGCGCACGATCGAATCCAGCGTTCTGAATCCCGCAAAGTCCAAGGTAATGGCCGAATCCGGTACGCCGTGCCGGCGCAGGGCCTGATACATTTCGCGCGGCTCGTTGTAGGCCTTGCTCGGGTTGGCGCCCGATACCAGGATATGCCGTACCCGCCCGCGATGATAAAGCTGTGCGGCCGCCTTGATGCGATGGCTGAACAACGCGTTCGGGTTACCGGTATGGGTGTATGGACTGGTGCCGAGCACGACCGCGACGTCGTACACCGGCATGCGCGCGGTATCGTCGTAGATCAGCGCGCGCGTACTACCCACCACCCAAGCGTTGGCGGCGATGCCGAGCAGCAGCATGCTGCCGACCAAGGTAACCGCCCAGCGCGATAGGATGACGAGCCGCTTCAAGGACGCCGCGCCCGGCTCAGCTTGTCGTCGATACGGCGACGAAACAGCCGAATGGGCCGGCTATTTTCGACGCTCGCCGCCGGGTGTGACGCCGAGCGCAGCCACCCGGACGGCGGCCGGACCCGTGGTCGAGATCCCCGGTGACGACGCAGCGCTCGGTACTCTCGCATAGAACGACCGTTGGAGTCCGGCTATGCGTTGCGCGCTTCGAGCGCGGCGATGGCCGGAAGCGTCTTGCCTTCCAGGAACTCCAGGAACGCCCCGCCGCCGGTCGAGATATACGACACGTCGTCGCCCACGCCGTACTTCTCGATGGCGGCGAGCGTGTCGCCGCCGCCGGCGATCGAAAAAGCGTCGCTTTCGGCAATCGCCGCGGCCAGCGCCTGAGTGCCGCCGCCGAACTGGTCGATCTCGAACACGCCGACGGGCCCGTTCCAGACCACGGTGCCGGCGTTTTTCAGAATCGCCGCCATCTGCTCGCGCGCCCGGGGGCCGATATCCAGAATCATCTCGTTCTCGGCCACGTCCTCGACCCGGCGCTCGACGGCTTCGGCCGATTCGGAGAATTCGGTCGCCACGATCACGTCCTCGGGCAGCGGAATATCGCCGCCGCGCGAACGGATGTCCTCGTGGATGGCCCTCGCCGTGGCCACCAGATCCGCCTCGTAAAGCGAGCCGCCGACGTTGTGCCCGGCCGCGGCCAAGAACGTATTGGCGATGCCGCCGCCGACGATGAGCTGATCGGCCAGACCCGCCAGCGATTTCAGCAGTTCCAGCTTGGACGACACCTTGGAACCGCCGACGATGACCACCAGCGGGCGCTTCGGATCGTTCATGGCGGCGCGCAGCGCTGCGACCTCGGCCACAAGCAGCGGCCCGGCGCAGGCCACCGGCGCGAAGCGGGCCACGCCCTCGGTCGAGGCCTGGGCGCGATGGGCGGTGCCAAAGGCGTCCATGACATACACATCGCACAGATCGGCCATTTTCTTCGCCAGCGTCTCGTCGTTGGCTTTCTCGCCGACGTTGAAGCGCACGTTCTCGCAGACCACCATCTCGCCGTCGGCGAGTTCGACCTTGCCATCCAGCCAGTCGGTAACCAGAGGCACATCGCGGCCGAGTTCGTCGGACAACCATTTCGCGACCGGCGCCAGGCTGTCCTCGGCGGTGGGCTCGCCTTCGGTGGGCCGGCCCAGATGCGCCGTGACCATGACCTTGGCGCCCGCGTCCACGGCTTTCTTCAGGGTGGGCAAAGCGGCCCGCAGGCGCGCCGCCGAGGTCACTTCGCCGTTTTTCACCGGCACGTTGAGATCCTCGCGGATCAACACCCGCTTGCCGGCGAGTTCGACGTCGTCCATCGAGAGCATGGTCATATCGTCGTGTCCTTTATCAGACGGTGGAACAGTGGGACGGCGCGATCGGCCAGTCGACCGCATACCGCGAATTCGATCAGCGCAAACGCAAAGACCGGACGGCGTCCGGTCTTTGCGCGGCTCGTTACCGAGGGCCGTATCAGCGGGCGTTGGCCAACACCAGCGCGGTATCGAGCATGCGACTGGCAAAGCCCCATTCGTTGTCGTACCAAGAGCAGACCTTGATCAGCCGCGAGCCTGCGACCTTGGTCAGCTTGGAATCGATCGTGGACGACACCGGGTTGTGGTTGTAGTCCTGCGACACCAACTCTTCCTCGGTGTAGGCCAGCACGCCCTTTAACTCGCCTTCGGCGGCTTTCTTGAGCACGCCGTTGACCTCTTCGACCGTGGCGTCCCGCGACACGGTGGCCGACAGGTCGACGAACGAGACGTTGAGGGTGGGCACGCGCACCGCGAAGCCGTCCAGCCGGCCGTTCAATTCCGGCAGCACCTTGCCCACCGCGGCGGCCGCGCCGGTCTTGGCCGGGATGATGTTCTGGGTGGCGCTGCGCGCGCGGCGGATGTCCTTGTGGTAGACATCGGACAGCACCTGGTCGTTGGTGTACGAGTGGATGGTGTTCATCAGCCCGTATTCGATGCCGAACGCCTCGTGCAGCACCTTGGCCAGCGGCGCCAAGCAGTTGGTGGTGCAGGACGCATTCGAGATGACCTGATCGTCGGCGGTGATCGTGTCGTGGTTCACGCCGTAGACGATGGTCTTGGCATCGCCGGCCGGCGCCGAGATCAGCACTTTCCTGGCCCCGCCCTGCAGGTGCGCGCTGGCCTTGTCCGGGCTGGTGAACAGGCCGGTGCATTCCAGCACCACATCCACACCGAGATCGCCCCAGGGCAGCTTGGCCGGGTCGCGCTCGGACAGCACCTTGATGCGATCGCCGTTGACGACCAGATTCTCGCCCTCGGCCTTAACCTCACCGGGGAACGCGCCGTGCGCGGTGTCGTACTGGGTCAGGTGCGCGTTCATGTGGGCATCGCCCAAGTCGTTGATCGCGACGATTTCGAACGCGCCCTTGTGCTGGCCTTCGTAAGCCGCGCGCAGCGCGTTGCGGCCGATGCGGCCGTAACCGTTGATACCTATCTTGACTGCCATGTCCGCTCCTAGAACTTCGAATTTAATTCACCAATACCCCGCGGTTTACCGCGGGCACCTTAGCAATGGGGTTTCCAAAGGGGAGAGGCGATAGCTCTCCCCTTGGGTCGACCGCGCGGTTTCATACCGCGCGGTCGAAAGATATTTGATTTGCCTGAAAACTTGCTCATGTTCGGCGAATCAGCCGGCAACCTGATTGCGCAGCGCGTCGACGACGCCCTCGACGGTCAAGCCGAACGCCTTGTAAACCTCGGGGCCGGGCGCCGAGAGACCGAAATCGTCGACCCCCACGACCTGACCGGTCGGCCCGACGTAGCCGAGCCAGCCGTCGGAGACGCCGGCCTCGACCGCGACCCGGGCCGTGACCGACGGCTCCAGCACGCTATCGCGATACGACGCCGACTGTTCGCGGAACACTTCCACGCATGGGATCGACACCACGCGAACCGCGATCTCGCCGGCCAATTGGTCGGCGGCGGCCACCGCCAGCTCCAGTTCGGAACCGGTGGCCATGACGATCGCGTCCGGCTTGCCCTGGGTATCGCGCAGCACATAGCCGCCGTTGGCGATCGCGGCGACGGTGTCGGCATCGCGGTCCTGGTGATCGACGTCTTGGCGCGACAGCGCGAGCGCGCACGGCCCGTTCTCGCGCTCGATCGCCGCCTGCCAGGCCACGGCGACCTCGACATCGTCGCCCGGACGCCAGACATGCAGGTTCGGAATCAGGCGCAGCGCGGCCAGATGCTCGACCGGCTGATGGGTGGGGCCGTCCTCGCCGAGGCCGATCGAATCATGGGTATAGACCAACACGTTGCGCGAGCGCATCAGCGCGGCCATGCGCACCGCGTTGCGCGCATAGTCGGAAAACGTCAGGAAGGTCGCGCCGAAGGGAATGAAGCCGCCGTGCAGGCTGATGCCGTTGGTCATGGCGGTCATGCCGAATTCGCGCACGCCGTAGTAGACGTAGTTGCCGTCGAACTCGTTGGCGATGATCGGCTTGTGGCCGTCGAAGTCGGTGCCGTTGGAACCCGACAGGTCGGCCGAGCCGCCGAACAGCTCCGGCAGCAGCTTGGCGTAAGCGCCGATCACGGCCTTGGAGGATTTACGGGTCGCGGTGCGGCCGCCGTCGGACTGCATGGACTCGATCACCGAGCGGGCGTGCTCGCGCCAATTGTCGGGCAGCTTGCCCGCCAAGCGACGCTCCAGTTCGGCCGCCAACTCGGGATTGGCGGTCTTGTAGTTATCGTAGGTCTGGCGCCAGTCCTGCTCGGCGCGGTCGCCGGCCTCGCGGTGATCCCAGCCGGCATAGATGTCGTCCGGAATCGCGAACGGCGTGTCGTCCGACCAGCCGAGTTGTTTGCGCGTGGCGGCGACCTCTTCCTCGCCCAGCGCCGAACCGTGGATCCCGGCCGTACCCTTTTTGTTGGGCGAGCCCCAGCCGATCACGGTCTTGCAGCAGATCAGCGTCGGCTTGGTCGTTTCCTTCTTGGCGGTCTCGATCGCGGTGTTGATTTCACCGGCGTCGTGGCCGTCGACGTTGCGCACCACCTGCCAGCCGTAGGCCTCGAAGCGGCCCGGCGTGTCGTCCGAGAACCAGCCCTTGACCTCGCCGTCGATCGAGATGCCGTTGTCGTCATAGAACACGATCAGCTTGCCCAGCCCCAGGTGGCCGGCCAGCGAGCAGGCTTCGTGAGAAATGCCTTCCATCATGCAGCCGTCGCCGGCGAAGCAATAAGTATGGTGATCGACGACCGTGGCGTCGGCGGTATTGAACTGGCCGGCCAGCACCGCCTCGGACAGCGCCATGCCGACCGCGTTGGCCAGACCCTGGCCGAGCGGCCCGGTGGTCGTTTCCACCCCCGGCGTTTCGGTGTTCTCGGGATGGCCCGGGGTTTTCGAATGCAGCTGGCGGAAGTTCTTGATGTCGTCGAGCGACAGGTCATAGCCGGTCAGATGCAGGGCCGCATACTGCAGCATCGAGCCGTGACCGTTGGACAGCAGGAAGCGGTCGCGATCGGGCCAGTCCGGGTTGGCCGGGTTGAACTTCAGATGATCGTTGAACAGCACTTCGGCGATATCGGCCATGCCCATCGGCATGCCGGGGTGACCGATATTGGCTTTTTGGACGGCGTCCACGGCCAGGATACGAATCGCATTGGCGAGATCTCGTCGTGAGGGCATTACAGCAATCCCGGGTACGGCTTAACAAAGATCGATCATTGTCTATCAAAGGCGGCCAAGCCGGCAACACGCCCCAAGCGGGAATCGCCCCAGGTCGGCTGCGAGACGCCGATCCGAGGCGTTAAACGCGCCGGCCCGGAACTTCAGACAATATTCATTTAATTTAACTAACGATTCGCCTGAAACGATAGTTTAGCGGGCAACCGTTTATCGATAGACATCTGCGTTATCAATCGTTTGGAATTTTTTACTTTCAACGCATAACGATTTCGCAAAATTTAGTGTAGCCAGCCGACTAGAAAAGCCGTCCACACGCGCTTTTTGCGGTCGTTTCGTATGCTAGTTTTTTGACGTCGAGTCTTTTCCTGACCCATACCCCTACCGATTGCAAAGACTCGAACTAACGTCGTATTTCGCCCAAGGCAATAGCGCGCATCCGTAACCGAGATCGCCACGTATCGACGTATTACCCATATGATCCCCTGTTCTAGGGAGAGAGGAGAATAACCATGAGCAAACCTCAAAAAACCGATTGCGGCCCCGAAGTTATCGATGCCACCACCGGTCGGCCGATCAGCAACAGCCGTCGCCGCTTTCTTGCCAATAGCGGCATGTACACCGCGGGCCTGGTCGGCAGCGCCCTGCTCGGCGCCTGCAGCGACGATGACAACGTCGCTATCGCCGACGAGTCTACGAACAACAACGACAACGCGGTCGTAATCAACGGGCCGAGCGATGCGGCCGTGCTTCAGTACGCGCTGAACCTGGAATATCTCGAAGCCGAGTTCTATTTGCACGCGCTGACCGGCGCCGGATTGCAGGCAGACGATACCGGCGGTGGCAGCAAAAACCCCGGCAAAGTGATCGTTCCGGACAACGCGAAGGTGGACTTCAGCGGCGAAAAGACGATCGGCAAGTATGCAGCCGAAATCGCCGCCGACGAGCTGGATCACGTATTGTTTCTACGCAGCGCCTTGGGCCAGGCGGGCGCGCTGGTATCGAGCCCCGAGATCAATTTAAAAAGCTCCTTTACCGCCGCCGCCAAAGCCGCCCTGGGAACCGCGGGCATCACGGCGCCGGATGGCTTCGAGTTCAATCCGTTCGCCAGCCCGACGGCGTTCCTGCTTGGCGCATTCATTTTCGAGGACGTGGGCGTGACCGCTTACAAGGGCGGCGCGCGCTATATCCGCAACCGGGATTACCTCACCGCAGCGGCCGGTATTCTTGCGGTCGAGGCTTACCACGCCGGGCTTGTGCGGACGCTGCTCACCGAGCGACAAGATGAAATCGCGCTGTCCGTTAACGGTATGGACCTCAAGGTCGGAACCGTCGTCAATGCAATATCGGATGCCCGCGACAGCCTCGACGGCGCCGACGACGACGATCAAGGCATCACGGGGGATCAGTACGATTCGGTCACGATCTACGGCGAGTCCTACCCGGCGAACAACATCGTGCCGACCAACAAGTACGGCATCGCCTACGGCCGCACCCCTGCGGAGGTCCACAACATCGCCTACCTGACTCCGAAGATGGTCGGCCCGGGTATGGGCGATGTGCCGGCGGTCGCCTTCTTCCCAGGCGGCACGCGCATTCCGGCCAACCCCAAGCTAAGAAACAGCGCCGATAATACCGGCTGATTCGCCGGCTCGCCCGATAGGCTCGACGACCCCGGCGCCCCGCCGGGGTTTTTTACTGGCCTGTTGCCGGCGCCGCCGATCGGCTATGCTAATGCCTGTCTTCAGGGCGGGGTGCAATTCCCCACCGGTGGTAGGGCCGCGAATCGGCCGAGCCCACGAGCGCTTTCGGTGCCTATCGAAAGGTCAGCAGATCTGGTCAAAGTCCAGAGCCGACGGTGACAGTCCGGATGAAAGAAGACGCGTGACGGCAGCCCGACGTACAGCGCCGGTGCAAGCCTTCTCGCCTAGCCCTGAAACGTTGACTCCATCAAACGAGGACGTTTCATGTCAGCATCCACCGACTTTCAGGATTTCCCCCGGCTCGCCGCCGCCATCGCCGCCTATCGCGCCGGCCAGCCCGTGCTGCTGCTCGACGACAGCGACCGGGAAAACGAAGCCGATATCGTCGCCGCCGCCGAGAATCTGGCACTGAACACCATGGTCAAAATGATCCGCGACGGCTCGGGCATCGTCTGTCTGTGCTTTCGCGGCGCCGAGATCGATGCCCTGCGCCTGCCGCAGATGGTCAACAACAACCAGTCGAAGAATCACACCGGTTTCACCGTGAGCATCGAGGCCGCGACCGGCGTGAGCACCGGCGTGTCCGCCGCCGATCGCGTGCGCACCATCACGGCTGCACTGGAAGCGCTCGACGGCGCCCCCGGCGCGATCGTCAGCCCCGGTCATGTGTTTCCTCTGCGCGCGCTCGAAAACGGCGTGCTCGCCCGGCGCGGGCATACCGAGGGCTCGCTGGATATCGCGCTGCTAGCCGGCATGCGCCCGGCCGCCGTGCTCTGCGAACTGATGAACGACGACGGCACCATGGCCGGCAACGTCGACATCGAGGCCTATGCCGCGCGCCACGCCATGCCGGTACTGACCATCGACGAGATCGCCCGCTATCGCGAAGCCCAGCTGGCGCCGGCCAATGCATACGCCTGATCGCGGCATTGGTACGCTTGCTCGGTCGCGACTCGGGCTCGGTTGGCGGGTGGGCAACGCCCGTCGGCCGCTAGCTATCGGTCGGCGTCTGCGTTGCCCGCCATGGCCAGGTAGAGCTTGAGGGCCGATTCGACCACGGTGTCGAGCGACTCGCGATAACCGTTCAGATGCCAATACATGGCGATATGGATGGTCGAGCCGACCAGGCCCATCGACAGCAGCCGGCGGTCCGCGCCGGCGGTCACCGCATCGACATCGAACAGGCGCGCGGTCAGTTCCTCGGTCAGACGGGCGAAGTTAAGCGTGACCGCGCGATAGGTGCGATCGATATCGGCGCTGATACCGAAAATTTCGATCAACACGATGCGCGCGATCAACCGGTCGGCCATATGACCGAAATAAACGTGCAGCGCCGCGCGCGTCATCGCCTCGGCCTCGGCGGGCGCGGCTTCGATCGCTGCGCGCATCTCGGCTTCGATCTTGGCGACCAGAAACTTGTAGACAACCGCGAACAGCGCCTCGCTGTTCGCGAACGATTCGTAGAAATAGCGTTCGGTCAGACCGGCCTCGCGACAAATCGACTTGACCGTCGCCGACCTGAAGCCGTCGCGGCCGAAAACCCGCACGCCGGCCGCGATCAAGGCGGCCCGGCGTGCATCACGGCGCTCGGCCGAGCTTCGCCCGGCGTAGGCCCGGCCCGCGTTCCGGTTGGCCGTATCGACTGCAGTCATACGGCCATTCTGGCATGAATCGTTGTCAATCGATCTGTTCGCTACCCCGTCTTCCACTTGATCGAGCAGCCCTGGCTCGGCACCTGGGCTTGCTCGGGAATCGGATCGCCGGCCAGCACCGCGTCCAGCGAGGCGCGCAGATCGGCCCCGGTCACCGGTTCGGCCGATTTCGGACGCGAGGCGTCGAACTGGCCGCGATAGACACACTCGCCCCCGGCGTCGAACAGAAAGAAATCCGGGGTGCAAACCGCGTCGTAAGCCTTGGCCACTTCCTGTGTCTCGTCATAGAGATACGGAAAAATGAAGTTGTACCGCGCGGCAAAGTCGGCCATATACGCCGGACCGTCCTCCGGCCGCTCGTCGACGTCGTTGGAGGAGATCGCCACGAAGCCGACGCCCCGGGGGTCGTATTCCGCCGCGACGGCCGCCAGTTCGCGCGCGATATGAATGACGTACGGGCAGTGATTGCAGATGAACATCACCAGCGTAGCGTGCTCGCCCGCCACGTCGGCAAAGGTCTTGGTCTTGCCCGACACCGCGTCGGGCAGCGTGAAATCCGGGGCCGGCGTGCCCAGCGGCATCATGGTGGAATCGGTCAGCGCCATATCGGGTCTCCGAAATCGTCGGGCGGCAATGCTGGCGGCAGTCTAGAACCTGTTGGCGTTTCGTGCGACATCAGAGTCTTTTCAAAACCACCCCAACCTGCTATATAAACCTCATTCGATAACAAACACGTCACGCCGTTGCGTGCGCGTGCTTTATCGTGTTGGGGATCGATGTCGTTTGGGGGGAGGCTATTTCGCAAGATCACCGGCCGGCCGACGGCATGGCCGATCAAACCCTGCGCATTTCCACCGTCCGGGCGTAGCGCTGTGACGCGCCGATCCCGGCCGCGCACACTGCCGAGCCGCCAGCGCGGCATCGGCGCGGTCGAATACATCCTCGGCACCGGCGTCTTGCTGGTCATCCTGCTGGCGCCGTTTCCGTTTCACGGCACCACACTGAATGTGGTGCAACGCGTGATTCTCGCCATTCAGCGTCAACATGCCGCTTATTTATATTTGGCCGGCATGCCGTCGCTGCCGCGCGGGCCGGGCGGGTTGAGCCAATTGCCGGGCAGCCCGGTGGGCGATGGCGGTGCGAGCGGCGGCTCCGGTGATGTCTTCGGCGGTGAGCCCGGCGCGAGCGGCGGAGATGTCTTCGGGGGTGAGCCCGGCGGCGAGGCCGCCGAACCCGGCGGCGGGACCGGCGGCTTCAACCCGATCCCGGACGCCCGAACGACGGCCTGATCAGCGACCTGACCGACCCGCCACCGCCCGCCGACAGCGCGCCGCCCAACGGCGGCCCCGGCAACGGCAGTCCGGCGATGTGCGCGATCCCGGGCGCCGGCCCGATCCCCGGCGCGGCGCAGCCCACCCATATCGCCGCCACCCACGTCGGCAACCCGATCAACGTCATTACCGGCAACAAGTTCGAGCGCCAAATCGATCTCGCGGGCCTACCCGGCCCGCACGGCCTGGCGTTCGTGCGCTACTACAACAGCCGCACCGACTACACCGGCGCACTCGGGCATAACTGGCGCAGCAACTACAGCTTCAATCTCGCCCATACCGCCCACGGCATCGCGATTTGGCAAGCCGACGGCCGGCGTATCGATTTTCATGTCGATCATCGTATCGCCGGCACCACCGCGCGCGTCTATCGCGCCGCGCAATACGGCGACGGCCGGCTAATCGTCGGCGAGCACGGCACCACCTGGGTTTGGCGCGACGGCACCGATCTGTCGATCGACCGCCACGGCGTGTTGTTCGCCATCCGCCACCCGGACGGCGCGATTACGCGCCTGGCCCACGACGCCGCCGGCCGGCTCACCCAAGTCACCGATGGCCAGGGCCGCACGCTGACCCTCACCTACAACGGGCACGGCCGCCTGGCGCGCCTGACCGACCCGGCCGGCGTGATCACCACCTACCGCTACGACGAGCGCGGCAACCTCGTCCAAGTCATCGGCCCCGAGGGCCGCGTCCGGCGCTATCACTATGATGATCCGTATGACGCGCACAACCTCACCGGGATCAGCCGCGGGCGGATGCCGGCAGACTACGAACCCAAGCCACTCCCGCCGCCCGCGCCGCCGGAAGAGTCCGATAACCCCTACGGCCTGGACCCGTACGTCGCTACCGACGAGACCGCCCAGACTCACGACGTCGCGTATGAAGACGACGAGGCCGCCGATACCGACAAGGCCAGCGATGCCGCCGCGCCGCCCCAACCCATCGAACTCACCCGCATCGCCACCTGGGCCTACGACGATCAGGACCGCGCGATCCTGTCGATGCACGCGAACGGCGCCGACAAAACCACGCTCACGTACCAGCCCCACCGGACCGTGGTCGACCGCGCCGGTCAGAGCCAAAGCGTCTATCACACCGCCGTTTGGCACGGCGTGCCCATCGTCACCGCGATCGACGGGCCGGGGTGCGTGGCCTGCGGCAGCGCGGATGCGCGTTATCGTTACAACGACCGGCTACAGCTGACCGCCCAGACCAACGCCGCCGGGATCACCACCCACGACGCCTACGACGCGCAGGGGCGCACGATCGATATCCGCCAGACCGCGCCGGGCGGCGCGTCGCGCCCGATCGCCCATTATCTCTACGCCGACGATTCCCGCCAGCCGGCGGTGATCATCACGCCGTCGGTTGCCCCGGACCAACAACACGCCTGGTTTTTAGCCTACGACGACCGGCGCCACCTCGTCGGCTTGGCCGAAACCGGCTGGACCCCGGACAGCGCCGGCGGCTGGCGCGGCATCCGGCGCACGCTGTTCGACCGGCGCCCCGAGCCCACGGCCGCCACCGCGGCCAACCCCGCGGGCCTGGCACCCTACGATCCGCCCACCGCCTATAAGCTGCCCGACGGCCCGGGGCTCACGCGCGACGCCAACGGCCGCATCACCCAGAAAATCGCGGCCGACGGCGCCGTCACCCGGATGCGCTACGACGCCGCCGGGCGTTTGACCCGGCTGGTCCGCCATGCCGGCTCGGATCAGCCCCTGACCGTCGATCTGGCCTACGACACCGCCGGCCATCTCACCGCGGTCACCGGCCCGGCCGGCACCGCGCGGGCCGACTACAACGCTGCCGGGCGGCTGATTCGCCTGACCGGCCCCAACGGCGCCACGACCCGGTTTCACTACAATGCCGCCGGCCGGCGCGTGGGCCAACAACACACCGACGCCGCCGGCCAGACGACCTCCACCCGCCGCCACGATGACGCCCAAGGCCGGCTGCGCACGGTCACGGTCAATGGCACAATCCGGAAAACCTTGCGCTACACCCCGGCCGGGCGCATCGCCACGCGCACGGACGCCGCTGGGCGCACCACGCGGTATCACTACGACGCTTGGGGCCGCATCACGGCCCGCACCCGCGGCGCCGGCACCGACGCCGCCGCCACGACGCATCGGCATTACGACGCCGCCGGCCGCCTGATCGGCCTCACCGACGCTCGCGGGCACACCGCCACCACCGCCTACAACGACTTCGGCGACCGGCTATACACGGCCACGCCCGACGGCGGCGTCACCGTGTATCGGTATAACGCGCAAGGCCAGCGCATCGCCCGCCTCGACGAAGCCGGGCGCCTGCGCGTGGCCGCCGCGCTTGCCGCCGATCCG
Organism: Salinisphaera sp.; assembly: GCF_035690525.1. GTDB lineage: Bacteria > Pseudomonadota > Gammaproteobacteria > Nevskiales > Salinisphaeraceae > Salinisphaera. Next base: position 19,436 of record NZ_DASSKM010000145.1, read on the forward strand.
GCGTTTAAAAAAGCGATGCAGGCCCGAGCCGTGGCGGTGTCATCGCCGGCGCCCGACCCGGCCGAAGCCGCCGATCGGCCCGAACTCCAGCGCCAAACCGACGCCCAAGGCCAACCGATTGCCGCGACCCTACCCGACGGCACGGCCTTGGCCTATACCTACAACGACGCCGGCCGGCTAACGGCCATCGTGCGCGACGGCTGGCTGTTGGATACGCCCGTGTTGCGCCTGACCTATGACGCCGCCGGCCGGGTCACGGCCCGCACCGGCGCCGACGGCCGGACCGTGACCCGGCGCTACGACGCCCAAGCTCGGCTGATCGGGCAACAGGGCGCCCCACTCGGCGCCCGCCGCTACGCCTATAACGCCGTCGGCCAGCTCACCGCGTTGACGCAAAACGAGACCACCACGCACTATGCCTACGACGCCCTGGGCCGGCTGATTCGCGCCACCGGCCCGAAGGGCACCACCACCTGGGCCTACGACGCCACCGGCAACCGTATCCGAAAGAGCCATCACGGCGTGACCACCGACTACACCATCGCCAACGCCAGCAACCGGCTGCGCGCCGTCGGCCCGCCGAGCCAAGCCGCGATCCCGCGACGCGTCGGCACGGCGTATCGCTACGACGCCACCGGCCGGCCGATCCGGATCGGCGATCGGCGTTACACCTACAACGCCGCCGGCCGCCTAAGCGCCGTTTACCAACAGGGCCGCAAGCTCGCTGATTACACCTATGACCGGCACGGCCGGCGTACGCAAAAACCGTCTACACCGGCGATTCACCCCAAACCACCGGTTTTGTCTACGACGCCGCCGACCGGCTGGTCGCCACCACCGACGGCCACGGGACCGTCCAAAGCGAGTACATCTACCACGGCATCCGACCCGTGGCGCTGATCCGCCACGGCAGCCTGTACACAATCCACACCAGCCGCCGCAGCGCGGTGCGGGCCGTGACCGACCCCGACGGCACCCTCATTTGGCGGGCCACCTACAGTCCCTTCGGCCAAGCCGACATCAACGAAGACCCGGACTGCGACGGAAAGTCCTTCACCTTCCATTTGCGCCTACCGGGCCAGTACGCCGATCCCGAGATCCACACCAACTACAACGTCCATCGCCACTACGACCCCGCTACCGGGCGCTACCAAACCCCCGACCCGCTGGGCCTCGCCGACGGCGTCAATACCTATGCCTATGTGCATAGCGATCCGATGAATCAGGTGGATCCGCTGGGGTTGTACGGCATCGATCTGCATTACTACATGACGTATTTCTTGGCGCGTAAGGCCGGCATCCCGGCCGAGACCGCGCAGATCATCGCCAACGCCACCGAATATGTCGACCAGAATCCCCAGACCCTGCCGTGCCACGGTTTTGAGTGCGTGATCCCCAACGGCCAATCATTGCAGCTGTATCATTTCACCATGAACGAAGACGCCGCCCACCGCGGCGACATAGCGCCGCGCGCGCTGGCCACGCGACTCAAAGCCAAAGGCTGGATCGACGCCGACTTCGACTACGACGCGTTGGCCGCCGACGAACAGGCGCAGTGGTACGAACGCCATCGTTTTCTATTCCCGACCAGCCCGCAACTGGCCCGGCTGCGCCGCGCCGCGTTCGACCTGTATCCGGCCTGCGGCAACCGCAACCCCCACGCCAAGGCGCAACTCTACGGCGAATACCTGCACGCCCTGGAAGACAGCTTCGCCCATCGGGATAACGCCGATGAGCCGTACAGCCGCAAACAAATCCCCGGAATGGACGAAGGCTATATCGGGCATGGTTTGGCCGGGCACAATCCCGACAAAACCTACAATCATCGCGGGGATCCGAACCTACATCTGTACAACCATCAATGGAACAACAACGAAATCCGCACGCTGGCGGCCGAACACGCCGTGTTCTACAAGCTCCGCAGCGACTTTAGCGACGTCATCCAGCTAAATACGAATACCACCGCCCAGACCTATCGCGCCACGACGGATGCGATCTGGAGCACCCTGTCGGGCGCTGAACCGGGGCAACTCGGCTATGCGCGGATCGGCTATGATTCATTGCTCAGCGATCTCAACCCCTTCACCAGCGACCATCCCATCGATGGGCCGAAGCACAACCAACGCATCGGGGTGTTGCAGCGGTTTAATGCGAGTCACGGAGAAGGCCTGTCAAAGGCGCGTCAATTTTTGGATCAACGTCTTAGCGAGTTACGAATCCAAGAATATGGCAAAACGGGTAAACATGAACCGTCCAGTGATCGTATTAAATATCTCGGCAACATCACCGAAAACGATCTAAAGGCGCAAGGCTTTTACTACCACGATCCAGACGATGGCGGAAAAGAAAAACCAGCTCTACTCCTGCCATGCGGCAGTTATAAAACCGAGTCCGCATGTAGCCAATGAAAGGTCAACAGGCATGGGCACCCGTAAACGCCAAATATTGCGACTAGCACTTGCCGCAGCTCTCGCAGCAATCACTCTTCAGGGTTGCGTTTCGGCGGGAAAAAACGTTCATGGACGAGTGATCGATGCTGATACGGGTCAGCCGGTCCAAGGGGCTTACGTATATGCCCGGAGTGGCTATTACGAATGCGGGCTGATGCAAGAAAGCTGTGGGTGCGTAAATGTGGACGCTGCACTGACTAGGACAGATAAAAAAGGATATTATCGTTTTGATAAAGAATTTTATTTCGGTGGATCATTTTTTAGTGATAAATTCGGAACAATCGTCGTTTATAAAAAAGGTTATGAAAGTGTTGATAACAACTACGGATTAAATTCTACTTACAACAAGCAAGATTTATACGCAGAATTTTTCTTCGGAAATGGTCGTTATTTAGATGACTATAATAAATTTTCCATAAAATCAAACAGTGGAATATACAATATAACTAAACATCCAATAGAAGTAGAGGTTGCGAACAGCACGTCAAAAATTGCGCCACGTTTACGATATTTAGTCACTTTGCCTGGCGCTACTGGACCTCCAGGCTGCATTGATTCAAACGGCGAAGTAAAAAAAGTTTTCGATAAATTCAAGAATATTATTGTTAACGACGCATTAGAACAGGCTAAAACGCCCGAAGAAAAAGAAATAGTGAAAGAAAATTTATCGATATAAGCGGGGGTTCGGGTTCCGGGGACGGTTCGGGTTCCGGGCGGGTTCCGGGGCTAAAGGAGTTAGGGGAGTTCCGGGGACAGTAGGGGAGTTCCGGGGACAGTATACTTAACTCCCGCTCTGCCAAGTGGGGAGTTCCGGGGACAGTATACTTAACTCCCGCTCTGCCAAGTGCGCGGCCTCCGATCATCACTATCGCACCGACGGCGCGCTCGCCGGCATCGGCTGGGCCGGTTGGCTCGGCGCCGAGATGCCGATCGTGAGCGCGCCCGACGACATCGCCGGCGCGAATAAGCCAAAGAGAGCCAAAAGGGCCAAAGGGGTCTACCTTCGTATTTCTGCAGGTGCATGGGCATTGAGCAGTTCGGTAGACTCATGAACGCTCGAATGTCGACAAAGGTCCGGAGTCCCTGGGTATGGGGCTTCACGATCATCCTCCGATGATCCCAAACTCCGGACCGCCTCGAGGCTCAACTCTGCGTGGAAATACGCGCCTCGCTCAGGCTCATGTGTCGTTGGACAAGGCTATCAGTGGAAGGATCGAAATAGATGGCGTATAGTCCATCCGGATATCCGGATGGAGAGATATAGTCTATGAGTCGCACCCTGTTTACCTCCGAATCGGTCACCGGCGGCCATCCCGACAAGCTGTCGGATCAGGTCTCCGACGCCATTCTGGACGCTTATCTCGAGGCCGACCCGACCGCCAAGGTCGCCTGCGAGACCGCCACCAAGACCGGCTTCGCCATGGTCTTCGGCGAAATCAAAACCACCAAGCCGGTCAATATTCCGGTCGAGAACATCGTGCGCGACACGATCCGCAAGATCGGCTACACCAGCTCCGATATGGGCTTCGACGCCGATACCTGCGCGGTGATGAACGTGCTCGGCGAGCAGTCGGCCGACATCAACCAGGGCGTCGAGCGCGCCGCCCCGGAAGAACAGGGTGCGGGCGACCAGGGGTTGATGTTCGGCTACGCCTGTGACGAGACCGACGTGCTCATGCCGGCGCCGATCACCTACGCCCATCGCCTGGTGCGCAAGCAGGCGGAGCTGCTGGCCGGCGGCGAGCTGTCCTGGCTGCGCCCGGACGCCAAGTCGCAGGTAACCTTCGAGTACGAGAACGGCAAGCCGTCCGCGATCAACGCCGTGGTGCTATCGACCCAACACAACCCGGACATCTCGCAGGCCGATCTCAAGGACGCCGTCCACGAGCACATCATCAAACCGGTGATCGGCGATCTGCTGACCGACAACCCGACGGTCCATATCAATCCGACCGGCAAGTTCGTCACCGGCGGGCCGCTCGGCGACGCCGGCTTGACCGGGCGCAAGATTATCGTCGACACCTATGGCGGCATGGCCCGTCACGGCGGCGGCGCCTTCTCCGGCAAGGACCCGTCCAAGGTCGACCGCAGCGCCGCCTATGCCGCGCGCTACGTGGCCAAGAATGTGGTCGCGGCCGGCCTGGCCAAGAAGTGCGAAGTCGCGTTGTCGTACGCCATCGGGGTCGCCGAGCCGACCTCGATCTGGGTCGAGACCTTCGGCACCGGCAAGATCGACGACGAAAAGATGACCCGGCTGATCCGCAACCACTTCGACCTGCGCCCCTACGGCATTCTCAGGATGCTGGATCTGCAACGCCCGATCTATGCGCCGACCGCGGCCTACGGCCACTTCGGCCGCGAGGATCTCGACCTGCCCTGGGAGCGCACCGACAAGGCGGCGGCGCTGGCCGACGACGCCGGTATCCAGGCCGCCTGACCCGAGGCGCAACGATCGTCCCGCCGGCCGGCGTCATAGCTGGCCGGCATTACGAACCGAATTCAACGACAGGAACGAACCTATGAGCATCCCTGCCGAACAGATTGCCGAAGATTTCAAGATCGCCGATATCGGCCTGGCGCCCTGGGGCCGCCGCGAGATCGAGATCGCCGAGACCGAGATGCCCGGCCTGGTCGCCCTCCGTGAGGAATACGCCGTCCAGCAGCCCTTGAAGGGCGCGCGCATCGCCGGCTCGCTGCATATGACCATCCAGACCGCCGTGCTGATCGAAACCCTGGTCGCGCTCGGCGCCGAAGTGCGCTGGGCGTCCTGCAACGTATTCTCGACCCAGGACCACGCCGCCGCGGCGATCGCCGAGTCCGGCGTTCCGGTCTATGCCTACAAGGGCGAGACCGCCGAGGAATACTGGGAGTACGCGCACGCCATCATGGACTGGCACGACGGCGGCCTGCCGAACCTGATCCTGGACGACGGCGGCGACGCCACGACGCTGGCGACGTTCGGCGTCAAGGCCACCGACGACCCGTCGCTGTTGGACAACCCGGGCTCGGACGAGGAAAAAGCGCTGTTCAAGGTCATGAAGAAACGCTTGGCCGAACAACCGGACTTCTACAAAAAGCTCGGCGAGGCCATCACCGGCGTGTCCGAGGAGACCACGACCGGCGTGCATCGTCTGTATCACCTGGCAAAGCAAGGCGGGCTCACCTTCCCGGCGATCAACGTCAACGATTCGGTCACCAAGTCGAAGTTCGACAACCTCTACGGCTGTCGTGAATCGCTGGTCGACGGCATCAAGCGCGCCACCGACGTCATGGTCGCCGGCAAGGTCGCCATCGTCTGTGGCTACGGCGACGTCGGCAAAGGCTCGGTGCAGTCGCTGCGCGGCCTGGGCGCGACCGTCTGCGTAACCGAGATCGACCCGATCAACGCCCTGCAGGCGGCCATGGAAGGCCTGCGGGTGGTGGATCTGGAAGATCCGGGCGTGGTCGAATCCGCCGATATCTTCGTGACCGCCACCGGCAACTATCACGTGATCAATCACGATCACTTGAAGCGCATGAGAAACGAGGCGATCGTCTGCAATATCGGGCACTTCGACAACGAAATCGACGTCGCCGCGCTGCGCGAGTACGCGTGGGAAGAGATCAAGCCGCAGGTGGACCACATCACCTTCCCCGACGGCAAGAAGATCATCCTGCTGGCCGAGGGCCGACTGGTGAATCTCGGCTGCGCCACCGGCCACCCGAGCTACGTGATGTCGAACTCCTTCACCAATCAGGTGCTGGCGCAGATCGAGCTGTGGAATCATCGGGATCGCTACGAAAACGATGTCTACGTCCTGCCCAAGCATCTGGACGAGAAGGTTGCCGCCCTGCATCTGGCGCGGGTCAACGCCAAGCTGACCAAGCTCACCCAGACCCAGGCGGACTATCTCGGCGTGCCGGCCGAGGGCCCGTACAAGCCGGATCACTACCGCTACTAAGGCCTTGGCCGCGCGGTCGATACGAGCCCGGCGCGCGGCCCGCGTGGCCGGG
>NZ_DASSKM010000146.1:0-3997 GCF_035690525.1 Salinisphaera sp.
CACGGTGGCCGACGTGCGCGAACTGCTGGCCGCGCGCCATCGCGGCGGCGCCCAACCGGCGAGTCTGGCGCGATTGGCCTCGGCGCTGCGCAGTTTCTATGTTTGGCGCATGCGCCAGGGCATCTCCACGGATAATCCGGCAGCCGATGCGCGGGCGCCGAAGAAGCCGGCGCGTCTGCCCGAGACGATCGACGTCGACGATCTGGCGGCCATGCTCGACGCCGCGCCGGTCGATACGCTCGAGATCCGCGATCACGCCATGCTGGAGATGTTCTATACCGCCGGCATCCGTTTGGCCGAAGCGGTGGGGTTGGATGCGATCGATCTCGATCTCGCCGCGGGCGAGGCTCGGGTCATCGGCAAGGGCGACCGCCAGCGCACGGTGCCGGTCGGTTCACGCGCGGCGCTCGCGCTCGAGCGCTGGCTGACCGAGCGCCCGCATCTGGCCGCGCCAACGGAAACGGCGTTGTTTGTCTCGCGCCGCGGCACGCGCCTGTCGCGCTCGTCCGTGGCCGCCCGCATGACGCGCTGGGCGGTCGGACATGGGCTGCCGGTGCATCTGCATCCGCACAAGCTGCGGCATTCGTTCGCCACCCATATGCTGGAATCCTCGGCCGATCTTAGAGCCGTGCAGGAATTGCTCGGCCATGCCAACATCGCAACCACACAGATCTATACCCATCTGGACTTTTCGCATCTGGCCCGGGTCTATGATGCCGCCCACCCACGGGCGCAGCGCAAGGCGGGCGAGGATACTTAGGGGCAACCGTCCCTACTCTTCAGCGGTCCCCGGCTTGGCGGTGGATTCGCCCGTGGCCACGGCCTTGTTTGCGGCCGGCGATTGCCGGTATTCGCGCGGCGTCATGCCGGTCAGACGGCGGAAATGGCGGTTGAAGTTCGACAAATTGCTGTAGCCGGCCATGAAGCAGACATCGGCCACCGAATAGCGCGGGTCGAGCAGCAGCCGGCAGGCGTGATCGATACGCAGCCGGCGCACGAAGGCGATGAACGTATCGCCGGTGGCCCGCTTGAAGAAACGCGAGAAGGTCGAGGGCGTCATGCCCTGCCAGCGCGCCACCGCCGTCATGCTGATATGCCGGTTGAAGTGGCGGTGGATGTGCTGAAGGATGGCATCGACCTGTTCCGAATGCACGCCGGCATGACGCAGGTTGTAGCCGGGTGTGGTCAGCAGCCGATGATCGTTGCGCGCCAGGCCGCCGAGCAGCTCGATGAGCGTCGATACCCGCCCGACTTCGTCCTGGCCGCCCATCGCTTCAAGCCGGCGCCCGGCGCGCCGGGCCCCGCTGCCGGTGAACAGCACGCCGCGTTCGCAGTCGTTGAGCAGCGTTTCCACCCGGCGTAACTCGGGGCACAGACGCATCAGCGATTCCAGCCACTCGCCGCGAAACTGCACCACCACGTCGCGCTCCTCGATCACCGTGTCGTCGTTTGCGAGATCGGAATACCAGCAATGCGGCAGGTTGGGCCCGACCAGCACCAGATTGCCCGGCCCGAAACGCCCCGCGTAGTCGCCCACCATATAGTGGCCGTACGAATGCCGGATCAGGTGCAGTTCGTATTCCGGATGAAAATTCCACTTGGCCAGCGGCGAGGGGAAGCCGTGGGTGTGCCAGTAGAAGCTGCGGCGCGGATCGTGGGCGATGTTCTCGAACACCGGGTCGCCCAGTGCGCTCGGCCGGGGCCGAGCGGTGCTCATCGATATCTCCGGCCGCCGCGTGACGCGGTGCTGCGGCGAACGTGAACTGTGCCGGCGGCCGGATCAGGGTTGATATCGCGTCCTGCTTTAGTCGTAGCGATTGATGTATCAAGCATTTATCGCGGCCCGGACAATGTCGGTAACTCCGTATTTTTACAGGATTCCTGGCGAACGTGGGCACAGGTCGTGAAAAAAAGTACAGATTGGCTGAAAAATCCGCTCTAGCTCGCGCGCCGAGGACCGCAGTAGCGTCGATATAAGCCGCAACCCGGCCTATGATTCGAGGAGAGGCAATGCAAGCCAAGGCGCTGGTGCTGGAACGCCGGTACGAACTGTCGTTACGCGAGATCGATCTGCCGGCCGAACTCGGCCCGGACGATGTGCGCGTGCATGTGCATACCGTGGGCATCTGTGGCAGCGACGTGCATTACTACACCCACGGCCGGATCGGCCCGTTCGTGGTCAACGAGCCGATGGTGCTGGGCCACGAAGCCTCGGGTATTGTCACCGAAGTCGGTGCGGCGGTTACCGGGCTCGCGGTGGGCGACCGGGTGTGCATGGAGCCGGGCATTCCGAATATGACGTCGCGCGCGGCCAAGCTCGGCGTCTACAACGTCGATCCGGCGGTGCGCTTCTGGGCCACGCCCCCGATCCACGGTTGTCTCACGCCGGACGTGGTGCATCCGGCGGCCTTCACCTACAAGCTGCCCGACAACGTGTCCTTCGCCGCGGGTGCGATGGTGGAGCCGCTGGCGATCGGCATGCAGGCCACGGTCAAGGCGCGGATGACGCCGGGCGATGTCTGCGTGGTTACCGGCGCCGGCCCGATCGGGCTGATGGTGGCGCTCGCCGCGCTCGCCGGCGGGGCGAGCGAAGTGATCATCTCCGACCTGGTCGACGACAAGCTGGCGATCGCGGCCGGCTACGACGGCATCACGACCATCAACGCGGCCCGAGACTCGCTCATCGACGCGGTGGCCGCGCGCTGCGGCGCCGACTGGGGCGCGGACGTGGTGTTCGAGGCCAGCGGCAGCCCGAAAGTCTACGACGACGCGCTGGCCTGTGTCCGCCCGGCCGGCGCGCTGGTGCTGGTGGGCATGCCGGTCGAGCCGGTGACCTTCGATATCGTCGCCGCCCAGGCTAAAGAGATCCGCATCGAGACGGTGTTCCGCTACGCCAACGTCTACGACCGCACGATCGCGCTGCTCGCCTCGGGCGGCATCGATCTCGCGCCGCTGATCACCGACACCTTCGATTTCGACGACAGCGTCGCAGCGTTCGAGCGCGCGGCCCGTGGCGAGCCGGGCGACGTCAAGCTCCAGATTCAGCTCGCCAAAGCAAACGAGGAGATAGGAATATGAATAATGAACTCACGCGTCGCGGTCTGCTTAAAGGCTTGGGCGGCGTAGCCGGATTGTCGGTGCTCGGCGCGGGCTCGCTGCGCACGGCGCTGGCCAAGACCATGGCCGACGATGCGACCTGGAAGCAGTCCAGCGGCACCACCATCAATTTCATTTCCGAGAACACGCCGCCGACCAACGCGATCGCCAAGGAGCTTGATTCGTTCAAGCAGTTGACCGGCATTGACGTGCAGATCACCCAGATGCAGCTCGGCGCGCTGGTCAAGAAGGTCGCGCTGGACTTCGGCTCCGGCCGTAGCACCTATGATGTGATTTACGCCGATCCGTATCAGGAAATCGCGCCCTATCACGCCGGCTTTGCGGATTTAAAGGCGCTCAACGAGGACGACAGCCTGCCCTCGGTGCCCAGGGGGCTGGACGACTTCATCTCGACCCAGTTGGCGGCGGTCGGCTATTTCGAGAATAAGCAGCAGATCTACTCGCTGCCCTATGACTGCCCGACCATGATCTGGATTTATCGCAAGGATCTGTTTCAAAAGTACCACGATCAAATGCAAAAGGATCTGGGCTTCGATCCGACGCCTTCGGACAAGCTCACCTGGGAGCAGTATTACCAGATTGCCAAGTGGTTCAACGGCGACCAAGTCAATGAAGTCAAGTACGGCACCGGCCATCAGGCCAAGCAGTATGATTCGCTGCAATGCGATTTTTCCAACGTGCTGATGGCCTACGGCGGCGAATATTTCAAAAACGGCAAACAGGTGGGCTTGCTCGGCAGCGCCGACCCCGGTCCTTGCATGCTTGATCAGAAGCCGGCCATTCAAGCCGCCAAGTTCTACCAAAAGCTGCTCAAGATCGCCGATCCCGGCAGCACCAGTTGGGATTGGACCGGCGTGGCCAACGCCTTCAAGAACCACCG
>NZ_DASSKM010000147.1:0-2667 GCF_035690525.1 Salinisphaera sp.
CGGGATCGAGATTAAGCCCGCTCAGATAGGCATCGATCCGGCCGAGCGGCGTATCAAGGGCATCGTTCGTACAGCTCACGGCGTCGCCAGCAGATAGCTCCAGGTCTCGGTCAGACCGCCGCCGTTGGCGTCGGCCAGATAGGCCCTGAGATCGAGCGGCTGATCCAGGGCGCTGGTCGGTACCAGGAAGCTCAGCCGCCATCCGCCGGTATGCGGATTACGCACAGCCTGAATGTTGTTGAGAGTCACGTCACGCGCGGCGCTGACCTTGGGCTGCACCGAGTTGGCGTCGGTGAGCTTGGCCAGTTCGCCGCCGACGAAATCGATCACGACCCGCACCTGATTCTTCTGCTGACCGGGCGCGACCGCGGCCATGCCGACGCGTGTCGCCACGGTATGGCCCAACGATTTGGGCACCGCCAGATCGCTCGACCACTTGATGTCATAGGCGAAATGCAAACGCTGGCCGCCCTTAACCGGCTCCGCCGGGACCCAATAGAGCGAGATATTGTCGTTGACCTCGCTGTCGGAGGGGATCTCGACCAGTTCCAGATGCCCCTTCCCCCAATCGCTGTCCGGGGTTACCCAGGCATTCGGGCGTTTTTCGTATTCGTAGTTCAGATCCTCGTAATCGTCGAACTTGCGGTCGCGCTGCATTAGGCCGAAGCCGCGCACGTTGTTGGCGTTGAACTGGTTCATCCACAACTGCTGCGGATTGACCAGCGGTCGCCACAGCCACTCGCCGTTGGCGGACGAGATCATCATGCCGTCGGAATCGTGCGCTTCCGGGCGATAATCATCCAGCCGGGCCAGGCTGTTTTCGCCCCAGGTGAACATGCTGGTCAGCGGCGCGATGCCGAGTTTGTCGATCGCCTTGCGCGTGAACAGCGTTTCTTCCACGTGGGTATGCGTCGCCTGACCCGGGGTGACGACGAACTTGTAGGCTCCGGTCACGCTCGGGGAATCGAGCAGCGCATACAGCGTCATGTGTTTGGATTTGTCGCCCGGGTTCACCAGCCAGAACTCGGTGAAGTTGGGAAATTCCTCGCCCAGTTGCGTATTGCCGGTGTTGATGGCCAGGCCGCGCGCCGACAAACCATAGTGCGCATCGGCGCCCAAGGCCCGGAAATACGAGGCGCCGAGAAACGACACCACTTCGTCCATCTTGTTCGGGTCGGCCAGCGTGTGCAGCAGCTTGAACCCCGCGTATCCCAGATCGTCGGGCACCTTTTTCTTCAGGTCCTCGCTGGGGTAGTTGAAGTCGCTCTTGTCGAACTTGAGCGTATGCGTCTTGCCGTTATCGACCACATGAATGGTGACCGCGTGATCGTAGAAGGAGCCCGGGTGATAGAACATCACCTGAAACGGCAGCTTCTGATCGTGCCAAAGCGCCGCGTCGCGCTTGAAACTGATTTTCGACAGCTGCTCCGGGCTCATGTCGGTGAGGAACTTCGGCACCTGCGGCGGCGCGTGATAGTCCTTTTTCGACAGCTTCTTGGCCCGCTCGATCAACCGATCGTAGGAAAACGACCCGTTATGATCGCTGGCGTCCGACTTTTTGTCCTGAGCGTCGCTGTTGTCGCCGGACTTATCGGCGTCGTTCTTGTTCTTGCCGTCTTCCTTGTCGGCCGTCTGCGACGGGCGCGGGCTCGACGACTTGGCGGTGTGGCCCGAAGCGCTGTCGTCGGCCGCCGAAAACGCCGGCATGGCGAGGCCGGCGCCAAGCAACAGTCCGCCGGCACAAAGCGCGATACTGAGCGGCGCGCGTCGACTTGGGTATGAAAGAGTGCGCATGTACAGGAAATCCTTTGCTGGAACGCGACGCCGCTTTCCGCATCGGCCTTTCAAAAGGGCGACGTGGCCGATCGAGCGTCGCGCTACGGGCTATCGAGGCCGCGAACCGTCTATGACACGCGAAACCCGATGACCGGAAAATGAACGTGGCCATATTCGCGGCCGCCGGCACCCATCGTTCGCCGCTCAAGAATAACCCGACAGCGTCGCGCGCGCTGAATACGGGTCGCCACGCGCGTTCAGGTGGCGGCCATCGCCGGGCTTTGATCGTGATTATGTCGGTATCATTAATAATTAAAGCCGAACCACTGCCCACGCAGGCGATCCAAGAGCGAGCCGAGCCGTGGCAGCACGGTACCCGCATTCTGGGTGATGTTCAGCATCATCTGGATGTCCGAACGATTGCCGACCGGGCTCCAGCCGGCCGAGAGATAACCGACGCTGACCGCGACATTGTCGAACAGCCCGGGGAACCCCATGGCGAGCCCCGTACGACTACCGAGCGCCTGGCCGTCGTGCCGGCTGCCGCCGATCGAGAAGCTCGGCTGGAAGCGGGTTTCCAGACCCGCCAAATCGAGTTCATGGCTGGCCGAGACCTGCCATAGTCCGCCTTGGATGGGCATGGCGCCGGGTGTGGTCACATAGCCCTGGTACCAGCCAAGCGCCGAATCGACATGCCAGTCGCGCCAGTTTCGCGTCCGTGCAGCCAACTTCAGCGACAGCGGCGTCTCGCGCTCGGCACCGAGCCCGCCGGCATTACCGAACTGCGCGCTCAGCCGCCACGGCCGGCCGATGGCGCTCGAATCACCGATCCTGCTCAGACTCCACTTGTCGACCAGGCTATCTCCAAAATCGGTCGCGCTGTTGCCCGCG
>NZ_DASSKM010000148.1:0-9034 GCF_035690525.1 Salinisphaera sp.
AACTGCGGATCGGTATAGGCGTTGGACATGCGGACCTCAATGGTTGGCCGAAAGCGCGCGGAACGCGACAAAGCGCGGCAGTATATCAGTCGGACAACGGACTTCGGCCCGGGGGCTAATGATGTTTCAAACAATGGTTGAATTGTTTTCGAACGCCCCTATTGAAGATTGCAAAGCCATCGCCGTCCCCGCGACGGCCGATACGAATCAATAGAGGAAAGCCTGACCATGCGAATGGACAAACTCACCAGTAAGCTCCAGCAGGCCCTGGCCGATGCCCAGAGCCTGGCCGTGGGGCGCGATCACAATGAAATCCAGCCACAGCATCTGCTGCTGGCGATGCTCGACGCCGAGGGCGGCACGGTGCGGCCGCTGTTCGACAACGCCGGCCTGAACGTCCGCGAAATTCGCAACCAGGTCTTGAAGAGCCTGGACAACCTGCCGACCATCGGCGAGGCCACGGGCGATGTGAACCCGGGCCAAGCGCTGATTCGCGTGCTCAATCTGTCCGACAAGCTCGCCCAGAAGCGCGGCGATTCGTTCGTTTCCAGCGAACTTGTCGCTTTGGCGATGCTCGAGGACAAGTCCGAAACCGGCAAGATTCTCAAACAGGCCGGCGCCACCCGCGACAACCTCAGCGCCCAGATCGACGCGATGCGCGGCGGCGAGAGCGTCAACGACGCCAACGCCGAGGAACAGCGCGGCGCGCTCGATAAATACACCACCGATCTCACCGAGCGCGCCGAAGTCGGCAAGCTCGACCCGGTGATCGGCCGCGACGAGGAGATTCGTCGCGTAATCCAGGTATTGTCGCGCCGCACCAAGAACAACCCGACGCTGGTCGGCGATCCCGGGGTCGGCAAGACCGCCATCGTGGAAGGCCTGGCCCAGCGCATCGTTAACGGCGAGGTGCCCGAGTCGCTTAGAGACAAGCGCGTGCTGGTGCTGGATCTCGCGGCCATGATCGCCGGCGCCAAGTATCGCGGCGAGTTCGAGGACCGGCTCAAGGGCGTATTGTCCGATCTAGCCAAGCAGGAAGGCCGCATCATCCTGTTCATCGACGAAATCCATACCCTGGTCGGCGCCGGCAAGGCCGAAGGCGCGATGGACGCCGGCAACATGTTGAAGCCCGCACTCGCCCGCGGCGAGTTGCACTGTATCGGCGCGACCACGCTTAACGAGTACCGGCAGAACATCGAAAAGGATGCCGCGCTGGAGCGTCGTTTTCAGAAGGTCATGGTCGACGAGCCGGGCCTGGAGGACACGGTCGCCATCCTGCGCGGCCTGAAAGAGCGCTATCAGGTGCACCACGGCGTGGACATCACCGACGGCGCGATCATCGCCGCGGCCAAGCTGTCGCAGCGCTATATCACCGACCGTAAGTTACCGGACAAGGCCATCGACTTGATCGACGAGGCCGCTTCCAAGATCCGCATCGAGATCGATTCCAAGCCGGAAGAGCTGGATCGCCTCGAGCGTCGCCTGATCCAGCTCAAGATCGAGAAGCAGGCGTTGTCCAAGGAGTCCGACGAAGGCTCCAAGGCGCGGCTGGAAAAACTCGACGACGACATCGCGGCGCTCGAGCGCGAGTATTCGGATCTGGAAGAAATCTGGAAAGCCGAGAAAGCCAGCGTGACCGGCGCCGCGCATAAGCGCGAAGAACTGGACCACGCCCGGCGAGAACTGGAAGCGGCCCAGCGCGCCGGCGATTACGAACGCATGGCCGAGATCCAGTACGGCCGGATTCCCGAGCTCGAGCGCGAGCTCGCCGCGGCGCAGGAAGCCGAGGCCAAGCCGGCCGATCACAAACTGTTGCGCGACAACGTCACCGACGAGGAAGTCGCCGAGATCGTATCGCGCTGGACCGGCATCCCGGTCAATCGCATGCTCGAAGCCGAGCGCGACAAACTGCTGCGCATGGAGGATTCGCTGCACGAACGCGTGATCGGGCAGAACGAAGCCGTCTCCGCGGTCTCGGATGCGATCCGACGCTCCAGGTCCGGCCTGTCCGATCCGGCGCGTCCGATCGGCTCCTTCCTGTTCCTCGGCCCGACCGGCGTGGGCAAGACCGAGCTGTGCAAGGCGATCGCGAACTTCCTGTTCGATACCGAGAGCGCGATGGTGCGCATCGATATGTCCGAGTTCATGGAAAAACACTCGGTGGCCCGGCTGATCGGCGCCCCGCCCGGCTATGTCGGCTACGAACAGGGCGGCTATCTGACCGAGGCCGTGCGGCGCAAACCGTATTCCGTGATCCTGCTCGACGAGATCGAGAAGGCGCATCACGACGTCTTCAACGTCCTGCTACAGGTGCTCGACGACGGCCGGCTCACCGACGGCCAGGGCCGCACGGTGGACTTCCGCAATACCGTGATCGTGATGACCTCGAACCTCGGCAGCCAACTGATCCAGGAATTGGCCGACTCGGGCTACGAGACCATGAAGGAATCGGTGATGGACGTAGTCGCCCAGCACTTCCGGCCGGAGTTCATCAACCGTATCGACGAATCGGTGGTCTTCCATCCGCTGGAAGCGACCGAGATCCGCAAGATCGCCCGTATCCAGATGCGCGAGCTCGAAGCCCGGCTGGCCGAGCGCGATCTCACGCTTGCGGTCAGCGACGCGGCGCTGGACAAGCTGGCCGAAGCCGGCTTCGACCCGGTCTACGGCGCGCGCCCGCTCAAGCGCTCGATCCAGACCCTGGTCGAGAACCCGCTGGCCAAAAGGATTCTGGCGGGCGAATTCGTCGCCGGCGATACGGTCCGGGTGGATCTCGCCGGCGGCGGCAGCGCCGATCTGGCGTTCGCCAAGGCGGCATGACGCCGGCCCCGCAAGCCAAGCAATACGCGCCGGCAAGCCCGCGGCTTCTGTTGCGGGCTTGTTGCGGGCTTGTTGTGTAGGGGATATGCCTACGCCCCTTGATTCAGCCCGCGCCGCACCACAGCGTCCGATTATTGTTTCAATCGGATTCAACAGGATTGTCCATGCATAACGTAACGGCCAATGGCGCAACGATTCCCGCGATCGGTTTCGGCACCTTCGAGCTCGAACCGAAGGACGCCGAGGCGATGGTCGAGCATGCGCTCGGCGTCGGCTATCGGCATATCGATACCGCCCAGGCCTACAACAACGAGGAAGCCGTAGGGCGCGCGATCCGGCTATCGAGCGTCGAACGCGAAGATGTCTTTCTCACGACCAAGGTCTGGACCGACAGCTACACCGACGGCGAACTTCAGAAATCCGTGCAGCAAAGCCTGAACCGGCTGGGCACCGACTATATCGATCTGCTCCTGCTGCACTGGCCGAACCCCGATGTGTCGCTCAAGGAAACGCTGGGCGCGCTCAACGAAGTGCAAGAGAAAGGGCTGGCCCGCAACATCGGCATCAGCAACTTCACGGTCCCGATGATTCATGAAGCGGCCGAACTGTCGGGTCAACCGCTGGCGACCAATCAAGTCGAGTATCACCCCTACCTCGATCAGAAGCCGGTATTGGATGCTCTGTCCGAACACGGCATCTCGCTGACCGCTTATTGCCCGCTGGCCCGCGGCGAAGTCTTCAAGGACCCGACGCTGGAGCGCATCGGCAAGCAATACGGTAAGAACGCCGGCCAAATCGCGCTGCGCTGGCTCATCCAACAGGACAACGTGATCGCGCTGCCACGCTCGGCCAATCCCGACCACGTGACCTCGAACTTCGAAGTCTTCGACTTCGAGCTCACCGAGGAACAGATGAGCGAAATCAGCAAGCTCTATTCCCAAGACGGCCGGATGATCAACCCGTCGTTCGCGCCCGAATGGGATACCGCCGCCTGACGTTTATTGCCGCGAACCGGCAACATCACATGCCGCGCCCGATCGGGCGCGGCTTTTTTAACTATCGATCAGGGAGTGCGCCAGTTCGAGCGCGATCGCGGCCGAGGTTTTGCCGGTTCGCCCGGCCTCGGCGAAGATTCGGTCGAGCGTGATTTCGATGTTCGCCACCCGGCCGGCCACGCGCCGGCCGTCGTAACCGGCCGGATCGATCTCGTCGGCCACGTTAATCAGCCCGCCCGCGTTGATCACGAAATCCGGCGCATAGACGATATCGCGTTCCATCAGTCGTTCGGCGTCCGCGGCACCAGCCAGCTGATTATTGGCCGCGCCCGCGATCACCCGCGCGCGGATCTCGGGAATGCTGCGCTCGTTTAAAACGGCGCCGATGCCGCAGGGCGCGAGCACATCCACATCGGCCGCCAGAATCTCATCGTTCGGCACGATCCGGGCTCCGGCGCGGCGCGCGCTTTCTCCGGCCGCGACGTCGATATCCGAGGCATGCACCTCGGCGCCGCCGGCCAGCAACCGCTCGATCACGCCCAAGCCGACGCTGCCGCAACCCTGCACGGCCACTTTTAGACCCTGGAAGTCGCCGCTCATGCCGGCGCTGCGTAGCGCCGAACGCATACCGCACACCACGCCGCGGGCGGTATGCGGCGAAGGATCGCCCGAACCGCCGTCGGCCAGGGCCCGCCCGACCGCGAAACGGGTGACATCGTTGAGCCGCGCGATATCCGACTCGTTCATGCCCATGTCTTCGGTCGCGATATAGCGGCCGCCAAGCCGCTCGATGCAGCCGGCCAGCGCATGCATGCCGGCCGCGCGATCGGCCGGAAACGGCCCCATCACCACGGCCTTGGCCCCGCCGCAGGGCAATCCGGCACAGGCGGCCTTGTAGCTCATCGCCTCGGACAGGCGCAGCACATCGGTCAGCGCTTCTCCGTCGTCGCCGTAGTCGCGGATACGCACGCCGCCGATGCCCGGCCCGCGGCGCGTGGAATGAACCGCGACGATGGCGCGCAGCCCGGTGCCCGGATCGTGGAAAAAACAGACTTCTTCATGGCCGGCTGCGACCATGGGTGAAAAAACCGACACGCGCTATCCTCGGCAAACGTTGGCAGGTGAATCCGCGAAAGTCTGACCTCGCCGGCGACGCCTGTCGATATCAACTTGCAACGGCCGACTTGCAGCAGCCAACGGCGACCGCGATACTCGCGATAGCACGGCCCGGCAATAGCATCAACGGTCGTGGGGGAACCGATCATGCAACAATTACGCGTTTTGCTCTGCGCCGCGGCGCTCGGCGTTGCGGGCGTGGCGCTCGCCCAGCCCGATGACGGCCACGGCCCGGCGGCCGATGGCAGTGTATCCGACACCGCCGCCGAGGCGGACGGCAATACCGTCGATCAGCCTTCCGCTTCGGTGCCGGAGCCCCCGCAAGCGGTACGCGTGGAACTCAACAAACTACAATCGATCACCGGCGCCTGCCGAGCGTATCTCGTGACCCAGAATCAAACCGACCGCGCCTTCGATTCGTTCAAGTTGGACGTGGTGATGTTCGATAACAACGGGATCGTGGCCAAGCGTCTCGCGGTACAGATCGGCCCGATGCCGCCCGGCAAGACGAGTCTCAAGGTATTCGATATTCCCGACCTGAGCTGTCAACAGATCGGACAGTTGCTGCTCAACAACGTGCTCGAATGTACGGTCGACACCGGTAAGGGGCCGCCACAGGCGCGCGACGACTGTCTGTCGTTGGTTTCCGTGTCGCAGCGCGGTCGCGTACCGTTCATCGAATAACCGATCAAGATTTTATAACCCGCCACCGCGGAGGCGCGCGTGCTGCAGTCCCTGACCGGAGCCCTTGAACGTTTTAACGACAAACTGCTCGTCGGCGGGCCGGTGGTGGTGCTTCTGGCGCTGATGTCGATCGTGGCGATCACGATCATCGTGGCCAAGCTGATGCAATTCCGCGCAGCCGAAATCAGCGACTATCGCACCGGACGCGGCGCGCTGTCGGTTTATCGCATGGGCAATACATCGGCGGCGCTGGCCATGACACGCCGCTCGCGCAGCCCGGTGGCGCGGGTGGCCGGACACGCGCTCGAACTCAAGCATCACCGGCATCTGCCGGAACATCTGATGCGCGAAGAGATCATGCAATACGGCGCAGATATTCTCGAGCGCTTGCGCTCGCATCTGCGGGTGCTCGAAGTTATCGCCTCGCTGGCGCCGCTGCTCGGCCTGTTCGGCACGGTGCTCGGCATGATCGAGGCGTTCCGGGCGCTCGAGGCCGCGGGCAACCAGGTCAATCCGGCGCTGCTGTCGGGCGGCATCTGGCAGGCGCTGTTGACCACCGCCGTGGGCCTGGGTGTGGCCATGCCGGTCATGGTCGCGCTCAACTGGCTCGAACGTCTGGTCGATCGTCAGGCCCAGGAAATGGACAGCATAGTCACCCGCATCCTGATCATCGATCCGGCGCGGGCCGACACCGTCGATACCGATACCGATGACGCTTTCGTCGCCCGGTCCCCGTTCATTTAGCGCGAGCCGACGTCGTCGCCCGCGGCTGATCAGTCTCACGCCGTTGATCGACGTCGTGTTCATTCTGCTGCTGTTTTTCATGCTCGCCTACAGCTTCACCGACGAACACCGGATCGCTCTGGAGACGCCCGCGCCCGCCGCGCGCGGACACGGCATCACCGGCGCCTTATTGGTGGAGGTGCGTACCGACGGCGTCCGGTTCGCCGGCCATTATCTGCCGATGGACCGGCTCATCGCCCGCGTGCGCGCGGCCCGCCGCGGCCATCCGGATCGGCGCGTCCTGGTGCGCTCGGCGCACGGCGTGACGCTCCAGGATACGGTGCGCGTGCTGGATGCGTTGTCCAAGGCCGGCATCGATCATATCGCGCTGATGGACACGACGGCCGGATCGGCCGCGCGCAAACCCTGATGCGTTTCAAGCGCGCCCGGGCCCCCGCCACCTCCGCTTACCTGGACGACGCGATCCTGCCGCTGGCCAACGTGGTCTTTTTACTGCTGATCTTTTTCATGCTAGCCGGGCATCTTGCGACGCCTTCGCCGATAAACGTCCAGCCTCCGCGCTCGGCCAGCCAGGCTAGCGCCGAGCGCCAAGGCATCGAAGTCGCGCTCGCCGCGGACGGCCGGCTTGCCGTTGGCGGGCATACGATCGACAAAAGCACGCTCGAAACCGTCATCAAGCGGCGCCTGAAGGCCACACCCGACGCCCCGATCCGGCTGCGCGCCGACGGCGACCTGGCGACCAACCGCGTGGTCCGGATCATGCAGATTCTGCGCAAGGCCGGCGTTCATCGCCTGCGGCTCATCACCCGGGCGCGAACTCAGTAATGCGGATAACCAAGCGTCAATGGCTGATCGCGGTCGGCTGGGCGGCGCTGTTGCACCTGCTGGTGATCGGTTTGCTGGCCGGGATGCCCGCGCCGCCTGCCGTCTCGCCCCCGGCGTCCCGGGGCGTTACGGTGTCGCTGGACGATTTCGATTCTACCCCGCCGGCGCCGCCGAGCTTCGAAGACATGCCGATCGAACAATTGAGCGACGTCAGCGGCCGGGCCGCCACGGCCGCGACCGGGTTACCGTCGGCGCCGCCGGCGGCCGATAGCGAGGCCGCCGGGCCCGCGCCGATCGAGAGCGCGAAGCCGGTCGGCCCGCTAATCGGCGACGCCTCGTCCCCGCAGATCGCATCCGCTTCCACACCGGACGCGGCGCCGCCCGAGGCCGAAGCCAAAATCCCGATCGAGTCGGCGCCGACCGCCGCATCCAAAGCCCATCCATCCGGCGCTGACAGCGCACCGGCCATCGCCGCCGCGCTGCCGGTGACGCCGGATCGGACATTGTCTGATCAATTGCCGGAACAACAGGTGACGGCGCGGGCTATCGGCCCCGCGCCCGATGCCAGCCCCGAGGGCGCCTATGGTGATCGCGATCAAGCCACCGATCAGTATGTCGCCCAGCTACGGGCCTGGCTGGCGCGCCATAAGCACTACCCGGAAAAAGCCCGGCGCGAACATGTCGAGGGCACGGTCAAGCTATTCCTCGCCGTCGATGCGCACGGCGAGGTGCTTGAAGCCCGTATCCTCGACGCATCCGGCTCACCCATGCTGACCGCCGCTACCCGCCATATGCTGGCCGCATCCAAGCCGCTACCGGCCATGCCGGCCGCCGCGCAACGCGACCGGCTGGAACTGATTATTCCGGTCGTTTTCAGCCTACGCTAGCGCGTCCACGGCACGAGTTCGACACGGCGATTTTTGGCGCGGCCCGCGCTATTGGCGTTGGTGGCGCGCGGCGCCGCGTAACCCACGCCCAGAGGCTTGAGCCGCGAGGGATCCACGCCGTAATCCGACACCAACGCGTCGACCACCGCATTCGCGCGGCGTTCCGACAATTTCAGGTTGTAGGCGAAACTGCCGCGGTTGTCGGTGTGGCCGACCACCAACAGCCGTAACTCCGGTTTGTCCGACAGCAACCGGGAAATTTCCTTGATCGTCGAACGCGATTCCGGCTTGATCCGGGCGCTGTCGGTATCGAAGAAGATGCCGTATAGCGCAACGCGGCCTTTGTCTTTCAACTGGCGCGCCATCTGCGCGGCCGTGACCGAAATCGCGGCGACCCGGCGCGGCTCGGAGCGCGCCAGGTCGAACTGTACCGCCAGCAGCGGTCCGTCCGGCGCGATCTGCACGGCGGCGTACTCGTCGGCCCCGGCCCCGGCGCCGGACCGGCGCATCGCGCGATAGGTCTGATCATCGGCGGCCGCGTCAAAGTGCGATGGTGCGGCTCGGTAGCCCGGCGAGGCCTCGCGGAAGTGCGGCCCACAGGCCGCCCCGCGGCAGGTGAAAAGCGGCTCGAAGCCGGCCTCGGCGAGACGCTGTCCAATCGTGGCATCCAACGCTTTCGCCGTCTCCGTGCTGTCCACGAGCAGCGTGCGGCGGGCCACCGGCCCTTCGATGGTTCGAACCGCCGATATGTTACCGCGGATACCGCCCAGTTGGACGATCCGATCCACGATCAGCGCGTAGCTCTGTTTCGGCGACGCCTGCAGCGCCAGCGTCTTCGTGCCCGTCGGCATGTCGATCGGCAGATCGAGCGCCGGCTGCTTGCCCGCGGCGGCCGACGCCGGCATGGCCGCCACAATCGTCAACGCCATACCAATGAGGACGAATAAAATATCTTTGCGCGCG
>NZ_DASSKM010000149.1:0-4407 GCF_035690525.1 Salinisphaera sp.
GAGACCGGGTGTCCGAGCAGCTTGAGCACCAGCCAGACTTCGAAGCTGCCGGCGAACATGCCGAGAAACTGCCAGAGCGTGGCCCAAGCCATGCGGGCCCGACGGCCGGTGAGATCGTGCAGAGCATCGTCCAGCGAGCCACTGCGCCCGAACAGGCGCATGAGCGTATCGCGTCCGCCGAGCATGCTTTCCACCGCGCGGCGCAGCCGTTCGAAGGGGCGCGTGCGGCCGAGCACAGCCAGCAGGACGAACGGAATCGGAAAGGTCACGCCCAGCGCGATCAGAATATCGAACACCACGGCGCCGGAATGCAGCAGCAACACCAGCAGCAGCACCCCGATCAGCGTGAAGATGTACTGACTGACCAGCGTCACCAACACTTCCACGATCACGCTGGCGGTCACCACAACGCCGGACAGTCCGCGCAGCATGGTCACCCGGATGCCCACGACTTCGCCGCCCACGCTGGCGACCGGCAGCAGTCGGCTCACAGCCTCGCGCACCAGCGCCGCCCAAAGCAGGAACGGCAGCCGCGCCCGGCCGCGATCATCGGCCGGCGCCAGCAACACGCGCCAGCCATAGGCATCGAGCGTGACCGGCAGCAGGTGATAGGGCAGGATCAGCACGAGCGGCCAGCCGGCCGTGCTGACGGCGGCGAAAATGCGCTGGTAGCCGCTGTGCACCACTAACACGACCATGAGAATCGCGCCGGCCAGCCCGGCGAGATAGGCCATCCACTTCATCGCCGGGCGTCCAAATTACGATCGGTCAGTACTCGCGCCGGGCGGTGGCGCGTAACAGCGCCGGCGGATCCGGGAATTCGCGGGCGGCTCACGCGGCTTCGGCCCCGAGTTCGGAAAACGTGGTGCGGCCGATGCGACGCTCGGCCAGAGTCGCGCGCACGCGCGGGCTGATCAGCGCGGCGAACTCGCTGGGATGATCGTAGTCGGCCATCGGCGCGGTCAAGCCGGTTGCGGTCGCCGGGTGGCAATAAATCTCGCTCACGCCGGGCGGCAACGCGGCCAGCGCGGCGAGCATCGCCGCCTCGTTCATGTGTCCGGTCGCGGCCAGGCCCAGCATGCGCGACGGCGAAACCAGCCCGGCGCGGGCGATCCGGCGGCGCATATGGCCGAGCCACGGCGCGAGGAGCACGGCGCCGACTACGCGGCGGCCGGCCCCGCGTCGGGTGATGCGCAGCCCCGCGGTTAGCGGTTCGTGCGGTAGACGAACGGCCCGCAGCCCGTAATCGCGCCCGATATCGACGATCAGCGCCAGAATGGTCGGGTGCAGATGAAAATGCTTGTGCGTGTTCACATGATCCAGCGCCAGTCCGGTGGCGGCGAAGGCTTCGAACTGGGCCCGGATCTCGGCGGCGAGTTGGGCGCGTACGCGGCGCGAGAACGCGAACCGCACGCCGGCACGCGCCATGTTGTCGTCGAAACGGCCGGCGGCATCGACCAGATCGGGAATCCGCTCGCGCGGCAGCACCGCGCGCCCGTCGACCAGGACCAGGTGCAGGCCGACGTGCAGATCGGGCAGGCGCCGGGCGCGGGCCACCGCGTCGCCGGCCGCGGAAGCCCCGACCATCAGGCTCGCGCTGTTTAGAATGCCGTCGCGACAACCACGCTCCACGGCGTCGTTGACGCGGGTATCGAGACCGAAATCGTCGGCGGTGACGATGATACGGCGCGCCTCAGTCACGGGGCGCGACGTGTTTCAGCGAGCCGTCGTCGGCGATCCAGTAGCGCCGCCCGCGCCAGCGCACGCGGCGTACCGCCAGACCCAGCAGCCAGCTATAGGCGGTCAGCGCCTCGCGCAGGGGCAGGCCGGCCAGGTTGTGCCAGCTTCGGCGCCCGGCGCGCACGTTCTGTACGCCGTGCAGCGCCGCGCGCGCGATCACCGTGAGCCCGATCAGCGCCAGCACCGGCGCCTGGCGCCAGTCGAGGACGAGCGAGATCGCGATCAGCGGCAAGGCCAGGGTGACGAACAGTAGGTCGTAGCTTAGCGGCTGCAGCGAATGGATCGTGCGCATCCAGCGGGTCTCTTGATCGACCAGCGTGGCCGGGCCGCTGTTATACACCCAGGTCGAGACGACGTAGTCGCAGACCGCGACCTGCAACCCGAGCCCGCGCACGCATTCACCCAGCGCGTGGTCATCCGCCACCCGATCGGCAACCGCGCCGAAACCGCCGATGGCGTCGAGCGTTTCGCGGCGCACGGCGATGGTCGCGCCGGAGACGAACTCGTCGTTGCCCAAGCGATGCGAAATCAGCACCGACGGCATGAACCAGTCGTCGATGAACAGCGCGCCGAGCCGCGACCACAGGCCCGGCCCGGCCCAGCCGCGATACAGACAGGTCGCCAGCCCGACACCGGGATCGGCCAGCGGCGCGGTGACGCGCGCGAGATAATCGCGGCCGACCAGAATATCGCTGTCGGCCAGCACCAGCCGGTCGTGGCGGGCGGCGGTCATCATATTGATCAGATTGCTGACTTTGCGATTCGTCCCCCACTGGCGCGTATCGACCACGATCTCGATATCGTGCCCGGGATAGGCGTCGCGCACGCGCCGGGCCACGGCGAGCGCGGGATCGTCGCCGTCCTGTATCCCGAATACGATCTGAAACTCGGAATAGTCCTGATCGCAGAATGAGCGTAGACAGCGCTCCAGTTCGGCTTCGGCGCCGCACAGCGGTTTGAGCACCGTCACCGGCGGCGCGTTCGGCGACGCGATGTCTCGCGGCCGCTTCTTCGGGCCGAGGCACACGGCCAGCAGCGCCAGCAGGCTATAGCCGCAGGCGAGGCTGACGGCGGCAAAACCCACGGTATGAAAGACCTCGGAAGCGTTGATCACAGCGGAGTCAGGTTGAGGTTGAACTCGATTGTCACGCGGCGGTGGGTCATGCCCAATCCGTGCGACTACCGAAGGGAGTTTGGAGGTCGGATCGGTGCGTCACGCACGCGGCGGGCCGGCGCGTTCGCATCAGGTGTTTTTCGCTTCGTCGGCGATATCGATCACGACCTTGCCGATCGCCGCGCCCGCTTCCAGATGTGCGTGCGCCGCGCCCACGTCCGCGAGATTGAACCGGCGCTCGTCGAGCAACGGCGCGAGTTGACCTGCCGCCACCAGCGCGCCGGCCTTGGTCAGAATTTCGGCATGATGTTCCGGGTCGACGCCGTTGAGCATCGCGGTGAGCATGAAGATAGCGTGCAGCGTCAGGCTCTTGCTGTGCATCGGCGTCAGATCGGCCTGGTACTGTGACACGATGGTCGCGACTTGGCCGTTGACGCGGGCCGCCTCGAACGACCGCGCGATATCCGAGCCGCCGGTGGCGTCGAAGACCACATCGAAGCCGCGGCCGTCAGTCAGCCGCTCCACGTAGTCGGCGACCGGCTCCTCACGATAATGAATGGTCTCATGCGCGCCGCAGCGACGCGCGATGGCGGCTTTGTTCGCGCTCGACACCGTGGTCGCCACGCGCGCGCCCTGGGCCCTGGCGATCTGGATGGCGATATGGCCGACGCCGCCGGCGCCGCCGTGAATGAGCATATGATCGCCGGGCCGCACGCGCGCACGATCCACCAGCGCTTCCCATGCCGTGATCGTGACCAGCGGCAGCGCCGCGGTCTCGCGCCAGCCCAGATCCGCCGGCTTGGCGGCCATCAGCTCGGCGTCGACCACCACATATTCTCCGTAAGCGCCGCCGCGTCCGACCAGACCGGCCGCGCAACCGTAGACCGCGTCACCGACCGCGAACCGGCGGACGTTCGCGCCCACGGCGTCCACTTCGCCGGCCACGTCACAGCCGAGCACGGCCGGCAGCGCGGGCGCGATCGCTGGGCCGGCGCTGCGGATTTTGGTATCGACCGGATTCACGCTCGATGCGATCTGGCGAACCCGGATCTGACCCGGGCCGGGCGCGGGCATCGCCACCTCGGCGGTATTGAAGACATCGGCCGCGCCGAATTCGCGAATCTGTTGAACCTGCATGGTGATACCGGCGATCGAATAACGTGCTAGACCATACGCCAAGTCACTGATTCGAGCACGGTCGAATGGCCGGATTGGCTGCGACCATCGTCCAGTGTCGCGGGATTCACGGGCACCGCATTGTATTCGTGGTACCGAACGCGGATCGAAAAACGCGGCGGGCCAAACAACGCTTTTCCCGGGGGAATCATGAAGCGGATCTGGACATTAGGTATCGCGGTCGTGATGGCCGTGTCGCTGGCGGCGTGCGGCGACGATAACGATAATCACGATAACGACGGCCAGGCCTCCGCGCCCGCGCCGGAGGCGACGAGCCTCTACTCGCCGGCTTCGCAAAACGCCGTCATTCCGTTTCCGAACAACCTACTGTTCGTCGACACCGATAATATGCAAGGCGCGCTCGCCGGCATCAGCGC
>NZ_DASSKM010000150.1:0-3257 GCF_035690525.1 Salinisphaera sp.
GTGCCCTGGCCTTCGGGCCCGACGAAGAAATCGCGCATGAACGCGGCGTAATCGCTGGCCTGGATGGCGGCGCGGACACGCCGCATCAGTCGTTGGTAGTAGGCCAGGTTGTGCCAGGTGTTCAGGCGCGCCGCCAGAATCTCGCCGCAACGATACAAATGATGCAGATAAGCCCGGCTGTAGTGGGCACAGGTATAACAGTCGCAGGCGGCGTCCAGCGGCGACGTATCGTGCTTGTGCACCGCGTTCTTGATCTTGATGACGCCCTCGTGGGTGAACAGATAGCCGTTGCGGGCGTTGCGGGTCGGCATGACGCAGTCGAACATATCGATGCCGTAGGCCACCGAGGCCACTAGATCCGCCGGCGTGCCGACGCCCATGAGATAGCGCGGCGCATCGGCCGGCGTTTTCGGCAACACGCCGGCCAGCACCGCGGCCTTGTCATCCCAGCCCTCGCCGACCGACACGCCGCCGATGGCATAGCCGTCGAAGCCGATGTCCACCAGCGCGGCCATCGACTCGGCGCGCAGATCGGGAAACACGCTGCCCTGATTGATGCCGAACAGTTTGTTGTTCGAGTCGCCGTGGGCGTCGCGACAGCGCGCGGCCCAGCGCATCGACCGCTGCATCGACGCGGCCGCATCGCCCTTCGAAACGGGATAATCGGTGCATTCGTCCAGGCACATGACGATATCCGAGTTCAGCGCATGCTGGACCGCAATCGAGCGCTCGGGCGAGAGGTGCTGGCGCGAGCCGTCCAACGGCGAGCGAAAAGCGACGCCGTCCTCGGTGAGCTTGCGCATGTCGGCCAACGACCAGACCTGAAACCCGCCGGAATCGGTCAGGATCGGGCGCTCCCAGTGCATGAAACCGTGCAATCCGCCGTGAGCGCCGACGATCTCGGCGCCCGGCCGGAGCATGAGGTGGTAGGTGTTGCCGAGCACGATTTCGGCGCCCAGCGTGGTCAATTCCTCCGGCGTCATGCTCTTGACGGTGCCGTACGTGCCCACCGGCATGAACGCCGGCGTCTCGACCGTGCCGTGCGGCAGATGCAGGCGGCCGCGGCGCGCGTCGCCGTCCCGGCCCAAGGCTTCGTAAATCATGGC
The DNA here is from genome assembly GCF_035690525.1 of Salinisphaera sp. Classification (GTDB taxonomy): domain Bacteria; phylum Pseudomonadota; class Gammaproteobacteria; order Nevskiales; family Salinisphaeraceae; genus Salinisphaera. Next base: position 1,107 of record NZ_DASSKM010000150.1, read on the forward strand.
GGCGCAGTGTAGAGGCGCGCGCGCGGCGCGTCGATATAGGTTTGTTAGGAAACTGTAATTGAGCCGTGCACAATGCTGTCGCTAGACTGGCCGCCACTCGCTCGCCGTCGCTGCCTTGGGGGAATCGTTTGATGCCGTCCACCGTTCGTCTGTCCGGTCTGTCGTTTGCCGTCGCGGCCCTGCTGTGGAGTTCGCTGACCTGCGCGGCTTCGAACGCTGGTCTCGACAATCTGCGTGCGCTGGCCCGCCATGCCGATGTCAGTGTGCTCGTGGTGCGACTGCGCGATATGCACACGATCGCGGCGTTCAACCCCGATCAACGCCTGCGCCCGGCCTCGGTAAGCAAGCTGTTCGCGGCCTCCGCCGCCCTGCAGCAGTTCGGCCCGGAACATCGTTTCACCTCGCGTTTCGCCAGCCACGGCGCGATCAGCCATAGCACGCTCGACGGCGACCTGGTATTCGTCGGCGGCGGCGATCCGTCCCTGGATAACCGGCATCTGCGCGAACTGGTGATGCGGCTCAAGGCGCGCGGCGTGGACCAGGTCGCGGGCGATCTGGTGGTCGACGACGGCCTGTGGGGCACCGTGCCCTGCTTGATCAAAGACCGCTGCGATGCCCGCGAGCGCGCCTCGCATTCCTATAGCGCGCCGCTGTCGTCCGCCGGGGTGAACTTTGGCACCGTCATGGCCACGGTCTATCCCGGCGCGGCCGCCGGCCAGCCGACCCGTGTCGTACTGTACCCCGAAGACCTGCCGGGCTACCGGATCGACAACCGGGTCAAAACCGGCCCGGCGGGCTCCGATGCCGGCATGATCGCCTGGCGCACTTACGACGGCGGGTACTCGACATTGCATATTCGCGGCTCGCTGCCGGTCGGTTACGGGGCGTACCGCTTCCATCGCGCGGTCACCGGCGCCGCGGCCGAAACCGCGCGCGTACTTTCGGCGATGCTCGCCAACGCCGGCATTCATATCGCCGGCGCGGTCACCACGCGCAGCGGCGACGTCGAACACGAGGGCAGAACGCTGGCGCGGGTCAAAAGCGAATCACTGGCCGAGCAGTTGATCCCGATGATGGCCTACTCGAACAACTACATGGCCGACACACTGACACTGGACGTGGCGGCCGACAGCGGCTACAACCGCCCGCTCACCTTGGCGCGCGCTTCGCAGGCGCTCGAGGCCCTGTCCGAGCGCGCCAACGAATTCGCCTATCCCGAACGAAACCGGGGCAAGGCCGTGTTCGACAGCGGCAGCGGCCTGTCGCTGGGCAACAGCATCTCGGCCCGCGACTTGGTATCGCTGCTGACCTACATGTTCCATCAGACCGCCCTGTTCCCGGCGTTCTACGGCAGCCTGCCGGTACCGGTCTCCGCCCCCTCGCGCACCCTCAAGCGCGGCAACTTCGACTTCGAGACCCGGCTGGTCGCCAAGACCGGCACCCTTACCGAGCCGGTGACGGTACGCGCCCTGGCCGGCTATCTTCGCCTGTCGGACGGCGGCTTCGCAGCCTATGGCATCGTCATCAACGGCACCCAGGCCGATCCGAATCTCACCTATCACGAGACCGTGACCGCCTATCAGCACGATCTCGAATCGATCCTCGCCCGGCACTGAAATCGCGGCGGCCAGACTTTCGCATGGCGGCCAGGCACAGGTATACTCCGCGCTCGCCGTCGTGCCCGGGTGGCGGAACTGGTAGACGCGTCGGACTCAAAATCCGATTCTGGTGACAGAGTGCGAGTTCGAGTCTCGCCCCGGGCACCATAAATAACCAAAAAATCAATAATTTAAAATGGCGATTCGTAAATTTAACGTAATCAGTTACGCCAGTCTTGTTTATGGCCGCCCTCATACCGGTCCCAGCCGGGCTACATGAGCCACGTCGACACGCGGCAACTCACGGTTACGCTACTTTCGCCTGATCCGGATTGATTGTTCTGACAAGTTCAGACTTCTCCTTTCTATCTCGGTAAAGGCGGTAATCACGTTGTCGAAGTTGCGATCGGCCACGAAGCCCAGCGCTAGCGAACGCTTGGTCTCAAGGCCCCCCGGCCAGCTGTTGACGATGGATTCGATCGCGGCATCGGGTTCAAAACGCACGCGCGCCCGGGTTTCTATTCCAGCTTGGCGTTCCAGAGCGTCAAGCATT
>NZ_DASSKM010000151.1:0-23186 GCF_035690525.1 Salinisphaera sp.
AAATGGTGATGCCGGGAGACAACGTCACGATGAACGTCGAGTTGATCCACCCGATCGCGATGGAAGAAGGCCTGCGCTTTGCCATCCGCGAAGGCGGCCGCACCGTGGGCGCGGGCGTCGTGACCAAGATTACGGCCTGAGAGGCATCTGAATCATCATGGCAGCCAGTCAGAATATTCGCATTCGTCTCAAGGCCTTCGATCATCGCTTGATCGACAAGTCGGCCCGCGAGATCGTGGAAACGGCCAAGCGCACGGGCGCTCAGGTACACGGCCCGATTCCGTTGCCGACGCGCAAGGAGCGCTATACCATTCTGATTTCGCCGCACGTCAATAAGGACGCGCGGGATCAGTACGAGATCCGTACCCACAAGCGGATGATGGATATCGTCGAGCCGACCGAGAAGACGGTTGATGCGCTGATGAAGCTCGATCTTGCTGCGGGCGTCGACGTCCAAATTAAATTGCAGTAAGGGCGAGACAAGTCGCTCGGGGCGTGTTATTATTCGCGCCCTCTTGTTCGCAGGGGCCCGCATCAAGCGGGCCCCTTGCACTGGAAAACCATACTTGAACTGTCGCCCCCTCTAGCGAGTGGCGATAAGCGAGAAGGTATTTATAAATGGCTATTGGATTGGTAGGTCGCAAGCGCGGCATGACGCGCGTGTTCGACGATAGCGGCGTCTCCGTACCCGTCACGGTCGTCGAGGTCGAGCCGAACCGCGTCGTCCAGAAAAAAGACATCGAGGCCGATGGCTACCGCGCCCTTCAGGTCACCACGGGTACGCGTCGCGCCTCCCGCGTGACCAAGCCGGCCGCCGGGCATTTCAAGAAAGCCGGTGTCGAAGCGGGTCGCGGTCTTTGGGAGTTCCGCGTGGACGGCGACTGGCCGAAGGTCGCCGGCGCCGTTGCCGAAGCAGTCGAAGGCGAAGAGCCGGCGGCGCCCGAGCAGGTGGAAGTGGAAGTCGGCGGCGAATTGACCGTGTCGATCTTCTCGGCCGGGCAGTACGTCGACGTCATCGGTCGCTCGATCGGCAAGGGCTACGGCGGTGTGATCAAGCGCCACAATTTTCGTTCCCAGCGCTCCACGCATGGCAATTCGAAGGCGCATCGCGCGCCGGGTTCGATCGGTCAGAACCAGTCGCCGGGCCACGTGTTCAAAGGCAAGAAGATGTCCGGCCAGTTGGGCAACGCCCGTACCACGGTGCAGAACCTGGAAGTGGTTCGTGTGGACGCGGAGCGCGGTCTCATTCTGGTGCGCGGCGGGGTTCCCGGTGCCAAGAACGGCGACGTCATCATTCAGCCGGCGGTCAAGCGGGCCGGTTGACGGCGGCGCTCGCGGATAGGTAGGTCTAAACATGGAACTGAATCTCGCAAGCGGTGACAAATCGGTTTCGGTATCCGACGCCGTTTTTGATCGGCCGTTCAACGAAACGCTGGTGCACCAGATCGTCACGGCGTACCTCGCCGGGGCCCGTGCGGGTACGAAGGCGCAGAAAACCCGCGCCGAAGTCCGCGGCGGCGGTAAGAAGCCGTGGCGCCAGAAAGGCACCGGCCGCGCTCGCGCCGGCACCATCCGCAGCCCCATCTGGTCGGGTGGCGGTGTGACTTTCGCGGCCAGCCCGCGTGATTTTTCGCAGAAGGTCAACCGCAAGATGTACCGCGCCGGAATAAGCGCGATTGTCTCGGAGTTGGTGCGTCAGGATCGCTTCAAGGTGGTGGCCGATCTGGCGCTCGAGTCGCGTAGCACCAAAGGTCTGATCAAGGCGTTGTCCGAGCAGTCGGCCGAGGCCAAAGGCGTGCTCGTGGTGTCGGAAGTCGACGACAAGCTCGGTTACTCGGCCAACAACATCGTCGGTTTCGACGTGGTGGCGGTGACCGATCTGGATCCGGTTACTCTGGTCGGCGCCGACCGGGTTTTGATGACTGAAAGCGCGTTGCAGGCGTTCGAAGGATGGCTGGCATGAATAAAGAGCGCATTTATCAGGTTCTGCGTTCGCCGCACGTGTCCGAGAAAGCATCCGTGGTTGGCGATGCCGCCAATCAGGTGGTTTTCAAGGTCGCCGGCGACGCCAACAAGCACGAGATCGCCGAGGCGGTTGCCACGCTGTTCGACGTCAAGGTTGAGCGCGTGACCACGCTGAACAACAAGCCGAAGCAGAAGCGTTTTCGCGGCCAGCCCGGCGCGCGGAGCGGCTTCAAGAAGGCGTATGTGACGCTGGCCGAAGGCGAAGAAATCGATTTTCTTGACGGCGCCGCGCAGTAGCGCAGCGTAGCGGAGCGAGAGCATTATGGCACTCAAGAAAGCCAAACCGACATCGGCCGGCCGCCGGTTCGTGGTCAGCGTGAAGCGGCCCGATCTGCATGGCGGCAGGCCGCACGAAGCCCTGCTGGTCAAGAAGCACAAGCAGGGTGGCCGTAACGGGCAGGGCCGCATCACGGTGCGTCATCGCGGCGGTGGCCATCGCCAGCATTATCGGCTGGTCGACTTCAAGCGCGACAAAGACGGCGTGCCGGGCAAGGTCGAGCGCCTGGAATACGATCCGAATCGCAGCGCGAATATTGCGCTGGTGCTTTACGCCGACGGCGAGCGTCGCTATATCATCGCCCCCAGAGGCGTCGCGGCCGGCACCCCGATCGTGTCCGGTCCGCAGTCTCCGATCCGCCCGGGTAACGCGCTGCCGCTGGCCAGTATTCCGGTCGGCACGACCGTGCATTGCGTCGAAATGCGACCCGGCAAGGGCGCCCAGCTCGCGCGCAGCGCTGGCACCAGCATTCAGATTGCGGCGCGCGCCGGCGAGTACTGCGTATTGCGCCTGAAGTCGGGCGAAACCCGTCGCGTGCATGTCAACTGCAAGGCCACGGTGGGCGAGGTCGGCAACAACGAGCACAGCCTGCGTCAACTCGGCAAGGCGGGCGCTACGCGGTGGCGCGGCAAGCGCCCGACGGTTCGCGGCGTGGCCATGAACCCGATCGACCATCCGCACGGCGGCGGCGAGGGTCGCACCAGTGGCGGTCGTCATCCGACCAGCCCCTGGGGTTGGAAGACCAAGGGCTTCAAGACTCGTTCGAACAAGCGCACCGACGGCATGATCGTCCGCCGGAGCAGCAAGCGCAAAAAACGCTAAGCGCGCGGCACAGAATACGCCCGGGCAAGATACGGGATACAAGGTACGGATAAGTTATGCCACGTTCTATTAAAAAAGGTCCCTTCGTCGACCTGCATTTGGCCAAGAAGGTTGAGGCGGCGCAGGGCGCGAGCACCAAGCGCCCGATCAAGACCTGGTCGCGTCGTTCGATGGTCACGCCCGATATGATCGGTCTGACCATTGCGGTCCACAACGGCCGCCAGCACGTGCCGGTTTTCGTGTCCGAGAATATGGTCGGGCACAAGCTGGGTGAATTTTCGCCGACCCGGACGTTCAAGGGTCATCTCGGCGATCGCAAGGGTTAACGCGGAGATATCGAGATGGAATCTGTCGCTAAATTGCGATTCGCGCGAATTTCGCCCCAGAAAGCGCGTTTGGTTGCCGACGAAGTGCGTGGCATGCCGGTCGAACGGGCGCTGGAAATGCTCGAGTTTTCGACCAAGAAGGCCGCGGCGATCGTCCGCAAGGTGCTCGAATCGGCGGTGGCCAACGCCGAGCACAACGAGGGCGCCGACATCGACGAGCTGACGGTCGCGACCATCATGGTCGACGAGGGTCCGACGATGAAGCGCATGAAGCCGCGTGCGCGTGGCAGCGCCGATCGCATCCTCAAGCGTACGAGTCACGTCACCATTCGTGTGGCCGACCGCTAGGCGGTCCAACGACAGCGGATATAGATATGGGTCATAAAGTACATCCCGTCGGTTTCCGGCTCGGCATCACCACCGAGTGGAGCTCGCGCTGGTACGCCGAGGGCCAGGGTTACGCCGATGCGCTGAACACCGACCTGGCGGTGCGTGAGTTCATTCGTCAGCGTCTGGCGCATGCGTCGGTCAGCCGTATCCAGATCGATCGGCCGGCGCGCTCGGCTCGCATCACGATTCATACGGCCAGGCCCGGTATCGTGATTGGCAAGAAGGGCGAGGACATCGACAAGCTGCGCGCGGAAGTCGCCGAACGCATGGGCGTGCCGGTGCATTTGTCGGTCGAGGAAATTCGTCGTCCGGAGCTGGATGCCTATCTCGTGGCGCAGAACATCGCGCAGCAGCTGGAGCGCCGCATCATGTTCCGGCGCGCCATGAAGCGCGCGGTCGGTAACGCCATGCGGCTGGGCGCCGGCGGCATTCGTGTCAACGTCGGCGGCCGTCTCAACGGCGCGGAAATCGCGCGCTCCGAGTGGTATCGCGACGGTCGCGTGCCGCTGCATACGCTGCGCGCCGATATCGATTACGGCCTGGCCGAAGCCAAGACGACCTACGGTGTCATCGGCGTCAAGGTCTGGATCTTCAAGGGCGAGGTGTTCGACACCGAGCCGCGGGTTGAAGAAAGCGCCGAGTCCGGCGCCACAGCGGGGTAAGCCGAGATGTTGCAACCCAAGCGAGTCAAGTTCCGCAAGGTTCAGAAAGGCCGCAATCGCGGTCTGGCCCAGCGCGGCAACGAAGTCAGCTTCGGCGAATACGGCCTCAAAGCGGTCGAGCGCGGCCGGTTGACCGCCCGCCAGATCGAGGCGGCGCGCCGTGCGATGACCCGTTATATCCGTCGTGGCGGCAAGACCTGGATTCGCGTGTTCCCGGACAAGCCCGTGACCAAGAAGCCGATCGAGGTACGGATGGGCAAGGGCAAGGGCAATGTCGAATTTTGGGTGGCCAAGGTTCAGCCGGGCTCGATGCTCTACGAAATGGAAGGCGTATCGCGCGAGGTCGCGCAGGAAGCGTTTCGTCTCGCGGCGTCGAAACTGCCGGTCAAGACGGTGTTCGTCGAACGCAAGGTCATGTAGAGGCGATCATGAAGACGAAAGATCTGCGAGAAAAATCGGCCGACGAGCTGAACGACGAATTGTTGGCGCTGCGGCGCGAACAGTTCAATCTGCGGATGCAGTACGGTACCGGTCAGCTGGCGGCGACGCATCAGTTCGGACGTATCCGGCGCGATATCGCCCGTATCAAGACCGTGCTGGGCGAAGCACGCAAACAGGTTAACAAGCGATGAGCCAACCGATAAGCGATACCAACACGCAAGCCGGGGCCGGCGACAAGCGCCGCCGGGCGCTGGTGGGCCGCGTGGTCAGCAACGCGATGGATAAAACCATCGTGGTGTCGATCGAGCGGCGTATGCAGCACCCGCTGTACGGCAAGTATGTCAAGCGCAGCACGCGGCTCAAAGCGCACGACGCGGACAATGTCTGCGGCCTCGGCGATTGGGTCGAGATCGTCGAAGTCCGCCCGATTTCCCGTCACAAATCGTGGTCGCTCAGCCGTGTCGTCGACAAGGCTGGCGAGTTCGATACCGCAGGATAGCCAAGGTCATGATTCAGACAGAATCGGAACTCAGCGCGGCCGATAACAGCGGCGCCCGTCGGGTCCAGTGCATCAAGGTGCTGGGCGGCTCGCACAGGCGCTATGCGCGGGTCGGCGACATCATCAAGATAACGGTCAAGGACGCGATTCCGCGTGGCCGTGTGAGAAAAGGCGATGTCATGAACGCGGTGGTCGTGCGCACCAAGCGCGGCGTGCGTCGGATGGATGGCTCGGTCATCCGTTTCGACAGCAACGCCGCGGTATTGCTCAACAGCAACAACGAGCCGGTCGGGACCCGTATCTTCGGCCCGGTCACCCGTGAGTTGCGCGCCAGGTTCATGCGCATCATATCGCTTGCGCCGGAGGTGCTATGAGCTCGAAAAAAATTCGTAACGGCGACGAAGTCGTGGTCGTCTCCGGCAAGGACCGGGGCCGTCGCGGAACCGTCACGCGCGTAATGGCCAACGACAAGATCGTGGTCGAGGGCATCAACCTCGCGAAAAAGCATGTCCGTCCGGACCCGAACGCGGGTATTCAGGGCGGGATCGAAGAGCGCGAGATGCCGTTGCACGTGTCGAACGTGATGCTCTACAACCCGCAGACCGAAAAGGGCGAGCGGGTCGGTTTCAAATGGCTGGGCGAGGGCGAGGACCGGCGCAAGGTGCGGGTCTTCAAGTCGTCCGGCGAAGTAGTGGACGCGTAGGCGAGTCATGGAAAACGCAGAACAGACAATCGCACCGCGGTTGAAAGCGGTTTACAACGATCGCATCGTCGGCGAATTGGTCGAGAAATTCGGCTATAGCAGCCGTATGGCGGCGCCGCGAATCGTCAAGATCACGCTCAATATGGGCGTGGGCGAGGCCATTTCGGATCGTAAGGTGATCGATGCGGCGATGGGCGATATGGAAAAGATCGCTGGCCAGAAGCCGGTGGTGACCCGCGCGCGCAAATCGGTGGCCGGCTTCAAGATCCGCGAGGGCTGGCCGATCGGCTGCAAAGTCACGTTGCGCCGGGCCCGGATGTACGAATTCCTGGATCGCCTGGTCAACGTTACGCTGCCGCGTATCCGCGATTTTCGCGGTCTTAACCCGCGTTCGTTCGATGGCCGGGGCAATTACAGCCTGGGGCTGCGCGAACAGATCGTGTTTCCCGAGATCGACTACGACCGCGTGGATGCGCTGCGCGGCATGGATATCGTGATCTCGACCTCTGCATCGAACGATGAAGAAGGGCGGGCCCTACTCGAAGGGTTCAATTTCCCCTTCCGGAGATAGTAATGGCGAAAAAGAGCATGATTGCGCGCGATGAAAAGCGCATGAAGATCGTAGCCAAGTACGCGGCCAAGCGTGCGGCGATCAAGGCCCGGATTGAAGATCCCGAGGCGACGCCGGAAGAGCGCTACGCGGCGGCTCAGGAGTTGCAGGCGCTGCCGCGCGATGCGAGCCCGACCCGGGTGACGCGTCGTTGCCGTATCACAGGCCGCCCAAAGGGCGTCTATCGCAAGTTCGGGTTGTCCCGGAACAAGCTGCGCGAAGCCGCGATGCGGGGCGAAGTGCCCGGCCTCGTGTTGTCGTCCTGGTAGTTCACAGTTAATAGGTATCGGTACGCATGAGTATGACTGACCCCATCGCCGACATGCTCACCCGTATTCGCAACGGGCAGTCGGCGGACAAGGAAAGCGTTGAAATGCCGTCCTCGAAGCTCAAGCTCGCGATTGCGAAGGTGCTCGAGGACGAAGGCTATATCAGTGGCTACGAGACGGCCGAAGTCGACGGCAAGCCGCGCCTGCGGATTGGCTTGAAGTACTTCCAGGGCCACGGCGTGATCGAGTACATCGAGCGCGCGTCCAAGCCCGGGCTGCGGCTGTATTGCAATAAGAACGAAGTGCCCGAGGTCGTCGGCGGCCTGGGTATTTCGATTATTTCGACGTCGCAGGGCGTGATGTCGGACCGGTTGGCCCGCGCGGCCGGTCACGGCGGCGAAGTCCTCTGCTACGTATCGTAAAGCCGGTCAGGCGAGGAGCACGAACATGTCCAGAGTAGCCAAGGCACCGGTGAACATCCCGAGCGGGGTGGAATGCGTCGTCAACGGTCGGAACGTGACAGTCAAGGGCAAGGGCGGCGAACTCGCTTTCCGTTTGCCGCAAGGCATCGATGTCGAAGTCGCCGACGGCGTTGCACGTGCGCAGGCCACCGGCCGACAGCCGAATATGGCGATGGCCGGCACCGTGCGCGCCACGGTCGCCAACATGGTCCACGGCGTGACCGAGGGCTTTGAGCGCAAATTGCAGCTCGAGGGCGTGGGCTATCGCGCCCAGGCCCAGGGCAACAAGATCAACCTGTCGCTCGGCCTATCGCATCCCGTGGTCTACGAGATGCCGCAGGGCGTCACGGTCGAGACCCCGAGCGCGACCGAGATCCTGCTCAAGGGAGCCGACAAACAGATCGTCGGTCAGGCCGCGGCCGAAATACGGGCGTGGCGTCCGCCGGAGCCCTACAAGGGCAAGGGCATCCGCTACGCGGACGAGCGGATCATTCGCAAAGACGCCAAGAAGAAGTAGCGCGTTTTCGCTTACAGCAACGGATTCAGGATCGTTATGCACAAAAAAACGGTTTCTCGTCTGCGGCGCGCACGCCGGGCCCGGATGCACATGCGCAAGCTGGGCGCGCACCGGCTTTCGGTGCACCGTACCCCGCGGCATATTTACGCGCAGATCGTGTCGCCGGACGGCGGGCTCACGCTGGTTTCGGCCTCGACGCTCGACAAAGACCTGCGCGCCGAGGTCTCGGGGCATCGCGGCAACAAGTCGGCCGCCGAACTGGTCGGCCGCACGATCGCCGAGCGCGCCAAGGCCGCGGGCATCGCCGAGGTGGCCTTCGATCGCTCGGGCTTTGCCTACCACGGCCGCGTCAAGGCGCTGGCGGATGCCGCGCGCGAAAACGGCCTGCAGTTCTAACGGATACGAGACATGGCAACACGTAACGAACAACGCACCGAAGGCGATCTGCTCGAGAAGTTGATCACGGTCAACCGCGTCGCCAAGGTGGTCAAGGGCGGCCGTCAGTTCGGTTTTACCGCGCTGACTGTGGTCGGCGACGGCGAAGGCCGGGTCGGCTTTGGCTACGGCAAGGCGCGCGAAGTGCCGCTGGCGATCGCCAAGGCGATGGAAGCGGCGCGCAAGAGCATGGTCCGCGTGCAGGTCAAGGAAGGTTCCACCCTGCAGCACGCCATCGTCGGCCGCCACGGTTCGAGCAAGGTGATCATGCGTCCGGCCTCGGAAGGTACCGGCGTGATCGCGGGCGGCGGCATGCGCGCCGTGTTCGAAGTCGCCGGGGTGAATAACGTGCTGTGCAAGAGCTACGGCTCGCGTAACCCGATCAACCTGGTGCGTGCGACCATCAACGGTCTGCGCGACATGCACGATCCGGAGTACATCGCGGCCAAGCGCGGCAAGTCCGTCGAAGACATTACGGCTTAAGCGAGGCGGTCATGGCAGACAAACGGATTAAGGTAACGCTGATCAAGAGCCCCATCGGTCGCGTCGCGCGTCATCGCGCCTGCGTGCGAGGTCTGGGTCTGCGGCGTGTGAATCATTCGGTCGACGTGGCCGATACCCCGGAAAATCGCGGCATGATCAATAAGGTCGCCGACATGCTCGCGGTCGAGGAGGTCTGAATGAAACTCAATGACCTGCATTACACCGACGGCTCGCGTCCGAGCGCCAAGCGCGTCGGCCGCGGCCCGGGTTCGGATTTGGGCAAGACCGCCGGACGCGGCCACAAGGGCCAGCATTCGCGTAGCGGCGGCTACAAGAAGGTCGGCTTCGAAGGCGGCCAGATGCCGCTCCAGCGTCGTATTCCCAAGCGCGGCTTTCATGCGCCGGAAACGCATACTTTCGAGGTTCGTCTCGACAGTCTGAACAAGCTGTCGGGCGAGGTCGATCTGGCGGCGCTCAAACAAGCCGGTCTCGTGCCGCGTCAGGCGCGGGCGGCGAAGGTGATCGCCTCGGGTGAGTTGTCCTCGGCGGTGACCCTGAAGGGCGTGCGGGCGAGCGCCGGCGCCCGTCAGGCCATCGAATCGACGGGCGGTTCGGTCGCCGCGTAGACATGGCTAAGCGTTCCAACAACGCGGGCGGCGGCATGATGCCGAATGCCGGCAATTTGACCGAGATCCGACAGCGGTTGCTGTTTCTGCTCGGTGCGCTGGTGGTATTTCGGATCGGAAGCTTCATTCCGGTGCCGGGCATCGATCCGGTCCAGCTTGCGCAACTGTTCCAGCAGCAGTCGGGCACGATCCTCGATATCGGCGTGATGTTTACCGGCGGCGCGCTTAGGCGCCTGTCGATCTTCGCGCTGGGCGTGATGCCGTATATCTCGGCGTCGATCATCATGCAGCTTTTGACTGCGACCGTTCCGACCTTGAAGGAGCTCAAGAAGGAAGGTGAATCGGGCCGACGCAAAATCACCCAGTACACCCGTTACGGGACGGTGCTGTTGGCCGGGTTCCAGTCGATCGGTACCGGCTTTGCACTATGGAACCAAGGTATTGCGCTGGGCGGTGTCAGCGAGTTCAGCTTCATCTTCACGACCGCGCTCACGCTGACCACGGGCGCGCTGTTCCTGATGTGGCTGGGCGAGCAGGTTACCGAGCGCGGCATCGGCAACGGTATTTCGATGCTGATCTTCTCGGCCATCGTCGCCGGCCTGCCCTCGGCGATCGGCGGCACGCTGGATTTGGTGCGCACGGGCGAACTCAGCTTCTTCTTTGTCGTCGCCCTGTTCGTGGGCGCACTGGCAGTGCTGGGATTCGTGGTCTTCGTCGAGCGGGGACAGCGCCGGATTCCGGTACACCATGCGCAAAGACAGCGCGGCCGGCGGATGTATTCCGCGCAGACCCAGCATCTGCCGCTGAAGCTCAACATGGCCGGCGTGATTCCGCCGATCTTCGCCTCGAGCATCATTTTGTTCCCGGCGACGGTCATCCGTTTTCTCGGTCAGGGCGGCAGCGTCGCAAACTGGGTTTCGAACGCGATCGCTCCGGGGCAGCCGCTATACGTGCTGTTCTATTCGGGCATGATTATCTTCTTCTGTTTTTTCTACACCGCGCTGGTGTTCGACTCGCGCGAGACGGCGGAAAACCTGAAGAAATCGGGTGCGTTCATTCCGGGCGTGCGGCCGGGCATTCAAACGGCCAACTACATTGATACTGTGCTGACGAGACTCACCGTCGCCGGCGCGGTCTATGTGACGCTGGTCTGTCTGCTGCCGGAGCTGCTGATCCTCAAGTACAACGTGCCGTTCTATTTCGGCGGCACATCGTTGCTGATCATCGTGGTGGTGGTCATGGACTTCATGGCGCAACTGCAGGCCCATCTGATGTCCCATCAGTACGAAGGCCTCATGCGTAAGAACAATCTGAAGGCCGGCGGCCGGGCCGGAATGCTGCGATAGCGGCGTTTCGCCCGCCGATCGGCGGTCATGGTGACGCGAGTCACGGTAGAGGGACAAGATGAAAGTTAGAGCATCGGTCAAGAAAATTTGCCGCAACTGCAAGGTCATCCGCCGCAACGGCGCGGTCATGGTGATCTGCTCGACGGATCCCCGGCACAAACAGCGCCAGGGCTGATCCGGCCGGTATTGTCAAAATCAGTTTTTAAGAATATGATGGCGGGCTTTTCCGGCGTCGTTCGTATTTGGTAGCGAACGCGTCCGGCACCCGCGAGCTGGGAGTTCAATCAAATGGCGCGAATCGCTGGAGTCAATCTCCCGATCAACAAGCATACAGCCATTGCGCTGACGTCGCTTTACGGCGTGGGTCACACCCGCGCCCGTGAGATCTGCAAGGAAGCCGGTGTGGCCACCGACACCAAGATCAAGGATCTTACCGAAGGTGAAGTCGAGGCGCTGCGCGCGCAAGTGCAACAGTACACGATCGAGGGCGATCTGCGTCGTGAGGTGTCGATGAACATCAAACGGCTGATGGATCTGGGCTGCTATCGCGGCATGCGGCATCGTCGTGGCCTGCCGGTGCACGGTCAGCGCACGAAAACCAATTCGCGGACCCGCAAAGGCCCGCGTCGTCCGATTCGTCGATAAGCGCCGGTTTCGCGCGATCACAGGTAGATAGACATTATGGCGACAGCATCCACCTCGAGCACTCGCAGCCGCAAGGCGCGCGCGCGTCGGAACGTCACCGACGGCATTGCGTTCGTGTATGCCACGTTTAATAACACCATCATCACGATTTCCGATCGGCAGGGCAACGTCCTGTCGTGGTGCACCTCGGGCACCTGCGGCTTCAAGGGTTCGCGCAAGAGCACGCCGTTCGCCGCCCAGGTCGCGGCCGAGCGTGCCGGCGACGGCGCCTCGCAGTACGGGGTAAAAAATCTGGAAGTGCGCGTGAAGGGCCCAGGCCCGGGTCGTGAGGCTGCGGTGCGTTCGCTCAACGCGTCGGGCTTCAAGGTGACCAGCATCATCGATGTCACCCCGATCCCACATAACGGTTGCCGTCCGCCCAAGAAGCGCCGCGTTTAACGCGCTTCGCGACAAAGGTATTCAATCATGGCGAAATACACGGGTCCCAAGTGCAAGCTTTCGCGGCGTGCCGGCACCGATCTGTTGCTCAAGGGCCGCGGCCGCTCGCTTGAAGGCAAGTGCAAGATCGATACGCCGCCGGGCGCGCAGGGCACACAGCGTCGCCAGCGTCTGTCCGACTATGCGTTGCAGTTGCGCGAGAAGCAGAAGCTGCGGCATATGTATGGCGTGCTGGAGAAGCAGTTCCGCAATTATTACAAGAAGGCGGCCAGCCAGAAGGGCGCAACCGGCGTCGTGCTGCTTCAGTTGCTGGAGTCGCGCCTGGACAACGTCGTGTACCGGATGGGTTTCGCGGCGACCCGCGCCGAGGCGCGCCAGCTGGTGAATCATAAGGCGGTCGCGGTCAACGATTACCCGGTGAACATCCCGTCGTACCAGGTCGCCGAAGGCGACGTGATCGCCATCCGCAACAAGGCCAAGCAGCAGACGCGGATTCTCGACGCGATCCAGGTGGCCTCTCAGATCGGCATCGCCGACTGGGTGGAAGTCGACGAGAAAGGCCTTAAAGGCACGTACAAGTCGGTGCCGGATCGCGATCAGGTATTGCCGGATATCAACGAGAATCTGGTCGTCGAGCTCTACTCCAAGTAATTGACCGCCGCGCTGCGTTCGCAGCCAGAGGTATTTGCATATGCAGTCCAACGATTTGCTGAAGCCGCGCCTGGTCGAGGTGGAGCGCGCGAGCGATCGGCGCGCCAAGATCTCGCTCGAGCCGCTCGAACGGGGCTACGGGCATACGCTCGGCAATGCCATTCGTCGCATTCTGTTGTCGTCCATTCCGGGCGCGGCGATCACCGAAGTGATCATCGACGGTGTGCTGCACGAGTACACCACCGTCGACGGCATGCAGGAAGACGTCATCGACGTCCTGCTGAACTTGAAGAATGTCGCGGTGCGCATGCACGAACGCGAGGAAGCCGAGCTTCATCTACACAAGTCGGGCGAAGGCGTGGTCACGGCGGGCGATATCACGACCGATCACGACGTCGAGATCGTGAATCCGGACCTGGTAATCGCGCATCTGACCAGCGGCGAACTGCGCATGAGCATGAAAGTGCGCCGGGGGCGTGGCTATCAGGCCGCCCAGAGCAAGTCCGAGCCCGGTGAAGAAGATACCGGCGCGAGCGAGATCGGCGCGCTACGTCTGGATGCGTCGTTTTCCCCCATCCGCCGGGTGAGCTATTCGGTCGACCGTGCGCGTGTCGAACAGCGCACCGATCTGGACAAGCTGATCCTCGATATCGAAACCAACGGCAGCGTCGAGCCGCAGGACGCGGTGCGGACCGCGGCCGCGACGCTCTACGACCAATTGTCGGTTTTCGTCGATCTGGAAGCGCGCGAGGAAGCGTCGCGTCAGGGCGATACCAGCGCTATCGACCCGGCTCTGCTCAAGCCGATCGAGGATCTGGAGCTGACCGTTCGCTCGACCAACTGCCTGAAGGCCGAGGACATCCATTATGTCGGCGATCTCGTCCAGCGGACCGAGACCGAACTCATGCGGACCCCGAATCTCGGCAAGAAATCGCTGACCGAGATCAGCGAGGTGCTGTCCGAGCACGGTCTGAAGCTGGGCATGACGGTCGAAAACTGGCCGCCGGCGGAGCTCGAAAAAGCCTAAACGCTCCGGATCGTCGAATATCCGGTCGTCCGTTCGCTAAGGAATTATCGTATGCGTCATCGCAAGAGCGGCAGCAATCTGGGGCGTGAATCCTCGCACCGCGCTGCCATGCTAAAAAATCTGTCCGCGTCGCTGTTCAAGGAAGAGCTGATTCGCACGACGCTGCCGCGGGCCAAGGAGCTGCGTCGCGTCGCCGAGCCGCTGATCACGCTGTCCAAGACCGACAGCGTCCATAATCGTCGTATCGCGTTCTCGCGTCTGCGTGATAAAGAGGCGGTCGGCAAACTGTTCGCCGAGCTCGGCACGCGCTATGCGCATCGCCCCGGCGGTTATCTGCGTATCCTTAAATGTGGCTATCGTCCGGGCGACAACGCGCCCATGGCGTTCGTGGAACTGGTCGATCGTCCGGCCGCCGAAGACCAGGACGACGATAGCTGAGCCCATAAAGCGGCGCGGCTGTTAAGATCGTAAGCCGGCCTTTCGGGGCCGGTTTTTTTGTGCGCGAAACGTACGATATAAAGCAGTAGGGAGAAGGGGATGCAAGGGGTTCGATGGCTGGGCGGCGTGTCCGCTCTATGGGTTGCGCTGGGCGGCGGTTGGGGCGTCGCCTCGGCGGATACGGTTTACCTTGCCGATGGCAGCCGGCTTGAAGGTTTGGTCGAAACGCTCTCCGCCGACACGCTGGAGTTGCAGACCGGATTCGCGGGCGAGATAGCGATCCAGCGCGATTTGGTGGTCGGCGTGACTACCGACCAATCGGCTACGGTGGCGTTGGCCGATGGGCGCACGGTCGAGGCGAAACTCGATTACGCACCGGAAACCGGGCGTCAGAGCTACACCGTCGGCGGCGCTTCGTACAGCGTCGCCGCGACCGCAACTGGCGCGCTCGGCCCGATCCGGCAGATCGCGCCGCAAGCAATTGCGGTAAATCAGGAAAAAGCCAAACAAGCCGAGCAGTTTGTGCTACCGGAAGCCTCGTTGGCCGCGCCAAAGGACGGTGACTACTGGTCGGGCGAATTTCAGCTGGGGATCAACGGCAATTCAGGTAATACCGATAACCGCAGTATTTTGGCTTCGGCGGCGGCGCTGCGCGATACCGGGCCGACGCGCTTGTCGCTGTCGGCGTCGGTCGATCGCGAGCAGGAAGATGGCGATCAGACGGCCGAGGAGTATCAGGGCGAGGCGCGCTACGAGAACGATATCACTTCGCGGACGTTCTGGTATGTACAGGAAAAGCTTGAGAGGGATCAGTTCCAGAATCTGGATCTGCGCTCGCGGACCACGTTCGGCCCCGGTTACTTTTTAGTCCGACAGGATCAACTCATTTTCAAGGTGCGCGCCGGTCTCGGCTATCAATACGAGGACTATACCGACGGCGAAAGCAGCCAAGGCGAAGCGACCGCCGAGCTGGGCTGGGACTATGCGCAGATTATCGACAACTGGCTCAAGCTCACCCACGAGCTGACCGTCTATCCCGAGATCACTAATAGTCCGGTCGACAATTACACCTTGGATTCGGTGCTGGCAGCCCAGGTGCCGTTGGCCAGCAGTACGGTCTGGGGCGTCAAGCTATCGCTCGAGAACGAGTACAACAGCAATCCGCAACCGGGCGTCGAGTCTACCGACACCACCTACGCGATCGGCGTCACTCGTAGTTTTTAGCGCGATAACACTGCAAACGAAAGGCCTGCTGATAAAGGTTGGCGGGGCCGCCAAGCGGCGGCGCCCGTCGATCTTCGCTGCCCGTTGATCGACCGTTGGCCGATAATTGCCTTATACAACCGTGATAATAATGTAACGATAGCCGATAAGAAAAAGAGCAAGTCCGCAAATAAACGCCGATGTACGCAAAATTAAGAAAATTCGTTTTCATTTGCGTTTTTTCGCGTTGATTTGCGGACTGTTTTTGGCCGGTAGGTCATTGCTTTTGCAGGTTGGTATTACTACATGCCGTGCTTGATGCCGCGTTTGATCAGCCACCAGTTCGCGGGGTACGCCGTCGCGAAGCCGATGATCATCGCGATCTGCATCATGAACCAGTAGGTTGCCGAGGCCACGTGGGGCTCTTTGGGCAGCAACACCAGAAACGACAGCGCGATCCAGCCGAACATGCCGATCTCGAAGGCGACCAGCGACAGCGTATCGGCCTTGATGGCGTTGACGAACGCCCGGGCCGGGTTGGTTTCGCCCATCGCCATCATCGGCAGCATTTGGAAGGCGATGCCGAACAAATAGGCGCCGATGAATGCGCCCACGAAATGGCCGAGCAATGAGATGCCGAAAACGGTAAAACCGATGGCGGAAACGATCGGTGCGGCGATCGCGTCGCCGATCACGCAGCCGCCGGCACAATGGGTCACGCCGACCAGTGTACTTTGCCAGCGTGGCTTGTGGACGTGCCCGCCGGCCTCGGCATCGGGCCGGCCGAGTTTCTTGTAGACCCACCAGCCGAATACCGGCGCGAACAAGCCGTTGACCGGCCACGTGACATTCATGATCTGCATCGGCTGGGGGTGACGAATCACGTCGCGCAGAATCGCCAATGCGGTGCCCAGGCCCAATAACACGAAGATCCAGGCGACGATTTCAAGCCCTGCCATGGTTCACTCCTTAAGTTACCCCTGAACGCGCTGTTGCAAGTTGTAAGTGGCGCTTGGCCGTTGACAGCATCGCAGGCGGGGCGTAGATTTTCAGCATATCTTAACCCACCCCGGTAGGGGTGGACTAGCCCCCTCACGAAGACCCTGATGACCTAACTGAAGACCGAAGACACGGCTGGCTCAGGAGGCCGATATGACCCAAAATACAATTCGAAACATCGATTTCGGCATCGACGGCATGATGTGCGGCGCCTGCGTCGTCCGTGTAGAAAAGAAACTCAATAAGGTCGAGGGCGTCGAGAACGCCACGGTGAATCTGGCGACCGAGCGCGCCAAGGTCGCGCTCGATACGCGCGTCAACGATGTGTCGGCGCTGTTCGATTCGGTCGCCTCGGCCGGGTACGAGACGCGGACCGAGACGCTCGACTTCAAGGTCGACGGGATGACCTGCGGCGCCTGTGTGGCGCGTGTCGAAAAGAAGCTCGGCAAGCTCGACGGGGTCATTGACGCGACCGTCAATCTGAGTACCGAACGCGCCCGGGTATCGTATGTGCCCGGTCTGGTGGATCAGCCGCGGCTGTTCGAGGCCGTCGAGAAAGCGGGTTATACCCCGGTTGCTTCGGAAGACGAAAATCGCGATGCCGACGGGTCGCCGAGCGAGATCGATCGGGTCAAGCGCGCTCTGGTTTTTGCCTCGGCATTCACCGTTCCGTTGTTCGCGATCGCCATGTTGCATATGGCGCCCGGCATCGGCCGCGTCATGGACGTGATCCTGCCCACACGCGGGTGGCTGATCATCGAGCTGATATTGGCCGTGCCGGTGCAGTTCTATGCCGGCTGGCGTTTTTATACGCTCGGCTGGGGTGAAATGAAGCATTTCGCGCCGGGTATGAACAGCCTGGTGATGCTCGGCTCGAACGCCGCCTTCTTCTATTCCCTGATCGCCCTGATTGCGCCGCAGATTTTCCCCAGCGGCACGGCGCATACCTATTTCGATGCCGCCGGCATGATCGTCACCCTCATTCTGCTGGGGCGTTATCTCGAGGCGGTGGCCAAGGGACGAACCTCGCAGGCGGTCCGGGGGCTGATGAAGCTCCAGTCGAAAACCGCGCGCGTCAAGCGCGACGGTGAATGGACCGAATTGGATCTCGCGCGGGTGGCGGTGGGCGATATCGTCTCGGTACGGCCCGGCGAGCGGGTGCCGGTCGACGGCGCCGTGCGTTCGGGCGAAAGCTATGTCGATGAATCGATGATCTCCGGCGAGCCGGTGCCGGTCGCCAAGCGGGCGGACGACGAGGTCGTGGGCGGCACCGTGAACCGGAACGGCACGCTGGAGCTTACGGCGACCAGCGTCGGCGGCGATACGGTGCTCGCCCAAATCATCCGCATGGTCGAAGAGGCCCAGGCCGAAAAGCCGGCGATCCAGGCGATGGCCGACAAGATCGCCGGGGTGTTCGTGCCGATCGTGATGGTCGTCTCGGCGGCCACATTCGCAGGTTGGCTGATCTTCGGCCCGAGCCCGGCGTTGGCGCTGGCGTTCGTCGCCGCGGTGTCCGTGTTGCTGATCGCCTGCCCCTGTGCCATGGGGCTGGCCACGCCCACCGCGATCATGGTCGGCACCGGCAAGGGCGCTTCGATGGGCGTGTTGTACCGCCGCGGCACCGCGCTGGAACAGTTGGCCGGCGTCGATACTGTGGTGCTCGACAAGACCGGTACGCTGACCGAAGGCGCGCCGGCGCTCACGGATCTGGAGACCACCGACGGTTTCACGCGC
Organism: Salinisphaera sp.; assembly: GCF_035690525.1. Classification (GTDB taxonomy): domain Bacteria; phylum Pseudomonadota; class Gammaproteobacteria; order Nevskiales; family Salinisphaeraceae; genus Salinisphaera. The sequence continues at coordinate 18,028 of NZ_DASSKM010000151.1, forward strand.
GCCGAGGTGCTGGCCAAGGTCGCGGCGGTGGAAGCGAGCAGCGAACATCCGGTGGCCACGGCGATCGTCAAGGCGGCCCGTAACGAAGGTCTCAAACTGGCCGAGACCGACGATTTTCAGGTTCGTATCGGCCACGGCGTGGAAGCCCGGGTAGACGGGCAACGCGTTCAGATCGGGGCGGCGCGCTATATGGACAGCCTGAAAATCGACACCGCCGCGCTATCCGCGCGAGCCGATGCCCTGGCGCGCGCGGCCAAGACACCGCTGTTCGCTGCCATCGACGGCCGGCTCGCCGCCTTAATCGCGGTGGCCGATCCGGCGCGGCCCGAGGCCAAGCGTATGATCGAGGCGCTGCACGCGATGGATTTGTCGGTGGCGATGCTGACCGGCGACAACGGGGCGACCGCGCAGGCGATTGCACAGGAACTGGGCATCGATACGGTCGTGGCCGGCGTGATGCCGGATGGCAAATCCGACGAGATCAAGCGGTTGCAGGGCGAAAACCGGTCCGTGGCGTTTGTCGGCGACGGTATCAACGACGCCCCGGCGCTGACCCAGGCCGATGTCGGGATCGCCGTGGGCAGCGGTACGGACATCGCGATCGAGTCGGGCGATGTGGTGCTGATGCGTGCGGATCTGTCCGGCGTGGTCAACGCGATCGCGCTGTCGCGGCGTACCCTGCGCACGATTCGCATGAACTTCGGTTGGGCCTACGGTTATAACGTGCTGCTGATTCCCTTGGCCGCGGGCGCGGCCTTCCCGTTCACGGGCTGGCTGCTCAACCCCATGATCGCCGCGGGCGCGATGAGCGTTTCCAGTATCTTCGTGTTGACCAATTCGTTGCGGCTGCGGCGGTTCGAAGCGGCTCTAGCGCCGGCCGAAAAGGCGCAGCCGGCGGCCGGGCCGCGGCCGCGGCCGCCGGAGCAGGATAGCGGCTTTGATCGGGCGGCCTGAAACGCTATGAGCCGCCCGGCCGGCCGCGCCACATACGGCGTAATACATCGTCTTTGCTCACGAAATGGTGATAGAGCGAACCGGCCAAATGAATGCCCAGGGCGATCAATACAATCCACCAGCCGGTGAACGCGTGCAACGTGCCGAAAACCGACGCAGCGCCACGGCCAAGCGCGGCGAACGGCGGAATGGAGAACAGCCCGAAAAACGGGATCGAGCTGCCGCTCGACATGACCATCAAACTGCCGAAAACCGGCTGGGCGATGATGGCGACATAGATGACGAAATGCACCAGGCGCGCCAGTCCGCGCTGCCAGGTCGGATAGTCTTTGAGCGACGGTTTCGGCTGCGTCAGCCGCCAGGCGATAAAGATCAAGCCGAACAGCAGGATTAACAGGCCGAACGATTTATGCAGCATTATCACCGTCGGCTGGCCCGGAATGAACCAGGTAAAAATAAAGACGAGCGTGAACTGAATCACGATCAGGACAAGCAGTAGCCAATGCAGGCATCGGCTTATCAGTCCGTAGTGTGTCCGTGAGTCTCGCATCGATTTACCCCTTGATTGGCCGGTCTTCATGATAGCGGTATCGCCGTCTCGGTTGCGTTGAACCGGAGTCGATACCGCGGCTGGCCGAAACCATCGTCGAGCCTTTAACGGCGCGCGGTGCGGACATAAGTAGATAGCTGTGCGTTGATACGGGCCGGCAACCGACGACGATAACGATCGGGGTAATCGGTTTTCGTTCGAAAATCCTGCCGATCCATCGCGCTCAGCTCATCGAGACGCCGATCGCTATGCGGCCGAACGCTTGTGACATACCGGTTATCCCGGGCTTTTTCCGCTATGGCCCGGAACATATATTTTCCTTCAAATTTAAGGCGCTAACATCGACGCCACATCTTCAGGAATACCTTATGAACACATCGGGAAAGTCCATATTGCTCACCGGTGCCAGCCGCGGTATCGGTCGTGAGATCGCGCTCGCTTTTGCCAGAGAAGGCAATAAGCTCACGCTGGTCGGGCGCAATGAAGACGCTCTGGAAGAGACCCGGGCCGGGGTCGAGCAAGCGGGCGGCCAGGCGCTCGTGGCAGCAGGCGATGTCACCGACGCAGCTTGGCGCGAGTCGGTTGTGCAGAAGACGGTTCAGACCTATGGCGGGCTAGATATCGTCGTCAATAACGCCGGTGTTGTTTCTGCCGGATTGCTTGACGATATCTCCGAGGAGGACGTGAATAAGCAGCTACAGATCAACCTGGTGGCGCCGATTCTCTTGACCCGCGCCGCGTTGCCGGCTCTTCGCAAAAGCGGCGAGGCCGCGATCGTCAATATCTCGTCCATATTCGGCTTGGTCGGCATGCCTTTTTATGCCACCTATGGCGCCACGAAATCGGGCATCGGGCACTTCGGCGAGGCCATGCGCCGTGAATTGGCCGACGACGGCATCCATGTCATGACGGTTTACCCGAGCGCGACCGATACGCCCATGATGGAAACCGCCGGCCTGGCCGAGGCGGGCTTTGCCTATGATACGCCGGAAGCCGTGGCCAAGGCCCTGCTGGAGGGTTTGCAAGCGGACGAACTCACGGTCGTGCGGGACGACGAAAACAGCCGGGGCATGATCGACGCCAACCACCGGACCCCGCGGCAGTTGGACGATCAGGTCAGGGAGTTAAAGCCCAAATTGGCGGAGGCGGTGGCCCGTCATCGCAGCATGTGAACCCGGGGCGGCGCCGCATGCGGCGTCGCCGATCGCCGATGCGGTCACAGGCCTATTCCGCGCCGGTGCGGCCGCGCCACATACGTTTCAAGACGTCGTCTTTTCTGACGTAGTGATGATACAGAGAACCGACAATATGAATGCCGAGGGCGGTCAAGACGATCCACCAGCCGGTAAACGCATGCAGCGCTCCGAGGGTCGCACCCGCCTGCTCCCCGAGCGTGATGAAGGCCGGAATCGAGAATAGCCCGAAGAAAGGGATCGATTGGCCGAACGATGTCAGCATCAGGATACCGAAAACAGGCTGGGCGACGACGACTACGTAAATCGCGAGATGCACGATACGCGCCAATACGCGCTGCCAGACCGGCTCCGTCTGTAGCGAAGGCTTGGGTTGCGTGAGCCGCCAGACGATCAGGATCAGGCCGAACAGCAAGATCAGTACCCCGGTGGATTTGTGGAGCATCATCACCGTTTCGTGGAGACCGGCGGCTTGATGTTCATGATGGTGGTGCTCGCCACTGGGTTCGGGCACGATCCAAGTAAATATAACGACAAGCGAGAACTGCGCGATGATCAGAAGCGCCAGTAACCAATGCAAGAACCGGCTCACCAGGCCGTAATGAGCTGTTGAGTCTTTCATGATGCCCCCTTCGGAGTGTTGATCGAGCTAAAACGAAATGGTTAATTAATATGGTTAATTAATACGGCAGGCCGCTGCCATCAGTGATGGTGGGCACAGTGGGCATGGCTGCTGGCTTGTCTCGATAGAGCCCAGAGCCCAGTCCCGATCCCGAGGAAGATCAAGTTGAGCACGCCCGCGACGACTACCCGATAGCGACACCCTTCCAGATCATCGACCAATCCATGACGAAATTCGCGGCTGCCCGACGCCAATCATCGAGGCTGAGCAGGCCCGGCACAGCCGCGTCGTCCTCGGCATCGCGTTCCGTCTGGGCTTCGCGTACGCGATCTGCATCAGCAGCGCCATAATGATGATCGAAACCACCGTCAGTACCAGGCACGGATACCGATCACGAACGCGGTCGACGAGGTCGGCTCGCCCGCGGCTTCGGCCATATCCTTGGTGTCGCCGTATTGCTGCTCCCAGCGCACGCCGATATAGGGCGCGAACTCACGCCGGATCTGGTAGCGCAGCCGTAGGCCCATCTCGGTGCTGCGCAGGCCGCTGCCGAGCCCGTATTCGGGCGCGTCACTGGCGGCGGCCGTGAATGCCGCCCGCGGCGCCAGAACCAGCCGCTGGGTGAACAGCAATTCGTATTCGTATTCGCCGACGAAGCTGACGTCGCCGTGTTCGCTGACGTACAGCGAGTTGTCGGCTTCGAACCGGTACGGCGCCAGCCCGGTGAGATTGACGACCGCGAATCCTCGGTCGTCGCCCGGGTTAATGTCGTAGCGCAGGCCCGCCTGGGCGGTGAAAAACGGCGCGATCAAACGGGCATATTTGGCCTCGAACCGGGTGGACTCCGGCGAGCCGCCGTCGATCGGCCCTTCGCCTTCGGTCTCGAACCAGAACTTGTTGTAGTCGCCGCCGATCCAGCCCTCGGCGTCCCAGAGATAGCTGTCGGGCCCGTCGGTGGCGCCGTATTCCGCGCGGTCCAGCAGGAAAAAATGGTGGATGGGATTGTTGTTGGCCGGTCGGGCCGCCCAATACGCGGGCGCGCCGCTGTTGGGGTCCGTCGGCACGTCCGGCACCACCGTGTCCACCTCGGCCTTACCCGGAGGCCGGTCGCCGGCATGGGCGAAACCGGCCGCGCCGAGCAGCGCGGTGAACGCAGTCAGCCTGAGGGTTGATGGTGCTTTAGACATTGTTGTCCACCTCTTTGGGCAGATTGCTCACGCGCACGACCCGAAACATGCCTCTTTCCATGTGATAGAGCAGGTGGCAGTGGTAGGCCCAGCGCCCCGGTTCGTCGGCGGTGATCAGTAGCGAAACCCGCGAGGCGGGCAATACGCTGATCGTGTGCTTGAGCGGCAGATATTCGCCTTGTCTGTTTTCCAGCTCCATGAACATCCCGTGCAGATGCATGGGGTGTTCCATCATGGTGTCGTTGACCATGATCAGGCGGATGCGCTCTTGGTAAGGGAATTCGATTGGAATCGAATCGGCGTATTCCACGCCGTTGAACGACCACATATAGCGGTCCATATTGCCGGTCAGATGCACCTCGACGGTTTTCGAGGGCTCGCGCCGGTCGGTCATGGGCTTGACGTTACGTAGCTGGCTATAGGTCAGCACGCGGTGGCCGATGCCCTCCAGGCCGGTGCCGCGCTCGGCCAGCCGGTAACGCTCGGCTTTGGCGATGGTGGTGTTGCCCGGGCCGTGCGTGTCCGGCCCGTGATGGGCCACGACGGGCCCGGCGCGCTCCATCATGGCGCCGGTGCCGTCCATGGCCTTGCCGGCCATCGCCGGGAGGGGAGGCTGCTGCCCGAAGTTTATTTCATGGGCTTTGTGCGGCATC
>NZ_DASSKM010000152.1:0-3823 GCF_035690525.1 Salinisphaera sp.
TTCAGGCAGAATAGGATCGCAGTGCATACCACGATACGACTCGGCCAGGCGCGTTGGAGGCGAAGGGCGTTATGCGGATATTGCGAATCGGCCGGTGCGGGCGCGGCGCCCCATACCTGCGGTGGTTGAGCCTGCTGGTGCTGGTTGCCGTCTTCGCGGCCTGGGCAGGCAGCGCCTTCGCGGCCGGCGATCACCCCGTCGTCGGCCTGCGGCTGGCGCATCTCGATGCGGACTGCGGCGGCAGCGCGCCGGTCACGTTCGGCCAGCCGTTTCGCGATGGCGACGTGCCGGCCGGTGCCCGAATCGTGGTCCGCGACGGCGAACACGTGCTGCCCACGCAAACCGATGTGAAGGCACGCAACCCCGACGGCTCGGTGCGCCACGCCGTGATTACGGTGGCGGCGCCTTGCGGTATCGATAGCGAAGACAATCTTGTGATCGCCGCATCATCGTCGGGCGCGTCATCGCCGGCGCTCGATTTGAACGATGTGTTGGAGTCCGGCTTCGACAGCCGCGCGACGTTTAATATCGACGGCGAGCGCTGGCATTTGAGTGCGCGCGATCTGTTGGCGCGCATCGCCCATGCCGGCGGCTGCGGCCAGGTATCGGAACTGTATTGCCGCCACTGGCTGGACGGCCCACTGGCCGGCGAATGGGTGGTCGGTGCGCCGCCGGTCGATGCGAGCGGCAAACCGCATCCCGATCTCATGGTGTTCTTCGCGGTACGCGCTTACGGCCCAGCGCCGGTCGATACCGTGCGCGTGGACACCGTGGTCGAGAACGATTGGGCCTACGCGCCGGACCCGCACAATCTGAAATATTCGGCCATTGTATCCGTGCCGGGACAGCCGCCTTATCGGGTCCAGTCGCTGACCCATTATCGACAGGCGCGCTGGCATCATGTGTCGTGGTGGGGCCAGTACGCGTCGCAGCCCTGGTTCGCGGCGCTCAACGGCCGTTATCTGCAGGCCACGCCCGCGGTGCCCAGCTACCAGGACATCGAGCTGTCGGGCGAAATGCTTTCGCAAGTGCGTCAAGCCTGTGCGCCCATGGATCACTGCGATGTCACGCCGCGCATGGAGGCGACCGGCGCCCAGCCGCAGATCGGCCCGCTACCGCAGTGGAGCAGCGCCTATATCGTCAATCCGCACGATTATCGCGCCTATCGCTGGATGTTGGCGAACAGCGATGCGCTGGGCGCCTATAGCGTCCATTATCGGTCGAAAAACACGTATCAGGCATTGTCGGTGGCGCGCCATCCCTGCGCGACGCTGATCTGGCCGGCGGAAACGTCGCACTGTAAAGTGGCGCCGCACGCCGACGATCGGTTGCCGCACTGCGAGCACGACTGTCATCTGCCGCTCCAGGCCGAGCCAGCGCATCACGGTGCGCCGGCCTATGTGGCCTATCTGGTGACCGGTGACTGGTATTACGAGCAGGAGCTGAATTTCTGGGCCGACTGGGTCGTTTTCTATCAGAACCAGGCGTACCGCGGCTATCGAAAAGGACTGGTCCACGACGAGCAGGTGCGCGGCCAGGCATGGAGTCTGCGAACGCTCGGCGATGCCGCCTGGCTGCTGCCCGACGAGGCGCCGCTCAAGACGTTCTTCAACCAGGCTGTGGCTCATAATATCGCTTGGTACAACGCGCGTTATGCCGATAATCCGCAGGCCAATCCGCTCGGATTTCTCACCAATGGATACGCGGTGATCTACCCCGCATCCGGCTCGCACAGCGATACCGGCGTCTCGACTTGGCAGTTATCTTTCTTCACCTGGGCGGCCGGCAATCTTGCGGACATGGGTTTCGACGGCGCGGACCGGATGCGCGATTATTTCAGCCGTTTTCAGCTCGGATTGCTGACCTCGCCGGGTTTTTGCCCCGAGCTGGCGAGCGCGTACTATCTGCGCGTGCGCGAGACGCCGAATAGCCCGTATTTCACCACTTTTTCCCAGGTCTACGACACGACTTTCCCGCATTTGGCGAATATTGGATGCTCGCCCGAGCGCCTGAAGCGAGCATTGCCTCACAAAACGCGCTACGACGATTACGATTATCCGGCGGGCACCATGGTGGGTTATCCGGATTCGGATACTGGCTTCGTGGCGAACTTCCAGATCGGTCTCGCTTCCGCCGTGGATACGGCCGGCCGAGAAGGCCGCCACGCCTGGTCTTGGTTCATGGCGCGTCCGGTGCGGCCGGACTACCGGCATGCGCCCCAGTTCGGCGTGGTGCCGTCGAGCTGGCATCCGTGACGCCCGGGTGCTTGAAGACTGCGCCGGTGCCCGGGGACGCCGCGCCGTGGCGCCGATCGTCGAACTGATCCGGGATGCGTTTCGGATGGCGCAGGAACGCGCCCAACGGAGGGGGTGGCAAGCCACAGCCGGCCAGCATTCGGGTCGCGTTGATGCTCTCGGGCGCGCAGCAGTACACGAATTTGCTGGTCACGTTTCCGACCATCATGATCCTGAGCCGGCTCCTTACGCCGGCCCAGGTCGGGGTTTATTCAGTGGCGGTGGCATTCGTCAATCTGGTGCATATGCTGCGGGATTTCGGCACCACCGAATATCTGGTGCAAGTGAAAACGCTCGATCGCGACACCACGCGTTCGGCCTTTACCGTCACCTTGCTCATCGCCTGGAGCTTGGCGGGCGTTATCTTTCTCGCCAGCCCGCTGATCGCGGATTTCTTTCGGGAGCCGGGGCTCGGCAGCGTGCTGCGGATTTTGGCGATCACCTATCTGATGCTGCCGATCGGCTCCACCACCAGCGCGTTGTTGGCTCGCGATATGCAGTTCGGTATCCGCTACAAGATCAACACCACCGCGCTCTTCGTCCAGAATGGGTTGACCATCGGCCTGGCTTGGTACGGCTGGGGCTACTACAGCCCGGCCTGGGGCGCGGTGGCCGGCATGGCGACCACCGTGAGCGGTTGTCTTTATTGGGGAAGGCACCATCGCGTGCGGGGCGTCGGTCTAAAGCAATGGCGGGAAGTCACCCGGTTTGGAGTTAAGAACACCGTCGGCACGATCATGAATCAGCTGGGCGAGGGCGCGCCGGATTTCGTGATCGGCCGGCTGCTCGGATTCTCCCAGGTGGGCATGTTCAGCCGCGGCTATGGTTTGGTACGGATGTTCAACGACAATATCAGCGGCGCCATCGGGGCCGTATCCTATTCCGCTTTTTCGCAGCGACACCGCGACGGCGAGAGCGCCGGGGCGCTGTTTCTGCGCTCGATCACCTACATCACCGGCGTCGGCTGGCCGTTTCTCGGCTTTGCGTCGTTGATGGCGTTTCCGATTATCCGAATCTTCTTCGGCGACCAATGGGATACAGCCGTGCCGATCCTGCGTTTTCTGGCGTTGGCGTCGGCCCTGGCGCTGTTGGTGCTGCAATATCAAAATTTTTTGACCGCGATCGGCCGCGTGGGGTTGGCGGCGCTGTGGATGACCGCCTGGCAGGTCATCACCATCGGCGCGTTGATAGGCGGGGCATTCGTCGGCGTGGTGGCGGTGGCGGCGGCGTTGGTACCGGCCACGGCGATCGCGGTCGCGGGGGTGTCCATCGGGTTGGTGGTATGTACGGATATCACGATTCGCGACTATCTACGCGCGCTCGCGCCGAGCGCTGTTTTGGCGGCGTTTGCATTAACGCCGGCCGCGCTGCTACGAATTTTTCTGGTGCCGACGCCGGATAATCTGTGGGGCCCGCTGGTCGGCGCCGGTGCGTTGCTGGTCATCGGCGGCCTGGCCGGCGCTTGGCTGGCCGATCATCCGCTCTGGCGGGAGGCCCGGGCTTTGCTGGAAAAGCGCCGTAATTTCCGC
>NZ_DASSKM010000153.1:0-3131 GCF_035690525.1 Salinisphaera sp.
CATCCCCGCGCCGCGCGTCGGTTGGAGATGGATTCGCTGCCCGCGAAGATCGGCCGGCGTATCGATGTCGCGGCTGAGATTTCGCATCCGCAGAAGGCGGCTGGGAATGGCGTGCCGCCGGGCCGACAGCCTATGCCGCCGGCTGGAGCCAAAGCCGAAATCGAAGCGGATCACATTCGGCGGCGATGTCAGCAGGGCATTGGTGCCACCGTCGGTTGCCGCGCAAACGGTGACCGACGGCCCGTCGCCGATCGTGGCCAACAGCGTGGCGATCTCTTGCGCCGAGAGTTCGGCGATATCCGCCGGAATGAGCAACTGCGCATCGAAACCGTGCTCGACGCTCCATTCGGCGGCGAATGCCGCCGCCGCGGACAGCCCGGCTGCCCGGGGTTCTAGAATAACCGTCGCGCCATAAGTCGTTGCGATCGCCGCCATGGCCCGGGACGGTGTGACGACGGACACATGTTCGGCAGGAAATTGATCGACGAAAAAGCCCAGCGTTCGCCGATAAAGATGGCGCGCGAAACGGGCGCGTTCATTTCGGTCGAACACGGGGGTCAGCCGGCGCTTGGATCGCCGGCTGTCCTTGACCGGAATGACGATATTCACCGGCACGAGGCGTGGCCGGGTGTCAGCGCGTGCGCAACGGTCGATTCGGCCAGCCGGCGTTTGTCGTCCGCATCGCGCATCAGAATGTCGTCTTCGATTATGTCGAAGCCCTTGTCGCGCAGCGTCCCGGCCAGCCCGCCGTCCACGCGATCGATCACGAAACCGTCGACCAGATCGCCGTAGAAGTCGGCCAGGCCGATGGGATCGGGCCGATAGCCCTGGGCTTCGAGCATGCGATCCGCGGGCCCCTTGACGGTACGGCCGCCGATCAGCGGCGAGATGGCGAGCTTGACGGCAGAACTCGCTCGCAGTGCGTCTTCGAAACTGGGCACCGCGAGCATCGGGCCGATACTCACCAGTGGGTTGCTCGGCGCCACAAGGATCAGGTCGGCGTCTGCGATCGCCGATAACGCTTCCGGAGTCGGCACTGCATTCTCGGCGCCGGCGAACGCGATGTCGTATACCGTCGGCCGGCAGCGCTCGCGGACGAAGTATTCCTGGAAATCGAGCCAGCCGATCTCGGTCTTGAGCTTTGTTCGGACCGGATCGTCCGTCGGCAATCGAATCGGCGTTTCGACACCGCAATGGCGCGCGAGGATTGCCACGATCTCGGTGAGTCGGTGGCCGGCACGCAGCAGTTTGGAACGGCGGATATGCGTCGCGAAGTCCAGATCGCCGAGCTTCATCCAGGTTTCGGCGCCAAGCAAGGCGAGCCTGTCCAGCGTTCGATACGTCTCACCGGCCAGCCCCCAACCCTGATCGCGGTCGACCAGTCCCGCAAGGCTGTAGATCATGGTGTCGATATCGGGCGAGACATGGAGCCCGTGAAATTCGTGGTCGTCGCCGATATTGCCGATCACGGTCAGCGCGCGGCCATAGCGGGATGCCGCCAGACCTTCGGCCATCTTGGCGCCGCCGACGCCACCGGCGAGCAACGTGATTCGCGGGCCGGCGCTCACCGCGCCGGCTCCGTGAATTGGTCCAGAAACCGAATCGGACTCTGGGTTGTTGTTCGCGAAACTAGCGGCGGCGTATCGGCGGGATCGTGGGTATCGTAAACGGTGAGCGTGTTATATCCCGTGTCGCGTTGTACCGGGATGCGCCCGGCCGCGCGGATGAGTCGAGCCATTTCCCGAGGCGTCATTTCCTGACCGAAGCGCCCGCCGGCCGCACGCGTAATGCTTTCGTTCATGAGCGTGCCGCCCATGTCGTTGGCGCCGGCGTGCAGCAGTTGCTGAGCGCCTTGAGGGCCGAGCTTCGGCCAGGACGCCTGAATATTGTCGATCCAGCCGGCCAGCATGATGCGCGCCACGGCATGCATGCGCAGGTTGTCGTCGCGGGTCGGACCGGGACGCACATCCGATTCGCTGCGATACAGCGGGCTGTCGTAATGGACAAACCCGAGCGGCACGAACTCGGTGAAGCCGCCGGTCTCCTTCTGGATCTCGCGCAGCAACGCGATATGCGCGGCCCAGTGGCGCGGCGCATCGACGTGCCCGTACATGATCGTCGCGGTGCTGCGCAGCCCGACCCGGTGGGCGGCCTTGACGATCGACAGCCATTGCTCGGCGCTCAGCTTGTTGCGGGTCAGACGTTTCCGGACCTCGGTATCCAGGATCTCGGCCGCGGTGCCGGGAATCGTGCCCAGCCCCTGCGCCTTGAGATCCTCGAGAAAGGCTTCCACGGACATGCGGCGCTTCTTGTGCCCGTACCAGATCTCGAACGGCGAGAAGGCATGGATATGAATATCGGGCACTTCCGCCTTGATCGCCCGAACGATGTTCCGATAATGATCGCCCGGTATGTCCGGATGCAGACCGCCCTGGATGCACACTTCGGTCGCGCCCCGGTCTTCGGCTTGTCTGGCGCGCGCGGCCACTTCCTCGAGCGACAACAGCTCGGCGCCATCGTCCTCGCGATGTTTGGCGAAGCCGCAGAAACGACAGCCCATGTAGCAGACGTTCGTGAAATTGATGTTGCGGGTCACCACGAAGCTGACGTTGGGGCCGCTGTGTCGGTGTCTGATGACATCGGCGGTGGCCGTGAGCGCATCGAGGTCGCGGCCCTCGGCGCCGAACAGCGCCAGCCCTTCGGCTTCGCTGATCTCGCGCCCGTCAAGCGCGCGCTCAAGAATCGCGCCGAACTCGGGGCTGGCGTCCGCCAGGTTCGGCGACGCGGGTTGCGCCGAGGGCGGAATATCGAATTGGGGTTCGGGATGGATCATGATGCGGTGCGCGTTCCAGCGTATTGGTTTACGGCCAGACCGCCCTCGCGGCTGAGATCGAATACGCGTTTCGCCAGGCGTGGGGCGAGATAACCCCTGTCGGCGCGGGCATATTCGGGGTATACGGTCAGGCGTTCGGCCAGTTCATATCCGGCGGCAACCGTGGTTCGGGCCAGCGCGTCGATTTCGGGCCAGGCCCGCTCCGGATTGATGAAATCGGAGGTCACCGGGGAAATGCCGCCCCAGTCGTTGATTCCGGCATCGATCAAGGCCCGATGGTCGAGAGTCAGATTGGGCG
>NZ_DASSKM010000154.1:0-22753 GCF_035690525.1 Salinisphaera sp.
GCGGCCGGCGAAGTTCTCACCCAGCGCCATATCTCGCAGTTCGTCCCATACCACCACCGCGGTCATTTAGTAGCCCGTGTCGTCGAGAAAACGTCGACACCGCTGCAAGCCCGCAACTGCGTTGCGGGTCGTGATTACTCGTGGCATGCAGGCGCAGGCTGTTCATCGTCCGTGCCCCAGGATTGCAACCAACGATCGACTTCCTCACCGGTGACGTGTAGCCCGGTTTCCCGGATAAAAATAGCATGTTTTTCTGGCTCGTTTGACCGCCCGTCGAGAGATCATCTCGCGAACCGGAAAGCAATCGCACGCTAAGTCTCGCGCAATAGCATCTTTCTAATAACGAGCTTTTTGAGAGGCTGCGATCGCGCTCCTATGGACGGTCGCACAAGGGCTTTCGTGTGTCGTAATCCTGTCGCATAAGCGATGTCTCGGCCCCTATAGCATTTTGCACTTTTAGTGAACAGTCATAACCGTTTTCTGGCAAAAGAGCACAGCCTGAACATCCGCTGGGGAGCTGATTTGACGCTTACTCAATCTGCGTAAATCTGCGTTCATCTGCGGATAAATAACTTTAAAAAGGTGGAAATTGCTCTAGTCGGGCGTGGCCGCGCGCCGCACCAGACCCGGCGCATCCACGCGGCAGTGCTCGACGATCAGATTCGCGCGCTGGCGGCCGCGAAACTCGTTGACCAGGAGCCGGAACACCAGCCGGTGGACACGCGCCGCGTCGAGCGGTTCGTCGCGATGAAAGATCATGGCCTCGATCGGTTCGCCGCCGAGGCAGGCCTGAACCGTGAGTTTGAGATGCCCGCTGCCGACCACGCGCTGGCCGAGCACGTGGTAGGCGCCGTGAAAAAGCGGTGCATCGAAACCCGCGCCCCACGGCCCGGCCTCGCGCAGCCGCGCGGCGGCTTCAAGACAATGATCGGGGCCGGCCAGTTCGCCGTCGGTGACAAACTCCCGGGTAATCATGGCCGGCGTGAGCCGCGCCGCCACCGCCGCCTCGAAACGACGCGAGAACTCGGCGAGTGCGTGGGCCGGCAACGACAACCCGGCCGCCTGCGCATGCCCGCCGAAGCGCGTGATCAGGTCCGGCGCCACCGCATCCACCGCCGCCAGCGCGTCGCGGATATGCAGCCCCGGAATCGAGCGCGCCGAGCCTTTCAGTTCACCGCGCGCGCCCGGGGCGAAAGCCACCACCGGCCGATGAATACGCTCGCGCAGACGCGAGGCGATCAGGCCCACGATGCCTTCGTGCCAGTCGGTCTCGTGCACGACCAGCGCCGCCGGGCTTTGATCGAGGGTGGCCAGTCGCTCGAGCGCGGCCTCGGCCTGGCTCTGCATCCGCTGTTGCACGTTACGCCGCTGGCGATTGATCGAGGCCAGGGTCTCAGCCGCACGGCGCGCGTCGTCAAGATCGGCCGCACGCAGACAGGCGACGCCGAGCCGCATGTCCTCCAGCCGGCCGGCGGCGTTGATGCGCGGGCCAATCGCGAAGCCGATGTCGTCGGTATCCAGCCGTCGCGGATCGCGTCCGGCGATCTCGGCCAAGGCCACGATGCCCGGGCGCCCGCGCCCTGCCCGAATCCGGCGCAGCCCCTGGCTGACCAGCGTGCGGTTGACATGATCCAGCGCCACGACATCGGCCACCGTGCCGACGGCCACCAAATCCAGCAGATCGCCCATGCGCGGCAATTTTGCAACGCCGCGCGCCGCCATGCGCGCCCGCAACGCGGCCATGACATAGAACACCACGCCCACGCCGGCGAGATGCTTGCAGATGAAGCCGCAGCCGGGCTGGTTCGGGTTTACGATCGCCTCGGCCGCCGGCAGCGCCTCGCCGGGCAGATGGTGGTCGGTGACCACCACGCGCCAACCGACGGCGCGGGCCGCTTCGACGCCGGCGACCGAGGCGATGCCGTTGTCCACGGTCAGGATCAGCCCGCCCGCGTCCGGCGCACCGCCGATCGCCTCGACCACGGCCGGCGACAGCCCATAACCGTGAGTAGTGCGCTGCGGCATGAAGAAATCGACGCAGGCGCCGAGCGTTTCCAGCACGTCGAGCGCGAGCGTGGTGCTGGTCGCTCCGTCCGTGTCGAAATCGCCGACGATACGAATCGGACGGTGCGCAATAACGGCGGCTTCCAGCTCATCGACCGCCGCGTCGATGCCTTTCAGCGCCGAGAAATCGGGCAGGCCGGCCAGCCGATAGTCCAGCGCGCCGGCCTGGCGTATGCCGCGACCGGTGTAGACACGCCGCAACAACGGCGAAAGATGCGCCAGGCCCTCGCAGTCCGGCGCGGCGCGTTCGACAATGCACGGCTCGTGCTCGGCGGCCGCGCGCGTTCCGGCCGCCACGGTCTTAGCGGCGCTTGGCGGCAACGTAAGCCTGGACTTCGGCCAGTTCGGCGGGTAGCACGTCGAAGCGCTCTTGCTTCGACATGAGCCCGGCCATGGCTTCGGGCAGCGGCGCGCCGGGGAAGCCGGCCCGCACGATTGCATCCTCGAACTTGGCGGGATGGGCGGTCGCCAGCGTGACCATGGGCGTCGTCGCATCGAACCGGCAGCGCTTGGCCGCGCGGTAGCCGGTCGCCGTGTGCGGGTCGAGCAGTTCGCCTGTGTGCCGGTGGGCTTCGCGAATCACTTCGAGAATGCTGTCGTCGTCCACGCTGTCGCTGGAAAACAGCCGACGCAGCTCGGCCAGCGGGGCTTCGTCTATGGCCGCTTTACCGTTCGCGGCGCGTTCCAGCAGATCGCGTACCGCGGCGCTGTCGCGTCCATAGGCTTCGAACAGCAGCCGCTCGAAGTTGGACGACACCACGATATCCATCGACGGCGCCAGCGTCGCGACCAACCCGCGCCGCGAGAAATCGTTGTCGGCGAGCGTGCGGTGCAGGATGTCGTTGGCGTTGGTCGCGATCACGAACTGCTTGACCGGCAGGCCCATCCGATAAGCTATATAACCCGCGAACAGGTTGCCGAAGTTCGCCGAGGGCACCGCGAAGGCGACCTTGCGATGCGGGGCGCCGAGCGTCACCGCCGAGGCCACGTAGTAAACGATCTGGGCCATGATGCGCGCCCAGTTGATCGAGTTCACGGCGATCAGGCGCGTGCCCCGGAGAAAGCCCTGATCGGCGAAGCTGGCCTTGACCATGGCCTGGGCATCGTCGAAATCACCTTCGATGGCGATGTTATGCACGTTGGCCGCATCTATTGTCGTCATCTGCCGGCGCTGCACCGCCGAAACCCGGCCATGCGGGTGCAGAATGAAGATATCGAGCTGATCGCAGGCCCGGCAGCCTTCGATGGCGGCCGAGCCGGTATCGCCCGAGGTCGCGCCCATGATCACGCCCTTCTCGCCGCGCTTGCCGAGAAAATGGTCGAGCAGACGGCCCAGAAACTGCAGCGCCACGTCCTTGAACGCCAACGTCGGGCCGTGGAACAGCTCCAGCAGATGATGATTGTGCGAAAGCTGCTTGAGCGGCACGACCGCATCGTGGTTGAAGCTCGCGTAGGTGTCCTCGATGAGGCGCCGAAAATCGGCATCGCCGATCGCGCCCCCCACGAACGGCCTCATCACCCGAAACGCGATCTCGGTGTACGGCAGCCCGGCCATCGCCGCCAACTCGTCATGCGAGAATTCGGGCAGGGTCTCGGGCACGTACAGGCCGCCGTCCGGCGCCAGACCGGTGAGCACGACTTGTTCGAAATCCAACGCCGGCGCGGCGCCGCGGGTACTGATGTAGCGCATGCCGCCCTGCTCGCTATCGGCCATTGTTTTAGTCCTCGAACTCGGCCACACGATAATGCACCACGCCGTTCCTAGTGGTCGGCAGCGCCCGAATATGCTCCAGTGCCTCGGCCAGCGTACCTTCGCGCGCCGGCTTGGTGATGATGATCACGCGGGCATCCTCTTCGACCGTGGGTGGATCCTTCTGCAGGATCGCCTCGATACCGATCTCGAGCTCGGCGAGCATGCCGGTGATCTCCGCCATCACGCCGGTCTTGTCGGCCACCTGCACACGAAAGTAATGACCGCAGATGAAATCCGGCGATTCAAGGATCGGCTCAGCGGTGATCTGGTCCGGCTGGAACGCCAGATGCGGCACGCGCCCGCTGGGATCGACGCTCATCATGCGTGCGGTATCGATCAAATCGGCGACCACCGACGACGCGGTCGGCCCGGCGCCGGCGCCGGCGCCGTAGTAGGCGGTCGGCCCCACCGCGTCGCCGTAGACCATGATCGCGTTCTTCTCGCCCTCGACGTTGGCCAGCAGCGCGCGCTCGGGAACCAGCGTGGGATGCACGCGCAACGCCACGCCGGTGTCTTGCCGCTGGGCGATGCCGAGATGCTTGACGCGGTATCCCAGCTCTTCGGCGTATTCGATATCGTCGGCCGCGATCCCGCGAATGCCGTCGGTCACGATGCGGTCGAACGACAGCGGAATGCCGAAGGCGATGCTGCCGAGGATCGCCAGCTTGTGCGCGGCGTCGATGCCGTCGACGTCGAAGGTCGGATCGGCCTCGGCGAAACCGCGTATCTGAGCTTCGGCCAGCGCCTGTTCGAAGGTGACGTCCTCGAAATTCATCTGGCTCAGGATGAAATTGCCGGTGCCGTTGATGATGCCGGCAACCCATTCGATACGGTTGGCGGCCAGCGATTCGCGGATCGCCTTGATGATCGGGATGCCACCGGCCACGGCCGCCTCGAACGATACCACCACGCCGGCCTCGTCCGCGGCGGCGAAAATCTCGTTGCCGTGCAGTGCGATCAGATGCTTGTTGGCGGTAACCACATGCTTGCCGTTGGCGATCGCCGCCATGACCAGCTCGTAGGCCAGACCGTCGCCGCCAATCAGCTCCAGCACCACATCGACGTTCGGGTCCTCGACGATGGCCCGGGCGTCGGTTCCCATATCGATGTTGCCGATATCGCATTCACGCGCGCGCTCCATATCGCGAACCACCGCCCGGGTAACGCGAATCTCGCGGCCGGCGCGACGGGTGATTTCATCGCCGTTGCGCGCGAGCAGATTGACCACACCGGCACCCACGGTGCCGAGGCCGAGCACACCGACCTTGACCGGTTCCATCATTGAGATCCCTTGATTTACGTTAAGCCGCGACAACGCCATCGCGTCTGAACATACGCTTGATATTGCGCAGCGCCTGGCGCGTGCGTTGATCGTTCTCGATCAAACCGAATCGCACGTGCGTATCGCCGTACTCACCGAAGCCGATGCCCGGCGAGACCGCGACCTGGGCGTCGGCCAACAGCTTCTTGGTAAAATCGAGCGAGCCCAGATGCTGATAGGCCTCGGGAATGCGCGCCCAGACGAACATGGTCGCCCGCGGCCGTTCCACCGGCCAGCCGATTTCGTTGAGCCCGTCGCAGAGCACGTTGCGGCGCTTTTCGTAGAGGTCGCGGATCTCGGTCACGCAGTCCTGCGGCCCGTTGAGCGCGGCGATGGCGGCGACCTGGACCGGCGTGAACATGCCGTAGTCCAGATACGACTTCATGCGCGCAAGCGCGGCGATGAGTTCACGGTTGCCGCACATGAAACCGACGCGCCAACCTGGCATGTTGTAGCTCTTGGACAACGTGAAGCATTCCACGGCTACGTCCTTGGCGCCGGGCACCTGAAGGATCGAGGGCGCCCGATAGCCGTCGAAGGTCAGGTCGGCATAGGCCAGATCCTGCACGATCCACAGATCGTATTCGCGCGCCATGCAGACCATTCGCTCGAAGAAATCCAGCTCGACGCACTGCGTGGTCGGATTGCTGGGAAAATTCAGCAGCATCATCTTCGGCCGCGGCCAGGATTCCTTGATCGCTTTTTCCAGCTCGGCGAAGAAATCCGTGTCGGCCGTCATGCGCACATGGCGCACGTCCGCCCCGGCGATCACCGCGCCATACGGGTGAATCGGGTACGCCGGGTTGGGCACCAACACCTGATCGCCGTGCTCGAGAATAGCCAGCATCAAATGCGCCAGGCCCTCCTTGGAGCCCATCGTGACGATCGCTTCGCTTTCGGGGTCGATAGCCACATCGTAACGGCGCTTGTACCAGGCCGAAATCGCCTGGCGCAGGCGCAGCACGCCGCGCGAGACCGAATAACGATGCGTATCCGGCCGCTGCGCCGCCTCGGTGAGTTTGTCGACGATATGGTCCGGCGTCGGCCGATCCGGATTGCCCATGCCGAAATCGATGATGTCCTCGCCGCGCGCTCGCGCCGCCTGCTTCAACTCGTTGATAATCGCGAACACGTACGGCGGCAAACGGTTGATGCGTACGAAGTTGGATTTCGATGAAGCGTCGGACATGTCGGTTTAGGCGGTTGATCGCCCGCGCGGCGGACGACGGGTGGAGCCTGGGAAAATCCCGTATTGGCAATCGGTCAAACGTCGAAGTCTGCCAGATTCATGGGCCCGGCACTACCGGCATGTAGAGCGGGTTCAGCGCTCGGGCAGCAGCGTTTCGGGATCGACCGGTTCGCCGTCCTTGCGAATCTCGAAATGCAGCATCGGTTTGCTGCCCGGGCCGAGGCCCATGTTCGCGATATGCGCGCCGGCGGACACGGTCTGGCCCTGCTCGACCAGACTTTTGTCGACGAAGCCGTAGGCCGACAGATAATGCGGGTCGTGCTTGATGATGATCAGCTTGCCATAGCCTTTCAGGCCGGTGCCGTTATAAACCACCGTGCCGCTGGAGGCGGCATAGATCGGCGCCCCGACCTTGCCGCCGATTTCGATGCCGCGATGCCGCGCCGAGGAATCGTAGTCGCTCAGCAATGCCCCGCTGGCCGGCCACTGCCAACCATCCGCGCTCGGACCGCCGGCCTTGACCGTGGTCTGCCGGGTCACGGCGGACGAGGTGGCGCTGTCGATGGAATTCTCTTCCCGGCGCGTGGCCCCGGCATTCTCGTCGCGGCCGGTCGGGCGGCTCGGGCCGTTAGCCGTCGAATTGCGGGTAACGGTCGGCGCGCCGGGCATGGCCAGCGGCTGAGTGCGGCCGCCGGGGGCCGGCGCGCGCGCCGGCCGCTGCGCATGGCGGCCGTTGTTGGGCATATGGGCGTAGTCGAGCGGCGGATACGGCTCGAGCGCGAGCTGCTGGCCCACGCTGAGCCGGTATGGCGGGCCGATATGGTTCCAGCGCGCCAGCTTGTGCCAATCGATGCCGTAGCGCTGGGCGATCCCGGACAGCGTGTCGCCGCGCACCACGGTATAGCTGCCCGGCTGCATGGCCCGATTGATCGAGCACCCGGCGACCAGCGTGGCCAGCGCGATCAGCAAGGCCATGCCGACGCCTCGCCCCGGGAACCGCGGACCTAGGAGTCTGCGCCGTAGGAATAAATGGAGCGAGGCGTTCCCAATTCGAGGCAGATTTTGCGGGCGTTTGAGGAGCATAGTGGTGACTATATGACGAAAACGCCCGCAAAATCTGGCCGAAGTGGGGGCGCCGCAGCCCGTTTGCTTTCTACGGCACAGACGCCTAGACCAGGCGATATCCCAGATAAGCAATGACGACCAAAACGACGAATATCCATCCGATCCAGTCCAGATACTTGAGTAGATGGTCCTCGAACGCGGGCCCGAGCCAGCGCACGAGTCCGGCGATCAAAAAAAACCGTGCGCCGCGCCCGACCACCGATGCAAGCGTGAACGCCGATACCGGCATGCCGAGTGCGCCCGCGGCGATCGTAAAAAGTTTATAGGGCACCGGGGAAAAACCGGCAAACAGTACCGCCCAAAAGCCGTATTCGGCGAACCAATGACGAACCGTTGCATAGCCTTGCGCGTAGCCCAGATCGGCCAGCCACGGCTGGATCTGGTCGATAAACAAGGCGCCGATCAGATAGCCGAACAGGCCGCCCAGCGTCGAGCCGATCGTGGCGATGAGCGCATAGCGAAGAAAGCGCGCGCGCCGGGCCAGCGTCATCGGAATAAGCATGACGTCCGGCGGGATCGGAAAGAACGAACTCTCGGCAAAAGCCAATATGAAAAGCCACGTCTGCGCGTGGCGGTGCGCCGCGGCGCGGACCACGGCGTCGTAGAGCCGGCGCCAAGGGCCGGGCTTGCGCGATGTCATCCGCGCGTGCATTCGACGTGCGCACTCCGCACCGGGCCCGACGCGGGGCGCCCGGCAACGGCCATCGGCGAATTTCGGCAAGGCCGGACGCAACGCATTTACAGTTCCTAATCGTGCCCTTCGATCAGCGGGACGAAGCTTACCGCGTCGAGGTCATCGCGCGAAAACGACGGCCCCTGACGGCGCACGACCACCAGACGCTGGCCGCCGCCGGAAGCGCCCACGGGTACGATCATGCGCCCGTTTTCGGCGAGCTGCTCGGTGAGCGCAGTCGGCAGGTTCTCGGCGCCGGCCGTGACCAGGATCGCATCAAACGGCCCGTAGGACGGCAGCCCGAGCATGTCGTCGCGCGCCTCGCGGGCGCGGACGTTGCGATAGCCGAGTTCGGCGAAGCGCCGGCGGGCCTGCTCGTAGAGCGGCTTGATGCGCTCGACCGTGTAAACCGTGTCGAACAGCTCGGCCAGCACCGCGGCCTGATAACCGCTGCCGGTGCCGATTTCCAGCACATGGTCCGGACGCTCGTCGGCTGCCAGTAGCAGGCTGGTCATCTGCGCCACGATATAGGGCTGGGAGATGGTCTGACCGTAGCCGATCGGCAGTGCCGTATCGTCGTAGGCGCGGCTGGTCATCGCTTCATCCACGAACATGTGACGCGGCACGCGGTTCATCGCATCGAGCACGCGCTCATCGCGAACGCCGAGTTGTTCCAGCCGCGCGACCAGACGCGCCCGGCTGCGCGCCGAGGCCATGCCGAAACCGCGCACGTGCGGGTGCTTGTCCGGCTCGATCATCACAGCTTTTCCAGCCAGTCGGACAACGACGACATGCTCGCGTGCCGGGTCAGATCGATCTGCAGCGGCGTGATCGAAACGTAGCCGTCGTTGATCGCGTGAAAATCCGTCCCCGGGCCGGCGTCGGCCTGGCCGCCGGCCGGGCCGATCCAGTACACCCGCCGCCCGCGCGGATCGCGATCGGCGACGAGCTTTTCGGCGCGGTGGCGATAACCCAGGCGCGTGGCGCGGTAGCCGGCCAGATCGGCGTGCGCCAGGTCCGGCACGTTGACGTTGAGAATCGTATCGGCGGGCAACGGATGCGCGGCCAGCAAAGCCACCATGGCCACTGCGACACGGGCGGCTGTGTCGTAGTGAACGCAGTCGTCGCCGACCAGCGAGATCGCGATCGCCGGCAAGCCCAGCGAGCGGCCCTCGGTGGCGGCCGCGACCGTGCCCGAATACAGAACGTCGTCACCGAGGTTCGCGCCGGTGTTGATGCCCGAAACGACCATGTCCGGATTCGGGTCGAACAGGCCGGTCGTGGCCAGATGCACGCAATCCGTCGGCGTGCCGTCGACCGCGAACACGTTGTCGTCGACCTCGCGCACGCGCAGCGGGCGCTCCAGCGTGAGGGAATTGCTCGCGCCGCTGCGATTGCGGTCGGGCGCCACGGTGACGATTTCGTCGCAGACCTCGGCCATGGCCGCGCGCAGCGCCGCGAGGCCGGGTGCGTGGCATCCGTCGTCGTTACTCAGAAGTAGTCGCATGAACAGACAAGCTTGCGTGATACCGACGCGCGTGCATGCGCGCGTTCAGCCCGGTAGGGCCGTCGACGTTTCCTGCGGCGTTACCCGGATTACGTCTCGCCCCACATGATTCGCGGGTCCAACGCGGGCCTCGCACGAAACGCCGACAGGTTCTAGGATAGCTCATCAAGGCCCGGTTTTGGCTTTGCCGTGCCGGCCGCGACCCACCGATCCCGCGGGAGCAATGCGACCATGAGCGAATCGGACAGCCACGACGACGGCATCAGCGCCGAGGATAGCGCGCTGTTCCGCAATATGGTCGGCCCGATGGCGACGGTGCGCCGGAACAGCCGGCGCGCGCCGGCTCGCCCCCTGCCCTCGGCGCGGCCGCGCATGCGCGAGGCCGACGAGGCTGCCGTGATGGCCGAATTGCTCGCCGACGCGCCGCCCGATCCCGATATCGAAACCGGTGACGATCTGGTGCATCGGCGCGAAGGCGTCCAGCATGCCGTGATCCGGCGCCTGCGCCGCGGCCACTACCGCTGCCAGGCCGAGATCGACTTGCACGGCATGGTGGTCGAAGTCGCGCGCCGCTGTCTGACCGAATTCCTGCAGGAAGCGCTGGCTCGCGGCTATCGCTGCGTGCGCATCGTACACGGCAAGGGATTGCGTTCGGGCCACCGCGGCCCGGTGCTCAAGATCAAGGTCGCCGGCTGGCTGCGCCAGCGCGAGGAAGTGCTGGCCTATGCCTCGGCGCGGCCGGTGGATGGCGGCACCGGCGCGCTCTACGTGCTGCTCAGAAAAGCGTAGCCCGCTCTCATACCTACCCTCATAAAGATTGATCGATCTTCATGAAGCCAGAATTCGTCCGCAAATGAACGCCAATAAACGCAAATGAAAGCGGAAAAAGCGCATAAGCGTGTCTTATTCGCGTGCATTTGCGCTTATTTGCGGATTGTTTTTGACTGGTAGGTCATTGCTTTTGCAGATTGGTATCAGCCGTGAGCGGCCACGTCCTCTACGCGCACGAGTTCGCGGAGCACGCTGGTGGCGAACGCACCGGCGGGCAAGGAGAAGGACAACCGCAGGTCGCGGCCGGCGACTTCGGCCGCCAGATCCGCCACCGGCAGGCATAGCGCGCGACGCTCGGCATCGACGCCGAACGCCGACAGGCCATCGACGAACTCGGACAGCCCTGTAAGCACACGATTTTCGATCTCGGCGGCGGCATCGGTCGGCCGGACAGCGGCGCTGCCGGGTCGCCCCGGCATCGGGCCGGTCGGCCGGATATCGCCGCGCGCAGCCCGTTCGAGCAGCGAATCCCAGGATTCGTCGGTCGTGGCCGCGGCGAACACACTGCGAGAACCGGCCAGCATGAACACATCCCCGCGCAGCGGGCCCGGCCAGGTGTCGGCGCGCAAACGGGCGTCGAGCACCGCGTTGAAGATCAGCGAACGGGCCGCGGACAGCGCGAAGCCGCGGCGTCCGCGTGACAGACGTCGCCCCGAAAACAGCGCGCGCGAGAGCGCGATATTGCGCCCACCGTGGCCGAAGCGCTGCGGACCGAAATAATTCGGCACGCCGGCGCCACGAACGCGCGACACGCGGGCCGTAAGGTCTGCCTCGTCCAGATCTTCGATGTCGCGTACGATGATCTCGAACCGATTGGCACGATGGGTTCCGCGCCGCAATTTACGGCCGTGACGGGCGGCCTCGAGCACCCGGCAGTCCGGGTCGTTCGGCCAGGCCGGCAACTCACGCTTGATCGGCCAGATCAACGAAAACCACTGCCGCGTGACGCCGTGGCGATCCTTGAGTCCGCTGTAGCCGATATCGCGCACGGCAAGACCCAGCGATGCCGCCAGCCGCTCGGCGACCTGGGGCGTCGTCAGGCCGGTCTTTTCGACCCAAAGCCATAGATGTTCCCCCGCGCCCTGCAACTCGACATCGCAGATCTCTTCGACCCGGAAGTCGTCGGGCGCGAACCGCAACCGCCCGTGGCCGGGCGGCTCTGCTTCCACATAGGCGAACCCGGCGACGTCGACGGCGTCGCCGTTGAGATAGGACATGCCCCGATCAGCCGGCGTTTGCGCTCCGGCCCGAAGCGTCTTCCGTGGTCTGCGCCGGGGCGGACTCTTTACCCGGGACGGTCAGGAAAAAGGTTTCATCCGGCTTTATCATGCCCATTTCGGCGCGCGCGCGCGCTTCACTCGCGCCGAGACCGGACTTGAGATTTTCGATCTGGGCCTGCATCGCCTCGTTGCGAGCCCGGTGCCGCGCGTTGACCTTGGCGATTTGGCCGCGCATCGACTCGAGGTGATACACCTGCGCCAGGCTGCCGTCACCGACCCACAGCCGGTATTGCAGCCCAGCAAGCATGATCAGCAGCACGATGGCGGCGACACGGTACATGTTCGGATTGTAGCGCGACACCGCCACCTGTCCAGACAACTTTTGCGTACCGGTGCCGTCGCGCAACGTTAGATCTCGCAGTTGAACGCTTTCTTACCCGGATACACCGCGCGGCTGCCCAACTCGGCCTCGATCATGAGCAGGCGGTTGTACTTGGCGATCCGATCGGATCTGGACAGCGAGCCGGTCTTGATCTGGGTGGCGGCCGTCGCCACGGCCAAATCGGCGATGGTGGAATCCTCGGTTTCGCCCGAGCGATGCGAGACCACCGCGGCGTAGTCGGCGCGGGTGGCGACGTCGATCGCGCGCAGGGTTTCGGTCAAAGTGCCAATCTGGTTGGGCTTGATCAGGATCGCGTTGGCGATGCCTTCCTCGATCCCCTTCTGCAGGATACGCGTATTGGTCACGAACAGATCGTCGCCGACCAGTTGGATGGTCTCGCCGAGCCGCTCAGTAAGCAGCGCCCAGCCGTCCCAGTCGTCCTCGGCCATGCCATCCTCGAGCGTGATGATCGGGTAATTCTCGACCAGTCCGGCCAGATAGTCGACGAAACCCTTGGCGTCGTAATCGCGGCCCTCGCCGGCCAGCTTATAGGTGCCGTTATCGTAGAACTCGGTGCTGGCCGCATCGATGCCGAGATACACTTCTTCGCCCGGCTTGTACCCGGCACGCTCGATCGCCTCGACCAGGGTCTGTAGCGCGGCCTCGTTGGAGGGCAGGTCCGGCGCAAATCCACCTTCGTCGCCCACCGCGGTCGACATGCCGCGCTCGCCGAGCAGCTTCTTCAGGTTCTGAAAGATCTCGCAGCCGCAGCGCAGCGCTTCGGAGAAGCTCGAAAAGCCCGCCGGCACAATCATGAATTCCTGGATATCGACGTTGTTCGAGGCATGCTCGCCGCCGTTGATGACATTCATCATCGGCACCGGCAAGTGCGTGGCCTCGTCGTGACCCAGAAAAGCGTACAGGCCTTGGCCCGCCTCGTTGGCCGCCGCGTGCGCGGCGGCCAACGACACGCCCAGCAGCGCGTTGGCGCCCAGACGGCCCTTGTTCTCGGTGCCGTCAAGATCGATCAGCATCTTGTCGAGCCCGGCTTGGTCGTTGACGTCGAAACCCTTGATTTTCTTCGCGATTTCACCGTTGACGCTGGCTACCGCGCGGGTGACGCCCTTGCCCAGATACCGACTCTTGTCGTTATCCCGTAGCTCGACGGCCTCGAGGCTGCCGGTCGAAGCTCCCGATGGGACCATGGCCGTACCGACGGCCCCCGATTCCAGCTCGAGCGTGACGGCAACGGTGGGATTGCCGCGCGAATCGATGACCTGATAACCGCGCGTGTTGGAAATCTTCGACATAGCTTTGAATATCGCTTTTGATGTGGATTCGACTCCGCGACCGCGCCTTGCGGTCCGGCCAAGATTACCCGCTGTGCGGTGACGGCGCCATAACACCGCGGCGCTTGGCCACGCCATCGAGTTCGGCCAGCGTCTCCAGCAGCTCCCGCATCTGCGCCAGCGCCAGCGAGTTCGGTCCGTCGCACAGGGCGTTGACGGGATCGGGATGGGTCTCCAAGAACAGGCCTGAAACCCCGGCGCCGACCGCCGCGCGCGCCAGCACCGGGATGTGTTCGCGCGCGCCGCCCGAGGCGTGGCCGAGCCCGCCGGGCAGTTGCACCGAATGCGTGGCATCGAAAACCACCGGGCAGCCGGTGTCGCGCATCATCGCGAGCCCGCGCATATCGACCACGAGATTGTTGTAGCCGAACGAAAAACCGCGCTCACAGACCAAAATATCGCGGCCGCCGACCTCGCGTGCCTTGGCGACCACGCCGTTCATCTCGGCCGGCGACAGAAACTGGCCCTTCTTGATGTTGACCGGCTTGCCGGAGGCCGCCACCGTCTGGATGAAATCGGTCTGGCGACAGAGAAAGGCCGGCGTCTGCAGCATGTCGACCACGACCGACACCGGTTCGACCTGGGCCTCGAGGTGCACGTCGGTGGTCACCGGCACCCCGATCTCGCGCTTGACCGCGGCCAGTGTTTTCAGCCCTTCGTCCAGGCCGGGGCCGCGGTAGCTCGCATGCGAACTGCGGTTGGCCTTGTCGAACGAACCCTTGAACACATAGCCAATGCCGAGATCGACACAGATCTCGGCGACGTGCCCGGCGATATCGATCGAAAGCTGCTGGGATTCCAGGCTGTCCGGGCCCGCGATGACGAACAGCGGCGCATTGCCGCCGATGTCGAAACCGGCGAGGTTCATTTCAGACACCGCGCGCGCGCGGCCATGATGAAACCCATGAACAGCGGATGCCCCGCGCGCGGCGTGGAGGTGAATTCCGGATGGAACTGGCAGCCCAGAAACCACGGATGGTCGGGCAGCTCGACGATTTCCACCAGATCATCCTCGACCGAGAAACCCGAGAACACGAGACCCTTGCCGGCCAGCGCGTCGCGGTAGTGATTATTGAATTCGTAACGATGCCGGTGGCGCTCGAAGATTTCGTCCGCGCCGTAGCTACGGTGCGCAAGCGTGTCGGCCACCAGCCGGCAGCGCTGCTCGCCCAGACGCATGGTGCCACCCATATCGACGCCGGCGTCGCGGGTCTGACGCCCTCCGCCGGCGTCGGTCCATTCGGTGACCAGGGCGATAACCGGATGCGTCGGTTCCGGATTGAACTCGGTGCTGTGGGCGCCCGCCAGCCCGGCGATATCGCGGGCGAAGTCGATGCACGCGACTTGCATGCCGAGGCAGATGCCCAGATACGGCACGCCGTTGACGCGCGCGTAGCGGGCGGCCGCGATCTTGCCTTCGATGCCGCGCTCGCCGAACCCGCCCGGCACGAGAATCGCGTCGCAGTCGGCCAGGGCGCCCGCCGAGTCCTTTTCGACCGTTTCCGAATCGACGTAATGAATATCGACCCGAGTGGCCGTGTGTAGCCCGGCGTGCGACAGCGCTTCGTTGACCGACTTATAGGCGTCGGCCAGATCGACGTACTTGCCGACCATCGCCACTCGCACCGACACGTCCTGGGTGCTGCGCGCATCCACCAGCGCGGCCCAGTTCGACAAGTCCGCCCGGGGCGCGCTCATGGAGAAATGGTCGATGACCAGATCGTCGAGATGCTGGCTCTGCAACAGGCCCGGCATTTTGTAGATATCGTCCACGTCGACCGCCGCGATCACCGCGCGATCGGTCACGTTGGTGAACAATCCGATCTTGCGGCGCTCGTTCTCCGGCAGGGCGCGGTCGGTGCGGCAGATCAGGATATCCGGCTGGATGCCGATCGAGCGCAACTCCTTGACCGAATGCTGGGTCGGCTTGGTCTTGAGTTCGCCGGAAGACGGGATATAGGGCACCAGCGTCAGGTGCATAAACAGCACGCGCTCGTGGCCGAGCTCTACGCCGAACTGACGGATCGCCTCCAAAAACGGCAGCGACTCGATATCGCCGACCGTGCCGCCGATCTCCACCAGGCAGATATCGGCGCCCTCGCCGCCTTCCAGGACGGCCCGCTTGATCTCGTCGGTGATATGCGGAATGACCTGCACCGTGCCGCCGAGATAATCGCCGCGGCGCTCTTTATTGATGACGTTGTTGTAGATCTGGCCGGTGGTGAAATTCGACAGCCGCGAGGTCCGGGTCTTGAGAAAACGCTCGTAGTGACCGAGGTCCAAATCGGTCTCGGCGCCGTCGCGCGTGACATAAACCTCGCCGTGCTGGAACGGGCTCATCGTGCCCGCATCGACGTTTAGATACGGGTCCAGCTTGATCACCGAAACCGACAGGCCGCGGGCTTCCAGCAGTGCGCCGAGCGAGGCGGCCGCGATGCCCTTGCCGAGCGAGGACACGACCCCGCCGGTGACAAAAATATAACGAGTGCCAATCGCGTGCCCAGCCATGCGCGCTCTTGAGGGGTCGAGGGAAGGTTCTTGCCGCGCATGCTAGCCCAAAGCCGGGGCGCAAACAACGCGAACACGCGCCCGCGACCGCCGCATCGGGCGTAGCACCGGATTCACGATCGGGCCGGCGAGGCGACCTGCGCGACCCGTGACGGCGGCCGCGCCACTCGCCGGTCAGATTTGCCGGGCACCCGGCAGATCGTGCTCCCATTCGAACCGGGGCGCCCGCCCGCCAAACCACTGCGCGATCTCCGGATGGCGCCACGTTCCGGGCACGGCCAACAACGTATCGCCGGCCTGAATGCGCGGCAGGCGTTGCCGAACCCAGGTCGGCACCCGGGCGCCGCGCAACCATTCGGAAACCGGCGTCGAGCCGCCGCCGGCGCGCGCCATGCGCGCACCCGGTTCGTTGAACACGATACGCAGATCGTGCGGGCGTTCGAGCTGCGTGTTCGGCTCGATCGCGATTCGGCCGCAGCCGGGCGGCAGCGCCAAGCTAGCGCATCCTATCGGCCATTCGATGACCGTGCCGGGCGCCGGGGCGGCCGGCAGGCGCGCCATGGCGAACAGACGCCCGTCGAAGCGCCGCACCTCGGTGGACGCGAACGCAACCCGGGGCCCGGCGTGTTCGCGTGCGCCAAGCAGGCGCCGAATTTCGGCCACGTGGCGATGACCGGGCCGATCGCGCCCCTGTTCGGCAAGCCACCAGCGCAGCACCTCGGACTGCCGCGGGAACGACAGCTCGGACAGGGCCGGGATAGCCAGGGTGGCATCTTCGTTGCCGACCGCGGCCCGGTCGACTTCGGCCAGCGCCGCGATCGCCTCGGTCGCCTGCGCCGCCCAGCCGGCGCTGCGCGACAGCGTCTCGGCGGCCGCCGGCCATTGTGCGATTAACGCCGGCCAGACCTCGGATCGCAGATAACCGCGGGCGCGCCGCGAGTCGCGATTGGTTTCGTCCTCGACCCATTCCAGACCGTGGGCTTGGGCATAGGCGGTGATCGCCGCGCGCGGCACATCGAGCCAGGGACGCCATAGCCGTCCCGCGCCGAACGCGGCCAGCGCCGGCATGCCGGCAAGACCGGCAACACCGGCGCCGCGCAACGCCTGCAGTAGAAATGTCTCGGCCTGGTCGTCCGCGTGGTGGGCGGTCACCAGCACCTCGTTCGGCCCGATCCAGCGACGCAGTTCGGCATAACGCGCCGCGCGCGCCGCCGCTTCCAGGCCGCCGCGACGCGTATCGACCTGAATATCGCGCCGCACGAAATCGATCCCGAGCGCTTCACAGCAACGCCGGCAGTGTTCCGCCCATGCCTCGGCCGCGGTCTCCAGCCGATGGCAGATATGCACCGCCCGGATCGCGATCGCCGGGCCGCTGTGCGCCAGCGCGTATAAAAGCGCGGTGGAATCCCGCCCGCCGCTATAGGCCACCACGAGCGCGCTCGTATTCGGCGGGCCGGGTGTCAACGCGGCGGTCAATTGCGTTTGCGCATTCATGTCGTATCCGCCCGCCGCACCGCTTCCGGGCCGGCGCGCATCGACACCGCTGCCTTACTCGGGCGTTCAGCTGGCCGACTTGAAGTCGCCGAAGGCCATCCAACGCTTGTAGCGCGCATCGAGCAGTTCCTCGACGCTCATATGCTGCAGGCGCGACATATGGGTGAGCAGACGATCCTTGAGCCGGTCCATCAGCTGTTCGGGGTCGCGGTGCGCGCCGCCGAGCGGCTCGTCCACGACCTCGTCGACCAATTCGAGCCGCTTGAGATCGACCGACGACACGCGCATGGCTTCGGCCGCGTCTTCGGCCTGGTCGGCCGATTTCCAGAGGATAGAGGCACAACCCTCCGGCGAGATCACCGAATAGATGCTGTACTGGAGCATCATGAGCTGGTCGCCCACGCCGATCGCGAGCGCGCCGCCGGAGCCGCCCTCGCCGACCACGGTGCAGATTACCGGCACCCGCAGCTTGGCCATTTCGAACAGATTGCGCGCGATCGCCTCGGACTGGTTGCGCTCCTCGGCGCCGATGCCGGGGTAAGCCCCCGGGGTGTCGATGAAAGTCAGCACCGGCAGCTTGAAACGCTCGGCGGTCTTCATCAGGCGCAGTGCCTTGCGATAACCCTCGGGCCGCGGCATGCCGAAATTGCGGTGAATCTTTTCCTTGGTGTCGCGGCCTTTCTGATGCCCGATCACCATCACCGGCTGGCCGCCGAGCCGCGCGGTGCCGCCGATAATCGCCGGATCGTCGCTGTACGTGCGATCGCCGTGCAGTTCGACGAACTCGGTGAACATGCCGTCGATGTAGTCCTGGGTATAAGGCCGCAGCGGATGACGCGCCATTTGTGCGACCTGCCACGTCGACAGCTTGGAGAAGATCTGCTCGGTCAGATGCTTGCGCTTGTCCTCGAGGCGGGTGATTTCCTCGGACAGGTTGACCTCGCTGCCGTCGGCGACGAAGCGCAGCTCTTCGATCTTCTCCTGCAGCTCGGCGATCGGTTGTTCGAAGTCCAGATAATCGATGTTTTTTTGCGCCATCGTCTCGTTTATTTACCGGTTGTCGGATCAGCGAGCGGTCGTCTGGAGCCTATCGGACTCGGGGATTCGTAGCGAGCATGGTGGGACGGCGAGCAGAAATTTTCACGATTTTGAGGCGCATAGTGATCTACGTAACGAAAAATCGGGGGAATTTATGCCGGTGTCCCACCAGCGCAGTAGAATCATCCTGAGTCCGATAGGCTCCTAGGCGCGACGATAACGTACTTGCACTTTGTCCGCACCCACGAGACTCTTCAAATCGGCCAGCAGATCCTCGCACAGACGCAGCCGTGTTTCGCCCAAGGTAAGTACCGCGTGCGCATCCGAGTTGGCGTAGCGCAGCACCACATCGCATCCGGCATCGGCCTTGTAGCGGGCGACACAGCCGGCCAGCGCGCCAACGTCCAGCGCCGCCTCGGACTGCAGTTGTAACAAAATACGACTGGCGTAGGCCGCGCGCGCGGTCTCGATGTCCATCACCGTGTTGGCGTTCAGCCGAAAGCCGTCGGAGAAATCGTCGTAGGACAGGCTGCCGTCGACGATCACCAGCGTGTCCGAGACCAGCAGATGGCCGAACTCGGCCGCCTTGTCCTCGAACAGCGGGCACTCGATGCGGCCCGAGCCGTCATCCAGCACCACGATGATGCGCCTGCCCTTCTTCATGCGCCGGACATCGACCACCAGCCCCGCGACCACCGCGCTCTTGCGCGGGCCACGCCGCCCCGCACCGCCCTCTTCCGGGCGTGGCATGGCGGCGACCTGATCGGCGATCTTGCCGTCGGTCATCCGTTCGAGCTCGGCCTCCCACGCCTTGATCGGATGCCCGGTCAAATACAGCCCCAGCGTATCGCGCTCGGCCCGGAGACGCTCGTCCTCCGGCCATTCGTCGAGATATTGCAACGGCGGGCCGGCGGTATCCGGGCTCTCGGCCAGCCCGAACATATCGTTCTGACCGACGCTCGCCGCGCTGCGATCCTGATCGGCGGCGGCCAGCGCCCGGGTCACGCCGTGCATGAGGCTGGCCCGGTTGCCCCCGAGATCGTCCAGCGCGCCGGCATTGATCAACGCCTCGATCGCACGCCGGTTGATTCTGGACGTATCCGCGCGCCGGCAAAAATCGTAGAGATTGGCGAAAGCGCCGCCTTCGCGACGCTCGGCGATGAGCATCTCGATCGCGCCGCGGCCCAGGCCCTTGATCGCGCCGAGGCCGTAGCGAATGGCCGCATCGTCGACCACCGAGAAGTTGTATTCGGAGGCGTTGACATTGGGCGGCGCCACATCGATCCCGAGCCGGTGGCACTCGTCGATCATGATCACGACCTTGTCGGTGTGATCCATATCCGCCGACAGCACCGCCGACATGAAATCGGCCGGGTAATGCGTTTTCAGCCAAGCGGTCTGATAAGAGACCAGCGCATAGGCCGCCGAATGCGACTTGTTGAAGCCGTAACCGGCGAACTTCTCGACCAGGTCGAAGATATAGGCGGCGGTGTCCTCCTCGATATCGTTCTCGACCGCGCCCTTGACGAAGCCGTCGCGCTGCTTGGCCATCTCTTCGGGCTTTTTCTTGCCCATGGCGCGGCGCAGCAGATCGGCGTTGCCGAGCGTATAGCCCGCTAACACCTGCGCGATCTGCATCACCTGCTCCTGATACAGAATCACGCCGTAGGTCGGCTCCAGCACCTCGGCCAAACTGTTGTGCGGGTACACGACCTTGGCCCGGCCGTGCTTGCGGTCGATGAAGTCCTCGACCATGCCGGATTCCAGCGGACCGGGCCGGTACAGCGCGACCAGCGCGATGATGTCCTCGAACTCGGCCGGAGCCAGGCGTTTGATCAGACGCCGCATACCCGAGGATTCAAGCTGGAAGACCGCCGTGGTGTCGCCCTTTTTTAGCAGTTCGAAGGACGCCTTGTCGTCCAGCGGAATCTGGCGCACGTCGATCGCGTTTCGGCCCGCCGCCTGCAATCGCGCATTAGCCACCTGAACCGCGTTGTTGATGATGGTCAGTGTGCGCAGGCCGAGGAAGTCGAACTTGACCAAGCCGACCGCTTCCACGTCGTCCTTGTCGAACTGGGTCACCCGGTTGGTGCCGCCCGCCTCGCAGTACAGCGGGGTGAAATCGATCAGATTGGAGGGCGCGATGACCACGCCGCCGGCATGCTTGCCCGCGTTGCGGGAGAGGCCCTCCAGCGACAGCGCCAGATCGAGCAGATAACCGACTTCCTCGTCCTCGCGCGAAGCGCGCAGTTCCTCGGATTCCTCCAGCGCCCGCGTCAGCGTCATATCCGGCGCGAACGGCACCTGCTTGGCGATCCGGTCGACGAAGCCGTAGGGATGACCCAGCACGCGCCCGACATCGCGCACCACCGCCTTGGCCGCCATCGTGCCGTAGGTGATGATCTGGCTGACCTTCTCGTGGCCGTAGGCATCGGCCACGTATTCGATCACCCGGTCGCGGCCGTCCATGCAGAAGTCGACGTCGAAGTCGGGCATGGACACGCGTTCGGGGTTTAAAAAACGTTCGAACAGCAGGTCGTAGGCCAGCGGGTCCAGATCGGTGATGCCAAGCGCGTAGGCCACCAGCGAGCCGGCGCCCGAGCCGCGGCCCGGGCCCACCGGCACCCCGTTTTCGCGCGCCCAGCGGATGAAATCGGCGACGATCAGGAAGTAGCCGGGAAAGCCCATGGTCTTGATGACATCGAGCTCGTGGGCAAGCCGCGTGTCGTATTCCTCGCGCCGGGCCGCGCGTACATCCGCATCCGGATACAGATCCTCGAGGCGTTCACCGAGCCCGGCCTCGGACTCAGCCTTGAGAAACGAATCGGTGTCGTGGCCGTCCGGCACCGGGAAGTCCGGCAGCACGTTCTCGCCGAGCGTAAGCTCGAGATTGGCCCGGCGCGCGATCTCCACCGAGTTCTCGATCGCCTCGGGCAGATCGGCGAACAGCTCGGCCATCTCCTCCGGCGTCTTGAGGTACTGCTGTGCCGTGTAATGGCGTGGCCGGCGCGGATCGGCCAGGGTATAACCGTCGTGAATGGCCACCCGCGCTTCGTGGGCGTCGAAATCCTCGGCGCCGGGAAAACGCACGTCGTTGGTCGCGACCACCGGGATATCCGTCGCCAGCGCCAGACCCACCGTCTCGGCCAGCCACGCGGCCTCGCCGGCCCGCCCGCAGCGGGTGAGTTCGAGGTAATAGCAATCGCCGAAAACCGATTGCCAATAACGGGCATGCTGCTCGGCCAGCTCGTTCTTGCCCGCCAGCAGCGCTTGGCCGGTGTCGCCGCTCATTCCGCCGGAAATCGCGATCAACCCGTCGGCCTTGTCGACGATCCATTCGCGCTTGACCCGCACCTGCCCGCCGTTCTGGCCCACCTTCTGGCCATGCAGATAAGCTTGGGTGAGAATCTCGCACAGATTGCGATAGCCCTCGCGATGGCGCGCGATGAGGGTGAACCTGGAGGCAGGCGCGGCGCCTTCGTCCACCTGTAGATCCACGCCCACGATCGGCTTGATGCCGGCCCCGAGCGCGGCCTTGTAAAACTTCACCATGCCGAACAGGTTGACGTTGTCGGTCACCCCGACCGCCGGCATGCCGGCCGCCGCCACCTGCTTCAGCAACGGTTTGATGCGCACGATACCGTCGGACAGCGAATACTCGGTATGAACGCGCAGATGGACGAAAGGCGTCGTCATCGATAACCCTCGGGCGTGGCGGGATCGCTATTGGAACAGGGCGAGTGCGTCGCCGCCCCTATCCTAACGTGAAATTCAGCGTGGTCCGGCGACGCGCCGCCGCCCGCGCGACCGGCGCGAAACTGTGCCGGTGAATCGGCGTAGGCCCCAGTTCGGCGAGCGCGGCGCGGTGCGCCGGCGTGCCGTAGCCCTTGTGCGAAGCCAGACCGTAGCCTGGATAAGCGGCGTCGAGTTCGACCATCTGACGATCCCGGGCCACCTTGGCGATCACCGACGCCGCGCTGATCGCCGGTACGCAGCCATCGCCGCCCACGATCGTGCGTATCGGCAAGGCCAATGCAGGCGGACGGTTGCCGTCGATCCAGGCGGCGAACGGCCGGATGCGCAGCGCGGCCACCGCGCGCCGCATGGCCAGCAGGGTGGCGCCGAGAATGTTGTGCCGGTCGATCTCGGCCACCGAGGCCTCGGCGATGGCCCAGGCGATGGCGCGTTCGCGGATCTTTATATCGAGTGTGGCGCGTTCCTCGGCGGTCAGCGCCTTGGAATCGGTCAATCCACGTGGCAACGGCCGGGCCGGCATGATGACGGCCGCGGCCACCACCG
>NZ_DASSKM010000155.1:0-29252 GCF_035690525.1 Salinisphaera sp.
CACCACGCACTGGTACTGATAGAAACCGGCCGGGCCGTACGCCCGGTTCCAGTTGCGGATGCCGTCCAGCGGATAGAAATACGGCTGATAGTGCTGAGTGGAGCGAAAATGCCGGCGTCGCTTGCGATGAAAATACAGCCGGTTCAGCGGCCCGAGCGTGGTCGGGTTCATCAGCGAGAACGGCGGCGTGAACGCGAAGTTCGGCCCGGCTTTCGGCCCGGGGGCGTTGGGCTGGCCCATCGCCGGCCGATGGTTGGCGCGCATGAACCAGCCGCGGCCGAGTTTGTCGCCGGTGGCGCTGCAATCGACCCAGGCCACGGTGTACTCGTAGTCGGTTTCCGAGGCGGCCGAGAGATCGAAGAACGCGCGCAGGTTGTCGAAGCGATGCGTATCGACATCCATGAACGCGCCGGTCACGCGCTTGAGTTGCATACGCACGCGCGTGATCAGGCCGGTCAGGCCGAGGCCGCCCACGGTGGCGGCGAACAATTCGGTGTTCGTGCGCAGGCTACAGGTACGCGTGGTGCCGTCGCCGGCCATCAGATCGAAGTCGAGCACATGCCGCCCGAAAGTGCCGGCGACGTGGTGGTTCTTGCCGTGCACGTCGTTGGCGATCGCGCCGGCCACGGTCACGAACTGGGTCCCCGGGGTGACGGGCACGAACCAGCCTTGGGGCACGGCCAGCCGCAGGATGTCGGCCAGCAGCACGCCGGGCTCGCATTCGACGATCCCGGTGTGGGGGTCGAACGCCAGGAAATGGTCCAACCCGCGGACATCGATCAGCGTTGCGCCGTTGTTGAGCGCTACATCGCCGTAGCTGCGGCCGTTGCCGTAGCCGAGCACCGGTCGGGCATCGGGCGCCGGCAGCGGCGGGCGGCCGGCTGTCGGGCGCAGGACGCGCGCCGGCGTGCTGACGGGAATACGGCCCCAGGACGGATGGCTGTCGGTTCGCGTCATAGCGCGGCGGCCACCACGATCGCGGCGCCGACCGCGATACAAATCCGGCTGCCGGTGTCGCGCGCGGCGAACACGATCGGGTCGTCGGTCATCTCGCCGCGCATGGTCTTGAGCCAGATCCGGCTGATCCAGTAAAGCACGACCGGACACAGCAGCCAGATGAACACCGGGTGGCGATAGTTCTCGGTAATGTCCGGGCTGTTGATGTACAGCGCTAGCACCACGACGCTGGCATAGCCGGCGGCGGTGCCCAGGCTTTTCAGCGCATCGATATCGAAGGCGGCGTAACCGCGCCCGCCGCCGCTGGTTTGGCCGGACTGGACCAGCGTCAGCTCGGCGCAGCGCTTGGCCATGGCCAGGCTCAAAAACAGCGACATCGACAGCGCCAGCAGCCAGAACGACAACGGAATGCCGGTCGCGGCGCCGCCGGCGATCAGGCGCAGCGTATACAGGATGGCGAGGGTGAGCACATCGATCAGCGCGACCCGCTTCAGGCCCATGGAATAGGCGAGCGTGACGACGTAATACGTCGCGAGCACCGCGCCGAACAGCGGCGGCAGAAAGACCGCGATCACCGCCGCGATCAATAACAGGATCGGAATCGCGGCCACGCCGTGGGCCACCGGCAGGGTACCGCTGGCGAACGGGCGGTGGCGTTTGTTCGGGTGCCGCCGGTCGTCGGCCAGATCGACCAGATCGTTGAGCAGATACACGCTGGAAGCGAGCGCGCCGTAAGCGATGAACGCCAGCACGGCGGCGACCAGCGTGCGGCCGTCGAGTAAATCGTGGCTGGCCAGCAGCGGCACGAAGATGAGCACGTTCTTGGACCACTGATAAAGACGCATCGCCTTGATCCAGGTACGCGCGCCGCCGGGTTCGCGTTCGATGCGGCGAGCGACCCGCGTTTCGCTCGTGGCCCAGCGATCGGTGGATGCCGTGGCGCCGACCAGAAT
Source organism: Salinisphaera sp. (assembly GCF_035690525.1). Lineage (GTDB taxonomy): Bacteria > Pseudomonadota > Gammaproteobacteria > Nevskiales > Salinisphaeraceae > Salinisphaera. The sequence goes on from NZ_DASSKM010000155.1 coordinate 1,911, forward strand.
GGTCTCGCGGGCGGCGGCCCAGATCGCCCGGTCGTCGTCATGATCCGCGGCGTAGTCGAACGGCGCGTCGTCGAGCAGCTCGCGAACGGCGGCCAGTTTATCCTCGCCCGACAGATTGGTATGGGCATCGCTGGCCAGCACATCGTCGAACAGTTCGAGATGGTGGGCGACCTGATGCGCATAGCGATGATTGGCCGCCGTGGCCAGCACGATGCGCCGGCCGAGGCGTTTCTCCTGGGTAAGAAAATCCAGTAGCTCGCGGTTGTAGGGCAGGTGCGCCACGTCGAGTTCGGCGCGGGCGGCGATTTCGTCCTTGAGCCTCGCCTTGCCGCGTCTGAGCCAGCCCGGCAGGCGCAAGAGATTGTGCGGCCGCTCACGGGCCAGCACGAAGGCCGACTCGATCAGCAGATCGGTGTGCACCAGCGTGCCGTCGAGATCGACGACGAGCGCGACATCGCGGCCTTGCGTCATAGACTATCTTCCTGTCCGGGTTGTATTTGTTTTCGGCGATGACCCAGTTCCAGCCAGCCGAGGCAGAGCAGTCCGATGGCCACCGCGAACCACAGCGTCGCGATCCGGGCGATCAGGGTCACGCTGATCGCCATGCCGCCGGCCACGCCGGAAAGCTTGAGCAGCAGCGCCATGACCGCTTCCGTGCTGCCGAGCCCGCCGGGCACGAACGACAGCGCGCCGATCAGAATGCTGGTGGAATAGATGCCGATGGCCAGCGGCAGCGCCACCGCAAGGCCCAATTTGCCGGCAATCAGGTACACCGACACGCCCTCGGCGGTCCAGGCCAGACAGCCCAGCGCCAGGCCGCCGAGCAGCGGCTTCCAGGCCAGCAGCACGAACGCCCGCTCCCAGGCGTGCACGAATAGGCGCAACACGCGCGCCACGAGCGTTTGCGGGTTCTTGAGCCGCCGCTGGGCGGCCTTGAGCAGACTGCGTCGATGCATGGTCCAGAACATGGCCACGATCACCGCCAGCGGCACGAGCACCCAATAGATGTAGCCGGTGAACGAAGCGATCGCCAGCAGCGACAGCACGAGAATCGACAACAAATCGAGCAGCCGCTCGGCGAACAGGGCGGCGACGGTATGCGCATAGGGCACCCGGCGGCGCGCCAGATAGACCGCGCGTACGCCTTCGCCCGCCTTGCCGGGCGTGGTGGTGAGGGCAAAGCCCGAGAGATAGATCAGCACATGGTGACCGACCGGCAGATAGTGCCCCAGCCAACGCAGATAGCCGTGCCAGCGGGCGAATCGCAGCGCGTAATTGAACAGCGACAGGCTCAGGATGGCGATCCAGCCGAGCCAGTCGAGGCGGCGCATGGCCGCCCACGTATGCTGACCGTCGAACCCGGCGATCAGGGTGAAATAGACCAGCGCCGCGATCAGCAGCGAAACGAGAACCGTGGTCAGACGGGGCAAGGCATCACCCTCGTACGCAACATCGATACGCCCATCGATACGCTCTGGGTCGGGTTGGCAACTTCGCCGGGCGGGCCTGTGCGCGCCCGGCGGGCTCAGCGTAGCGTAATCGCAGCAGCGCCGCGCCCGGCGAAGTTTTTATCCGGGACAACTGTCGAAGCGCGTGTTCGCGACGATCACGATACCAGCGCTAGATTGAGCGCGAACGCCTGTCTAGCAGGTGAATAGCCCCGACGCGGGCCGATTTTCAGCCCGGCTTGGCGTGGCCGAGTTGAGCGCGCAGATCGCGCTTGCTGAACTTGCCGGTCGCGGTGCGCGGAATAGCCGCTACGACCACGATATCCTCCGGCACCATCCATTTCGGCATGCGTTCGAGCAGAAACGCGCGCAACGATCCGGGATCGAACTCGCCCCCGTCTCGCGGCACCACCGCTGCCAGCGGACGCTCGCCCCAGCGTTCGTCCGCCCGCGCGATCACCGCCGCCTCGGCCACGTCCGGATGGCCCATGATCTCGTTTTCCAGATGGACCGACGAGATCCATTCGCCGCCGGACTTGATCACGTCCTTGGTGCGATCGGTGATATCGATATAGCCGTCGCCATCCATGGTCGCGATATCGCCGGTACGCAGCCAGCCGTCGGCGGTGAAATTGTCGTCGCTGTTGTCCAGCCCGTAGTAGCCGCCCGCGATCCACGGCCCGCGGATCTGGAGTTCGCCCATCGATTCGCCGTCCCGGGAAGCGACTTGGCCGTCGGCGTCGACGATGCGGATATCCACCAACGGCACGCTCGTGCCCACGGTGGCGCGCTTCGCGTACTGGGTGTCGCTGTCCATCGCCCGGATCGCCGGCTTGAGCCGGCCGGTAGTGCCCATTGGCGAGGTCTCGGTCATGCCCCAGGCCTGAATCACGGTCAGCCCATGCGCGTCGAAGCGGCGCAGCATGGATTCCGGCGCCGCCGAGCCGCCCACGGTCATCCGCAGATCGGCGCGTAGAGCCCAGCGCTCGGGTTCGGCGTCGAGCGCGTTGAGAATGCCCATCCAGATGGTCGGCACGCCGGCCGAGACATTCACGTTCTCGGCCGCGTACAGATCGAGCAGGCTCTCGGCATCCAGATGCGGGCCGGGAAGGACCTGCTTCGCCCCGGTCATGGTCGCCATATAGGGCAGGCCCCAGGCGTTGACATGAAACATCGGCACCACCGGCAGCACGGTGTCGTTGTAGGACAGATTCAAGTTATCCGGCAGCGAGCCGGTCAGCGCGTGCAGCACGGTCGAGCGGTGGGAATAGGTCACGCCTTTCGGGCGGCCGGTGGTGCCCGAGGTGTAACACATGCCGCAAGCGTCGTATTCGCTCTTTTCGGGATAGACGAAATCGTCGCGCGCTTGGGCGAGCACACGCTCGTAATCGGCGAGATCGTCGGGGACCGGCTCGCCGGTTAGCGGCACGACAATCACCCGTTCGACATCGATCGCGTCGGCGAACCGGCGGTAGAGCGGCAGCAGGACGTCGTCGACGATCAACACCCGATCGCCGGCGTGGTTGATGATCCAGGCGATATCCTCGGGCGCCAACCGGATGTTGACCATATGGCAGACGCCGCCCATGGCCGGAATACCGAAATATGCCTCCAGATGCGCATAGTGGTTCCACGACAGCGTGGCCACGCGATCGCCGGGCGCGATACCCAAATCCACGAGCGCGGCCGCCAGGCGCTTGGCGCGCGCAACCATGTCGGCGTAGGTGTGGCGATGCAGGGTCTTGTCCGGGCGCCGGCTGACGATCCCGATCTCGCCGAACTCGGTCGCGGCGCGCTCCATGAACGTATCGAGCAGCAGCGGACGGTCCATCATCGTCGATAACACGGGCGCTCCCGGGGATCTCCCGGGCCTGGAGACAAATGGCTGCGCCAGACTGTATCGCGCCGTCGCCGTCCGTCTACACGGCTTTCGGCGCATGCCGGCGCCGGACGTGGCATGCTTCGGATTACGCGAATCCGACGAGAGGGCCATGCGCTATTGGGAGGACATGGCGGCGGGCGAAACGCATCGCTACGGTCGCCACGAACTGAGCGCGGACGAGATCGCGGACTTCGGCGCCCGTTTCGCGGTACCCGCGGTCGCCGGCGCCGAACCCGGGGCCGCGCCCGGCCATTTGCTGTGCTGTATCGCCATGCGGTTGCTGGTCGATCATGCGCTGTCCGGCATGGCGTCGCTCGGCTCGCCCGGCGTCGATCATATCGACTGGCCGGTTCCGGCCTACGCCGGCGATGTGCTTTACCTGTCGACCGAGATGTTGTCGCTGCGGCCGCTCGAGAGCCGGCCGGAGATGGGGCTCGTCAAACAGCGCGTGACGCTTTCGAACCAGCACGGCGAAGCGGTCGCGCGGCTCGCGACCAACGCGTTCGTGGCCCGTCGCGGAGTGTCGGCGTGATCGGGTTCGACGATCTCGCGCCCGGCATGACCGCCACGCTCGGCCCGACCGGGGCGACGCGCGACGAGGTGGTGGCGTTCGCGCGCGCCTACGATCCGCAGCCGTTCCATTTGAGCGACGAGGCCGCGAGCCGAACCTATTTCAAGCGCCTGTCGGCCTCGGGCTGGCATACTGTGGCGATGACGCTGGCGCTGGTGACGGCCAATCCCGACTGGCCGCTGGCGGCACGCGGCTGCGAGGCGATACGCGATCTGCGCTGGCGCGCGCCGGTCTACCCGGACGACCGGCTTTGGGCGGACATCGCCGTCGCGGACTGCGACGCGCCCGACGGCGGCGAAACCGGGCGCGTGACGCTCGCGCTTACACTGCGCAACCAGGACGATGTTGTGGTCGCCGAACTCACGATCGTGCTCATCGTGGCCCGGCGTATCGGCTGAGTGGCCTGTGTCGGCAGGTCTTAGAGGGTATAGAAAAAAATAATAATCGTGACATCAATAAACGCACGAATTTGCGTAGGTCGGATTAGGCGTTAGCCGTAATCCGACAGGATACGACTGCGAATCTCCCGTTTGGCGTCGGATTACGCGCTGCGCGCTAATCCGACCTACACGTAAAATATTGTTTTACATTTTTCTATTTTTTCTTTTTTCTACAAACTTTTAGCCGCGATGCGGGGCGCCGATATACTCGGCCGTGCGCATCTCGTGCAGCCGGCTGGCGGTGCGTTCGAACTCGAAGGCGAGCGCCGTGCCGGGATACAGTTCGTCCGGGCCGGCCTCGGCGGTGACGAACACGTTCACCCGGCGGTCGTAGAATTCGTCGATGGCGTTGATGAAGCGCCGCGCGGCGTTATCGTCGGCATCGCCGAATACAGGCACGCCCGAAATCATGATCACGCTGAATTCGCGGGCCAGTTCGATATAGTCGTTGGCCGAGCGCGGTGTGCGGCACAGGCTGTCGAAATCGAACCAGGCGACGGCGTCGGCGCGGCGACGGGTGGGCAGCTTGCGGCCGAGAACCTTCACATTGCCGGCCTCGCGCACCGGACCAGTCGCCAGGCGATCGAAACAACGCGCCAGCACGGCGTCGGCGTCGTCGCCGGGCGGCATCTGGTAGACCGATGATTCTTGCACATGGTCAAGACGAAAATCGGTGCCGTCGGCCAGATGCATGACGCGACAGTTGGCTTTGAGCCGCTCAATCGCCGGCAAAAAACGCTCGCGCTTGAGCCCGTCCTTGTATAGATCGTCCGGGTCAACATTGGAGGTCGCGACCAGCGTGACGCGGCGGACGAACAGTTCCTCGGTCAACCGCGAGAGGATCATGGCGTCGGCGATGTCGGAAACGAAGAATTCGTCAAAGCACAGCACGCGGTCGGCGGCCCAGTCGGCGGCGATCTTTTTCAGCGGGTCGCTCTGGTTGACGTAGCGCTTGCGCGCGTCGTGCACCTTAGCCATGAAGCGATGGAAATGCAGACGGGTCTTGTCCTCGAACGGCAGCGCCTCGAAGAAACGGTCCATCAGATAGGTCTTGCCGCGGCCGACGCCGCCCCAGAGATACAGCCCTTCAACTTGTGAACGTTCCTTTTTTCGCCCGAACAGGCCGTGGCTGACGGTCGGGTTGTCCAGCAGGCGCTCGTAGACCGACTGCAGAGCGTCCACGGCTTTTTCCTGGGCCGGATCGTGGATGAACTCGGGGTGCTGCAGATCGGCGTCGTAGCGCTCGCGCGGACTCGGTGCGCGTACGGTATCGTCCATGAGAGCAAAGCGGTTGGCGTGGCAAGTAGCGGCGCGACCCGGCGGGCTGGCGCCGTTCGAGCATGGATTATACGCTGGCCGGATGGCTGCCATCGATGCCGTGGACGCGGCGACCGCCGAAGTGATCGAACGTTTTCTCGACGGGCTTTGGGCCGAGCGCGGGCTGGCCGAGGCCACGCTCGCGGCCTACCGCAACGATCTGGCCGCGTTCGGCCGTTGGCAGGCGGAGCGCGACGGGCTGCTTGCGGCCGGACCCGACGATATTCAAGACTATCTCGCGCTACGCAACACACACAACTCCAGCTCGCGCAGCGCGGCGCGGCTGTTGTCGAGTCTGCGCCAGTTCTACCGCTACCAGAAGCGCGCGGGCGCGATCGAGAGCGATCCGACCGCGCTGATCGAGATGCCGGTCCAGGGCCGGCGATTGCCGAAAACATTGACCGAGGCCGACGTCGAGGCGTTGATCCGCGCGCCGGACACCGGCACCGATCTCGGTCTGCGCGATCGCGCTATGCTGGAACTGATGTACGCTGCGGGCCTGCGCGTTTCCGAACTGGTTTCGGCGACCCGCGCCCAGGTCAATACGCGCCAGGGTGTGATTCGGGTGACCGGCAAGGGCGGGCGTGAGCGGCTGGTGCCGCTGGGCGAGGCCGCGGTGGACTGGCTCGAGCGCTACCTGACGGGTGCGCGCGCCGCGTTGCTCGGCGCGGGCGTATCCGACATTTTGTTCGTCACCGCCCGCCGGTCCGGCATGACGCGCCAGAACGTCTGGCATCGTATCCGTGCACACGCCGCGACCGCCGGCATCGCAGCACCCGTCTCGCCGCACGGGCTGCGGCATGCGTTCGCCACCCATCTGCTCAATCACGGCGCCGATCTGCGCGCGGTGCAGATGCTGCTCGGCCACGCCGATCTGTCGACCACGCAGATCTATACGCACGTGGCCCGGGCGCGGTTGAAGGCGCTGCACGCCGATCATCACCCGCGCGGGTGAAAGCGATATGGCGAGGAACGTCGAGATCAAGGCCGTGTGCCGGGATCGTGCCGCGCTCCGGTTGCGTATCGAGACGCTGGCCGGCACGCCGGTGGTTGAGCTTCGACAGGACGACAGTTTCTTCGTCTGCGCGACCGGTCGGCTCAAGCTGCGCGATTTCGGCAACGGGCGGGCCGAGCTGATTGCCTATGAGCGCCCCGATACGCCCGAGCCGAGTCTGTCGTCGTATACGCGCAGCGAAACCGACGATCCGGCCGGGATACGCGCGACGCTGAGCCGGGCGCTGGGATGCTGGACGCGTGTGATCAAGACACGGCAACTCTACATGGTCGAGCGCACGCGCATCCATCTCGATCAGGTCGAAGGTCTCGGCGATTTCGTGGAGCTCGAAGTCGTGCTAGACGCGCACGAACAGCCGGCCGATGGCCGGCGCGAAGCCGAGCGACTGATGGCCGAACTCGGTATCGACGCACGTGATCTATGCGTAAGCGCCTACGCGGACATGCTCGCCGATAACGATTGAGCGCATCGCCGCCTGGTGAATCAACGCTCGAGCAGCTCACGCTTGTTCGGCTTGTCGGCCCATTCATCGGCGTCGTCCGGCGGCTCTTTGACTTCGGCGATTACCGGCCATTCGGCGGCGAGTTCCGCGTTCAATTGCAGGAATTCGGCCTGATCCTCGGGCAGGTCGTCCTCGGAGACGATCGCCTCGACCGGGCATTCGGGCTCGCAGAGCGTGCAGTCGATGCACTCCTCGGGATCGATGGCCAGAAAGTTCGGGCCTTCGTGGAAGCAGTCCACCGGGCAGACTTCCACGCAGTCGGTGTATTTGCATTTGATGCAGTTTTCGATGACAACGAAGGTCATGGTCAGCCTCGCCGCTTGAACGGTCGAAAGTCGGATACGGAAAGCCGCCAAGTTTATCATCTGACGGCTTCGCGGCGCGCTTTCAGCCGACGTCTCGTGGCCGGCGGTCGAGCGCCATGGCATGCCAGTCCGCGGCGGCCAGGGACTCGACGTGTACGCCGAAATGCCCGCCCGCGCGATCGGCGAAGTAGCGCTCTAGGGTGCGATGAATGCTGGGGAAGGCCAGCTGCGGCCACGCGATCTCGTCTTCGGCGAAAAAACGCACGTCGTTGCTTTCCTGGCCGGGCGCGTAGTGGTCGCCGACCATTTCCGCGATGAAGAACATGTGAATCTGGCCGATGTGGGTGACATCGATCAGATTGAACAGGCGCGGCGCGCGCACCTGCACGCCCGCTTCCTCGAGCGTTTCGCGGGCCGCGCCCCCGGCGCTGGTCTCGCCGAGTTCCAAAAAGCCGGCCGGCAGGGTCCAGAAATGCCGGCGCGGCTCGATCTCCCGGCGGCACATCAGCATACGGCCGTCGCGTTCGACCAGGGTGCCCACCACGTTGCGCGGATTGTCGTAGAAGATTTCCCCGGTCGCGCTGCAGATGTTGCGCTTGCGGTCGTCGCCCTCGGGAACACGAAACTCGATCGGCGCGCCGCAGTTCGGGCAAAAATTCATGGGCTCGGGCATGGCGGGCATCGCGTTCAGGCCGTGGTCGGACAGCGCCGGTTCGCACCGACCTGCCCATGCTACATGACTGCCCGACGCCGGGCGGTGAGGGTGGTGCGCTGCGGCCTATGTCGCGAACGCTGCTATGCTCGGGCTACAAATACATGAAACCGGATTAGCCAGACGCATGAATCCCGCGATCAACGAAAAGCATCCCGCGGCCGGTGAGGCCGATCTCGCCGAGGCCGATCGCGAGCTGCGCGCGCAGGTAAGGCGCGCTGGCGCGCTGCTCGGCGACGTGTTGCAGTCGCAGGCGCGCGCGGAAGTCTTCGATACGGTCGAAACCCTGCGGCGCGGCTTTATTTCGCTGCGCGAGGCCGACGACGACGAGCAGCGCGCCGAACTGATGGCGGTGATCGACGGCTTGTCGGCCGAAACCATGACCGAGGTCACGCGGGCGTTCGCGATCTATTTCAATCTGGCCAATCTGCTCGAGGAACTCCATGCCCATCGCACGCGGCGACGGTTGGCCGCCGAGGGCAAGCCGGATTGGCTCGGCTCGTTCGATCGCACGTTCGCCGACATGGCGGCCGAGGGCGTGACGCTCGACGAGGCGCTGGCGCGCCTGTCGGAGCTGTCGTTCGTGCCGGTGTTCACCGCGCACCCGACCGAGGCCAAACCGCGCGCGGTGCTGGATGGGTTGCGCCGAATCTTCGAATGGTTCCACGAACTGGCTTTCGGTAACCCGGATGCGCAGCAGGAAGCCGAGATCGAGGCGCATATCCGCCAGAATATCCAGGTGCTCTGGAAGACCGAGGAACTGCGCGGTTCGCGCCCGACGGTCGCGGACGAGATTCGTAACGGGCTGTATTACTTCCGGGCTTCGTTGTTTTCGAGCGTGCCCCAGATCTACAACGAACTCGAAAAGGCGATCAAGACCCACTACGGGCAGACCGTGGACGTGCCGCCGGTGCTCACCTTCGGCACTTGGATCGGGGGCGATCGCGACGGCAATCCGTATGTGACCGCCCGCGAAACCCGGTATGCGCTGCGTCTGCAGTCGCGCGAGATCCTGTCGGAATATCTGCGCCGGATCGACGAACTCTCCAGCCGGCTGTCCTTTTCGGCGCGCTGGTGCCGCCCCAGTCAGAGATTTCTCGCCGGTCTGGAAGACGATGAGCAGCGGATCGCCGCCCATTCCGGTATGCGGCCCGAGCGTTACGCGGCCGAGCCTTACCGGCGCAAGCTCTATCTCATGCGCCGCCGGATATCGGCGATGATCGATCAAATCCAGACCGAGCTGCGCCTGCGCGCCGAGCGTAGCGAGCGTCCGCCGTTGGCCTATACGTCGGCCGATGAACTGGTCGACGATATCCGCGTCATGCGTGAATCGCTGATCGGCCACGGCGACGAGGCCATCGCCAACGATCGTATCAAGGGCTGGCAGCACCTGGTCGAAACGTTCGGTTTCCATCTCGCGCGCTTGGATCTGCGCGAGGAATCCACCCGTCATACCGTGTGTGTGCACGAGATCATGGCGGCGCTGAAGATCGAGTCCGACTACGCGTCATTGGACGAAGCCGGGCGCATCGACGTGCTCGATCGCGAACTGGCCCGGGACGACACGCCGCCGCTCGGCCGCATGGATCTGTCCTCCGACGTCGAGGACACGCTGGAAAGCCTGGCCGTGGTGCGCGAATTCACGCGGACTTTGGGTAACGCGGCCTTCGGCAGCTACGTGATCTCGATGACGCACAGCGCGTCCGACGTGCTGGCTCTGGTCTGGCTGATGCGCCTGACCGGCGTCTACGAGCCGGACGCCGAGGGCACGCCGCCACTGGCCATCGCGCCGCTGTTCGAGACCGTGGCCGATCTCGAGCACATCGAGCCGGTACTGGACAAGCTGCTGGCCAATACACACTACCGCGCCTTCGTCGAGGCCGGCGTCGAGGGCAAGACGCTGCGTCAGGAAGTCATGCTCGGCTATTCCGACTCGTGCAAGGACGGCGGCATCATCACTTCGCGCTGGCAGCTCTATCGGGCGCAGCAACAGGCGGTCGCCCTGTGCGAGCGCCACGGCGTGGACTGCGTGCTGTTCCACGGCCGCGGGGGCACGGTGGGCCGCGGCGGCGGGCCGACTCATCAGGCGATTCTGTCGCAGCCGCCGGGCACCGTGCGCTCGAAGATCAAGTTCACAGAGCAGGGCGAGATGATCTTCGCCAAATACAGCAACCCGGAGACGGCCGTGCATGAGCTGACGCTGGGCGTGACCGGCACGCTCAAGGCCAGCGGCACGCAGGCCTCGGACGCCGACTACTCGGAGGTCGCCAACCAACTGTCGAAGGCCGGCGAGACCTTCTATCGCGACCTGACCGAGAATACCGAGGGCTTTTTCGATTATTTCCAGGCCGCCACGCCGACCGCGGAAATCGGCGCGCTGAACATCGGCTCGCGCCCGGGTTCGCGTCCGTCCAAGGCCAAGCTCGACAAATCGTCCATCCGGGCGATTCCTTGGGGGTTCGCGTGGGCGCAGGCGCGGCATACGCTGCCCGGCTGGCTCGGCTTGGGCACGGCGTTGACCGAGGCCGGCGTCGGAAGCGATACACAGCAACGGCTGTACCAGGAATGGCCGTATTTCCGTACCATCATCGACAACGTGCAGATGTCGCTGTCCAAGGCCGACATGCCGATCGCGTCGGAGTATGCCGAGTTGGCTAGCGGTCAGGCCCATATTTTCGACGCCATTCGCGCCGAATACGAGCGCACCGTGGCCGGCATTGTTTCGATTACCGGCGAAGCCCAGCTATTGGATGACGATCCGGTGCTGCAAACCTCGCTGGATCGCCGCCGGCCTTATCTGGACCCGCTCAATCATATTCAGATTGCGGCGCTTACGCGCTATCGGGAAGCCGGCGACCGGATCTGGCTCGACCCGGTGCTGCGCTCGATCAACGCCATCGCCGCCGGCATGCGCAACACGGGCTGATCGTGCGCTTACATGGGCGAATACGCATCGTGCTTATGGCCATAGCCGGTCTGATCCTGCGGGGCGCGGCCTCGGCCGCGCCCGCACGGGCCGCCGATGCCGCCGGCGGCCGGCCGCTTTATCTCGACATCGTGGGCACGCAGGCCAGCCAGGCCGTGCTCCCCGACGATCTCATCGCGGCGATGGCGCGCGAAGTGCTGTCGCAATCCGGCCGGGCCGTGATCGGCGTGGGGGATGGCAACCCGCCGTCCGGCGTGCGGGTGCTGCGAATCATGGTGTTGGTCAGTGAATCGCAGGATGCCACCGGCACCGTGATCGCGGCCGCCGCGACCACCAGTCTGCTGCATACGCCGGCCGGCGGCTCCGGCGATACGGCCACGCGTTCGCTTTACCAAGGGATGCAGCAGGAAATGGCGACCGGCCCGGACGAGAACAGCGTGCAGGACGCGCTGCGCGGCCTGTTCAAGACCGAACTACAAAAACGTATCCGCGCGGCGCTTTCGGCTCTGCGCTGAGCGGCGATGTCGGGCACCCCACGTTCGATGTATCGGCGGACGCTGTTATCCTTTGCCGCATCAATTCCAGCGACAGGACAAAGCAATGGCCGATACCAACATGCCCGAGATCAAGATCGATGCCGATAATATGTATCGGGAGGAATCGTATTCCGATCTCAAGGTGGGTAGCATCCGCAAGCTGATTCCCGTGACCGCCGCGGGCGAAGACGACGATTCGCGCGCGGTGCGTTATGAAGGCTCGGCCAGCCTGATGACGCCGGCCGGCAGCCTGCCGCTGTCCTTCGAACTCGAGGCCGATGATCTCGCCGGCGCGATCGAGAATTTCCCGGAAGCGGTCAACGCCGCGGCCGAAAGTGCGATCGACGAACTCAGGGAAATGCAGCGCCAGCAGAGCCAGAAAATCCAGATGCCGGGCCAGGGTGGTTTTGGCGGTGGTCAGGGCGGCGGCCGCATCCAGTTCTGACCCTATAGTTTTAACCCGGCCGGCCCCGCAGGCGGCGCCGGCCGATCCTATCCACTCCACAATCGACGATATGCCGGCCGCACCCCGGCCGGGGTCGGCCGGCGTGTCGTCAGTAATGCGGGGGTTGTTCGTCCAAGGCCGGGTCGGGCCCGCCTTCGGCCAGGCGCTGCACGCGCTCCTCGAGCTGACGACAGCGTTCGGAAAGGCGCTCGATCTCGCGCGATTGCGCGAACATCTGCCGGCTGAGTTGCTCGATCGCATCGTCCTGATAGGCGATGCGCATTTCCAGTTCTTCTTGTTGTCCGCTCATGACATAGTCTCCAGCACGGTAGCCCGTTCAAGCGCGCAGAGGCAATGGCGATCGGCGAGCAGCCGACCGTCGATAATCTATAGCTAGCCATTGGTGCTCGGAAAAGCCGGCGGCCGCGAGAATATGTTGAGGCTACGCCTAAGCCTAGGATAAACCGTTCTCGTGAAATGTTCGATCGCTTATTGCCGATCGCATCCAAAACATTTGTCATTTTTGAAGATGCTCACAGAGTTTTGCCTGGCCGGAATGTTTTGGTCGTCGCGGTTCGACTGACGGCTAATCTATGCCGCGGGATCGACACGATGTGAATCCTGCCCCGAGTGCGACTAAAGGCTAACTCGTAATCTGAGATTGCTGCGCTAGAGTAAATGAAAACAAATGTAATCGGTTACATTTGTTACAAACGTAAATGACGAGGAGGAGATGATGTTCATAAAAAATAAGTCGGTTGCGCTGATGCTGGTGGCGGTCTTCTTGCTGGCCATAATGGTCAGCGGTACAGCGTCCGCCAAGAAATATAAGATCTATTTAAGTCTGAGTTACAGCGGTAACGTCTGGCAGGCGGCTGCTGCGAATGATATCAAGGCGTTGGCGAATACCCCGCCGTACGATAAGTTGGTCGATCTCCGAGAGATCATTTCTGGCACGAGCCCACAGGCGCAAATCTCGGACTACCAGAGCATGATCGCCAATGGTGCAGACGCCATCATCAGTTTTCCGGTCTCGCCCACGGCGCTCAATCGCGTGATCGAGCGTGGCTGCCATCAAGGCGTCAAGTTTTTCATGTACGACGCCACAGTGACTGCGTCGTGTGCTTATAACGTGAGTTACATCACGTCGGGATTTGGCGAGAATACTGCGCAGTATCTGGTTAACCTCTTGGGCGGCAAGGGTAACGTGATGATCAATCGCGGTGTGCCCGGCAACACCGTGGATACCCGCCATTACAACGGCATGATGTCCGTTTTCAAGAAATACCCGGGCATTCACATCGTCGATACGTATTACGGCTATTGGAGCGATGCCAAGAGCCGCAAGGCGACGGCCCAGGCGCTGGCCGCTCATCCCAATGTCGACGCGATCGCTTCGCAGCTCGGTGAGTACGGCGTGTTCAAAGCGGCCCTGGCCGCCGACCCGAACCATCTGCCCGTGATCACCGGCGAGGATACGAACGGTATTCGGCTGGCGTTCGCCACACCGAAGTACCAAAAGGCCGGGCTCAAGGGCGTTTCCTCCGGCTCCCCGCCGGCGACCGCTGGGTATGCCTTTAAGCTGTTGATGGAGGTGTTGCAAGGCAAGATGAAGCTGAAGCACCACGATATTCAATTTCCGCTGCCGTGGGTACCGTCGGACCAAGTGAAGCTGTGTCCGGGCAAAGAGCAGAAGGGCGGGTGCAATACCTACAAGTCCGGCGTCGTGCCGCCGACCTGGACGGATGCGGCGACCGGGTATCCGGCGCTGCTGCCGGAGCTTAATCTGGAAGCCGCGCGGACTGGTAAGCCGGTCGAGGGACGCACAATTCAGCCTTTGCCGCCCATCGGTAAGCATGGCGTGGTATACGCCCCGGAAGAAGTCGGCATTAACTGCGAGTCGAGCGAGAAGGGCTGTTCAGAGCCTAAATACGAGGTGACGAAAGTCAAACCAATTCCGGTGCCCTCGGATTAGTCGCTTCCAGCTGCGGCGCCCGCCAACCAAGCCGGCGGGCGCCGGGCTAGGTCGGATTGCAAGGGGCTTAGCGAACAGGAGTATTTATGAAACAAATCGTCAAAGCTGGTTTTGATGTCGAAGAAGCCGGCAAAGCTGATAAAAAAATACGCGATACGGTCGCGGGGCTGCTTGAGGATATTGAAACCCGCGGCGATGCGGCGGTCCGCGACTTGTCGATCAAGTTCGACAACTGGAGCCCCGAGCAGTTCAAGCTGACCAATGAGCAGGTTCAGGCCTGCATCGACAGCTTGCCGGATCAGGTCATAAACGACATCAAATTCGCACAAGGTCAAATCCGACGATTTGCCGAGAAGCAGCGCGAGTGCCTTAAAGATCTCGATGTTGAGACCGAGCCGGGTGTTTATCTCGGCCATCGCAATATTCCGGTGGACAATGTCGGGTGTTACGTGCCGGGCGGCCGATACCCGATGGTTGCCTCAGCTCACATGAGTATTTTGACCGCGAAAGTGGCTGGCGTTCGACGAGTTATTGCGTGCACGCCGCCGATGAACGGTGAACCGCAACCGGCGACGATCGCGGCAATGGCGTTCGCCGGTGCTGATGAAATTTATCTGCTGGGCGGTGTTCAGGCGATGGCCGCTATGGCGCTCGGCACCGAATATATCGACCGCGTTGATATGCTGGTTGGCCCCGGCAACGCTTTTGTCGCGGAGGCCAAACGACAATTGTTCGGCCGGGTGGGTATCGACCTGCTCGCGGGGCCGACTGAAATACTCGTCATCGCCGACGATTCCGCCGAGGCCGCGATGGTCGCGACGGATCTGCTGGGCCAGGCCGAGCATGGCCCTACTTCGCCGGCCATGCTGCTGACGACGTCAAAGCGTTTGACCGAGGAGGTGCCGGCCGAAATCAAGCGTCAACTCGAGCATCTGGTAACCGCCGAAGTCGCCGGTAAGGCGTGGGCGGATTACGGCCAAATCATCCTGGTCGACAGCCGCGAAGAGTTATTGAAAGAAGCCGATGAAATTGCATCGGAGCATGTCGAGGTGCTCACTGAGGATCCGGAATATTTCAAGGAGAACATGACTAATTACGGGTCGCTGTTTCTCGGGCCGGAAACCAATGTCGCCTATGGCGACAAAGTTATCGGTACGAACCACACGCTGCCAACTAAGAAAGCCTCCAAATACACTGGAGGGCTATGGGTCGGCAAGTTCATCAAGACGGTGACTTACCAGCAATGTACGCCGGAAGCCAGTGTGAAGATCGGTTCTTATTGCTCGCGTCTCTGCGAAATCGAGAACTTCGCGGGGCACAAGGCTCAAGCCGATTATCGCGTGCGGAAATACGGCGGTAGCTGAGAGCGGTGCGGTGCGCGATTCAGCCCAAATCGATCGATCGGGCCAGGGGATACTGACAGCAGTGGGCCGCAAGCGGTGATGCACTTCCTGACAGAAGATACGATGCCTCTTTTGGCATCTAAGGGACGGCTCGATAAGCCATGCGTGATTTTAAGAACATGAGCAACCGGAAACGGCCCGAAAAGCGCGCCACGGTACGTGACGTTGCAGTTCGAGCCGGCGTCTCGGTGGCGACCGTTTCGCGGGCTTTGAAATCGCGGAATTCGGTTGCCGAAGAGACTTATCGACGGGTCTGGACGGTTGCGGAAGAGCTCGGTTACCAGACCAATGTCTTCGCGCGGAATCTGTCGCAAAACAGCAGCGATATCGTCGCGGTGGTGGTCGGCGATATCACCAATCCGTTCTATCCGGAGGTCATCGATAAATTAACTAAGCGTCTGTCGCTGCAAAAGCTCAACGTGATGCTGGTGAACGTGCTCGAAGGCGCGCGCGCCGAGGATGCGCTCGCGCCCTTGTTCCAGTATCGAGTCAAGGCCGCGATTTTCGTAGCGCTTTCGCTGACCTCGCGCGCATGCGATCTGTGTCGTCGCAACGATGTGCCAATCATACTTTTCAACCGGTACATCGACGATCCGCGGGTGCTGAAAATTGTTTGCGATAACGTCAATGCTGGCCGGCTGATCGCCAAAACACTGAGTGATGCCGGTCATCGGAAACTCGTTTATATCGCCGGTAGCACGGATACATCGACCAACCGGGATCGAAAAGTCGGCTTTACTGAGATGTTGCTGGAGCGGGGCGACTGTGAATGTGTGCTCGAGAATGCCGGCGCTTATAGCTACGAAGCCGGACATCAGGCGGGTCTGCGTCTCGTGCGTGAAAATCGTTCAATGGACGCGATTTTTTGTGCGAACGACATTGTCGCGATGGGCGTAATGGACGCTCTGCGCTACGGAGGCGGGGTTCGGATTCCCGAGGACGTCTCGGTGGTCGGTTTCGACGATATCGCGGCGGCCCGTTGGCCGGCTTACGACCTCACGACCGTACGGCAGCCTGTGGACCGGATGATCGAGATGATGGCGGCGAAGCTCGAAAGCTATTCGCGGTCGAGGTGTCTGATCGAGAACGACAACCTGATGCGAGTGCCCGGCCAGTTCATTGCCCGTTCTTCGGCCAAATTGAGCCAGGTACAGACTAAAGACTAGAGCAACGATAAACGAGCGCGCCCATACCAGCCAGGTTTTATGGGCGGGCGATTGGAGGAGATTGAGTTATGGACCCGGTGCTCGACGAAAAAGACATAAGTTATGGCAGAGCGATGCATCCCTGGTACGAAGAGATCAAAAGCGTATTCGTTCAGGTCGGCGGCTTTCTGATTCTGCGCTCGGCCTCGACGAAGATACAGCTGGAAATGTCGGATCGGATGAGCGACGTACGCCGCACGCTCGATATGGCCCGGTCGCAGCTCAAACAACTCGTGCCGCCGAAGAAATATCGAAACAGTCATGCCCAGCTAGCGGCTTCGGCGGACGGGCTTGACCAGGTTCTCAAGGAAGTCCTGGCTATGAACCGCTCTACTGCGCGTTCAACGCACAGGGCTGAGCGAGTTCTAAGCCAGGCGTACGAGGCGTTCAAACAGGGCAGCGTGTGTGAAATCGGCTTGCATACGGTCGATCTGAATTGTTCTTGTTGTGCGCTATCGGTTCCTTAAGCAGAACACTAAACAATAAAGATTCTAGGAGGAGAGCAAAAATGTCGGATTATTCAATCTGGATCTGCGAATACGCCTACGTGTCGAATTATCACAAGAGTGGCATTGTTTACGGCGCACACAACCAAGGCTATCAGAAGCTGCCGTATTGCTATGCGTTGATCAAGGGCAACAATCACATCGCGATGGTGGACGTGGGCTATAACCACAAGGCTTATGGCGAAACTCTAGCCGATCGCTTCGGCGTGGAGAACTGGCACTCGCCGCGCGATGTTTTGGCTAAATGCGGTGTTCGGCCGGAAGACGTCGACACCGTCTTTGTGACGCACTGTCATTTCGACCACTTCGGCAACGTCGATGATTTTCCCAACGCCACTTTTTATGTGCAGGAACGGGAAGTGGCCAAGTGGGTATGGGTGATGTCCCTGCCGGAGCGGATGCGATGGATGATGACCGCCATGGATCCCGACGATATTGTGAAAGCGGTCAATCTCGCCAAGGACGGCCGTCTTGTCACCGTCGATGGCGCGATGGAAGATGTGTTGCCGAATATCGATCTGCACCCGGCCTTCGATACTCATACGTTTGGTTCGATGTACGTCAACGTGCGCAACGATGCGCAGCCCGCCTCGGACGACAGCTGGGTACTCGCGGGGGATTTAATCTACTCCTACGAGAACATCGAGGGCGACGGCAGCGCCGTGAGTCTCGATAAGATTTACGTGCCCGTGGGGCTGGCCACCGGTAGTCAGACCAATCTGGTGCTGGTAACCGAAGAGATGATGAAACGGGTTGCCTACGACAAACGGCGAATCATTCCGGTACACGAAGAACGGCTCAAGGATGAGTTCCCGTCCCATATTGGCGAGGACGGATTGCGTGTGACTGAAATATGCCTCGCCGACGGCGAATCGAGCCGAGTGAGCGCTTAGCGCTTCAGTCTTTGCGGCGGGCCATCGGCCACACAGCCGACATCGTTGTCGCATCACCGGAGATGGGAGCCATCGTGTCCAATGCAACATCATCACCGTTCGCCCTCGACGGCTTGACGGCGATCGTTACAGGTGCGTCTAAGGGCATCGGTCGGGCGACCGCACTGCGATTGGCTCGGGCTGGCGCCGATGTGGGTCTTATAGCCCGCTCCGAGACGAATCTGCGCGAAGTCGCGTCATTGATTGAAGATGCCGGGCAACAGGCGTTCGTTGCGCCCTGCGATATTCGAGATATCAAAGCGTTGAGAGACTGCTTTGAGCATTTGCCGGTCCCTGACGTATTTATCAACAACGCTGGCCGCAACCAGCCACAGCATTTCCTCCAGGTTGATAGGGAGGCATTTGACGCGATGCTCGAGCTCAATGTCCGGAGTGCCTTCTTTGCCGCGCAAAGTGCAGCACGGCGGATGCGTGCAGCCGACAAGACCGGCGTTATCGTCAATCTTTCCTCCCAGGCAGGCCATACCGCACTGATCAAGCGCAGCGTCTACTGTGCGACCAAGCACGCGATGGAGGGCATGACCAAGAGCATGGCGCTCGAACTGGCGCCGGCTATTCGGGTGGTTTCGGTAGCACCGACGTTCGTCAAAACCGAAATGACGCAATCCTTTCTGGAAACCGACGAATACGATCAGTACATGAAGGCTCATCTGCTGACGCGGCAGCTCGCCACCGTCGATGACGTTGCGAACGCGGTGCTTTATGCCGCCTCGCCCGCGGCAAACATGATGACGGGGACTTCGTTGGTGCTGGACGGCGGATGGACCGCCCATTGAGACGCAGAGAGACCGGCCGACCGCTTGGCTACACCGTAAACCGGGCGAGCCGAGCCGCAGCAGTTCGCCCGGTGAATGGGGAGTATGAGATTGAGGATGTATCTGTGAGCACATTGCTAGAGATCGATTCGATCGCCAAGCGTTTCGGTGCGACACAGGCGCTGGACGGCGTGAGCTTTTCTGTAGAGAAGGGCGAGATTCGCGCGCTTCTCGGGGAAAACGGTGCCGGTAAATCCACCTGTGTAAAAGTTCTCAACGGCATCGAGACGCCAGACTCCGGTTCGATCCGTTTTGATGGCGAGGCTTATACCCCCGGTCGGTTATCGGACGCACACATCCGCGGCGTGTCCACCGCATTTCAGGAATTGAGCTTGATGCCGGATTTGAGCGTGGCGGTGAATTTGTGCATGCCATTGCTACCTAGAAACCGTCTCGGTCTTGTCAGTTTCGGCGAGATCGAGAAACAGGCGCGCCGAATGCTGGAGCGCTACGACGCAACCGACATAGATCCAAGGGCAAAGGTCGCGTCGCTGGCGATCGCAGACAAGCAGCGCTTGGAAATCGCCCGCGCGTTTGCGCGCAATCCGCGCCTGCTCATTCTCGATGAACCGACCGCGACGCTGACGGATGTCTCTTGGCTATATCGTCATATTCGCCGCTTGATCGAAGACGGCGGATCGGTACTTTTCATCACCCACCGGTTGAAAGAGGTCCGCGAACTATGCCGGCGCGCAACGGTATTTCGTAACGGCCGTGTCGTGGATACGGTTGAACTGGATGCGACTCCGGATAGTGAGCTGTTTCGCCTGATGATCGGACGGACCGTCAGCGAATCCGGTAAAACGCGCCGTTCGCTAGGAGATGAGACGGTACGAACCCGGGAAAAGCCGGCGATTCAGGTTACGGGGTTGCAGCGTGGCGGGTTCGGCCCTGTAGATCTTACGGTACAGGCGGGCGAGATTGTTGGTGTGGCGGGTTTAGAGGGCCAGGGTCAGCGTTCGTTGTTTATGGCCTTGGCCGGGACCGAGGCGATGACGAGCAAGTCGTTTCAGGTGTCCGGGCGCAACGTTTCCAATACCTCGTCCGCCAAACGGCGCCGTAAACTCGGAATCGCCTTCGTGCCCGAGGAGCGCAAGGACGAAGGACTATTCCCGAATATGGAGACACAGGCCAATGTGTCCATTTCCAACGTCGGCCTGCTGTCTCGTTTCGGGATGCTTTTTAAATCGGTCGAAATGGATGCGATTCGCGATGTGACCCGGGCCGTGGCTCTGGAAAACAGATATTTCGATATCTCTATCGAAAATCTATCGGGTGGCAACCAACAGAAAGCGCTGATCGCGCGGGCACTGTTCTCGAACGCGCATTGCCTGCTGTTGTTCGACCCCACCCGCGGCGTAGATGTCGGAACGAAAGAGGCGATCTACGAATCGATGCGCGCGCAGGCCGCCAACGGCATCGGCACACTTTTCTATTCGACCGAGCTCTCGGAACTGGTATCGCTGTGCGACCGGTGTCTGGTGATCTACGACAACAGGTGTGTGGGCGAGTGTGTGGGCGACGAGATCACTGAGGAACGGCTGATCGAGTTGATGCACGGCGCCGGTGGCCGGACGGAACACGGGAGCTGAAAACGATGGTAAACCTCCGACTTGCAAGCAGAATCACCCGGCGTCCCTCTCTCGTCTGCATCCTGACGTATATCGTGATGTACGGTATTTATGTGGGTGTGCAAGGTCACTTCGCCTTGACGGCCTATGGCATTTCCGTGCTCCTCAACAACAGCATCACCCTGGCGATCGGTGCGAGTGCGATTACCTTTGTCATCCTGATCGGCGGTTTCGATTTGTCGCTCGCGGGTACGGTCGCGCTGACGAACAGTCTTATTGCGGTCGCGGGCTTCAACGGCCTGGGTGGATCCATCGCGGCGTTCTTTGTCGTCATCGCCATCGGTGCGGTAGTCGGTGCCGTCAATGGTTATCTCGTTGCCTACGGCAAGTTGCAATCGATAGCGGCGACTCTGGGCACGATGATTATGACCTCCGGAATCGCTTTGTTATTGCTGAACGCGCCTGGCGGTCGCGTACCGGACACGATCTCCTACGGGTTGACCGGTCAGATCGGTGTGGTGCCGGTCGCGGCAGTGATTCTCGTTATCTTCACCGCCATTCTCTGGGTCATGCTGGGCTACACCCGATTGGGCATATCGCTGCTGTCGATTGGGCAGGACCGCACCGCGGCACGTGGCGCTGGGATCAACGTCGAACGCACCGAATTCTTCGCGTATCTGCTGTCTGGCACGCTTGCCGGCGTCTGCGGCTACATGGTGGGGGCGGAGACCGGTACCGGCAATCCGCAGTTCAATACTGCATTTTTGCTGCTGGCTTTTGCCTCGGTCGCCATCGGCGGGACCGCTTTCGGGGGCGGACGCGGCACGGTACTCGGCAGTGTCGTCGGTGCCGGCTTGTTGGAGCTGATTCAGAAAACGCTGTTCGCGCTCGGTGTGTCCTCGTTCTTTACGGGGATTTTCGAAGGCCTGCTGATGATCATAGCCGTGTTGATTAGCTCTCTCATTTCCATGCTGGCCGAGCGGGAATACGCCCAGGCCGGCTAAAGCCGGCGGGCCGCGTGGTTAACGACAACAGGCAATGAATCAGCTATGACAGCAATCAAGAGAAATCCTGCGACCGTTGGTGTTTTTATCGGTACCGTCGTCATTTTTCTGCTTTCGGGACTGATCGAACCGGGGCTTTTGGGCGGTGACAGTTTTCGGCTGGTCGTTTTGTTGAGTACCTTTGTGATTATCGTCGGCTTTGGTCAAGGGATCGTGATCCTGACCGGCGGTCTCGATCTCTCAGTGGGCTCGATCATCACGCTGGGCGGGGTGCTGTTGGGCTCGTGGGTGCCTCAAAGCAACGCCGGGTTATGGTGGGCGATTCCGGCTGTTCTGCTTATCGGCGCCGGGATCGGTGCGCTTAGCGGCATCGGCGTAACGGTACTCAAAATGCCGGCGTTCGTCATGACGCTGGCTATGGGTATCATCGTCCAGAGCGCTATCCTTGGATATACCCACGGCGCGCCGGCGGCCAACAGTGCGCCCACGCTCATCTCGGGCGTGATCGAAAATAGCTGGCTCGGCGTGCCGGTCATCATCGTGCTGACCCTGATCTTCGTCATCGTCGGGTCGGTCATCCAGGACAAGAGCGCATTCGGACGATTGGTACACGCAGTCGGGTCGAATCCCAAGGCCGCGCGAATCGGCGGCTTGCCGACGGGCCGTGTGATCGTGGCTTCGTACGCGCTCAGCGGATGCTGTGCAGCGCTCTGCGGTGTCGTTCTTTTGGGCTTTATCGGCGCGCCGACGCTGTCGATGGGGAACCCATACACGATCGAGAGCATTGCGGCTGTTGTGGTCGGCGGTTCGTCGATTCTGGGCGGCCGAGGCCTGTTCTTGAGCACGGTTGGCGGCGCCTTGTTTCTCGGCGTGTTGTCTAACGACATGACGGCGATCGGGCTCAGCGCCGGTTGGCGGACGTTGGTCGAGGGCGGCATCATCGTTGGCGCCCTGGCGCTGTTCAAGGTCTTCGAAACCGGCGGGTTCGTCAAGCTGGGACGGGCCTTTTTCCCCAATGCACCGCGAAAATAACGCACGGGCCGCGATGCGGTATCAACAACTGCGATTAAGTGGGAGGTAGCGGCCATGGCCGAGGCAAGCATGGATCGACCGGATAGCGTCGGCGTGGTGGGTACCGGGCTGATGGGAAGTGGCATTGCCGCGGTGATCTGTGCCGCCGATAAGCCAGTCAAGATATTCGATCTGGACGAGCGAAAAATGGCCGACGCCTGGCCCGTCATACGATCGATCGTCGATCAGTTGGTTGAATATCGGCTCGCGCGAGCAGGCAAAAGCACCGATCAACTCCTTGAACGGGTGACTGCCGCGAGCGACTACCGTGATTTTCAAGATTGTCATACAGTCATCGAAGCGGTTGTAGAAGATGAAGCCGTTAAGCGTCAGGTCTACAAGGCGCTCGAAAGCTGTCTGGCCGACGATGCCGTCATAACCAGCAACACCTCAAATATCGTCCCGTCGGCGCTCATCGGCGGCATGAGGCGCCCGGAGCGATTCGTGGTGACGCATTTCTGGAATCCGCCGCACTCCGTGCCGCTGGTAGAAATCGTGCCGCACGCGGCGACCGCACAATGGTGTATCGATCAAGCGGTTCGTCTTATCAACGAGATAGGTAACGACCCGGTCGTGCTCCAAAAGGAGGCCGCCGGTTTTATCGGAAACCGCCTGCAATACGCGCTTTTGAGAGAAGCGCTGGGAATCGTTCAGCAGGGTATTGCAACGCCCGCGGAAATCGATCGTGTCATGACCGCCTCGCTCGGACGCAGGTACGCGACGGTCGGGCCTTTCGCGACCGCCGATCTGGGCGGACTTGATACGTTTCTGGCTATATCGCAACAATTGATGCCGCAGTTGGTCGCCGACAATACGCCGCTCGGACTACTTCAGGATATCGTGGCGTGCGGCGATTACGGGGCTAAATCGGGACGAGGCTTTCTGGACTGGCCGAAAGAGCGAAGAACCGAGATTCAGCAGCTGCGCGATACCGATCTTTTGAACAGAAGACGAGGTGATTCAAAACCCGGATGAGGATGCGGTCGCCGATGCCGACAGATGCACTCGTAACGCGAGGTCAGCGCTTCGACAACCACTGCGCAGGTATGCAGCAAATCCACGATCCGCCGCGCCGTTGCTCGACAGCCTAGTCATTAGTCCACCGTAGCCAGTGTGACGGCCTGATGTAACGCCTCGAGCATGCTGGCGGCATCCGCACGTCCGGTACCCGCGATATCGAAAGCCGTGCCGTGATCGACGCTCGTGCGGATCACGGGCAGGCCGACGGTGACGTTCACGCCGGCTTCCAGCCCGAGCACCTTGACTGGCCCGTGACCTTGGTCGTGGTACATGGCGACCACTAGATCGAAGTCACCCCGGGTGGCGCGATAGAATAGTGTATCGGCAGGTAACGGGCCGTCCACGTCGATATCGTCGGCCTGAGCGGCCGTGATGCCGGGAACGATCTTGTCCTCTTCCTCGCCGTATCCGAACAGCCCGCCTTCACCGGCATGCGGATTGATGCCGCAGACCGCGATACGCGGCCGGGCCAGCCCGGCTCGCCGCAGCGCGGTATCGCCGCGGCGGATCGTCCGTTCGACCAAGCCCGGCTCGATTTTGTTCACGGCGTCGATCAGGCCGATATGGGTGGTTACATGAATCACCCGCAGTTTCGGCGTGGTCAACATCATCGACACTTCTTCGGTGCCGGTCAGCGCAGCCAGAATTTCTGTGTGTCCAGGGTAGTTGTGTCCGGCTGCGTGGAGTGCCGCTTTGTTCAACGGCGCGGTACAGATGGCCTGTACGCGTTTTTCGACCGCAAACTCCGTGGCCTTCTTGATGAAACGATAGGCGCCGTCGCCAGCGGCCACAGAGATTTCGCCAAAGGTCAAATCCGCCGGGATGCAGGCCAGGTCGATGCAGTCGAGGATGCCCGCCGTATAGTGTCCATCCTCGGGCTGCTCGACAGTGTTGACCGTGAGCGGGACGCTCGTGATTTCGATCGCCTGCCGCAGGCGTTTGGCATCGCCGATGACCAGCGGCCGGCAGATACCGCGAATTTCGTCGCTTGCCAGGGCCTTGGCGATAATTTCGGGGCCGATGCCGGCGGCGTCGCCCATCGTGATCGCAACAATCGGTTGGCTCATGGGATATGGTTTCCTCATTCCTTGCAAGAACAACGTGCCCGCGAAGCATCGTCTGCCGAAGACTTGTGACCGGTCGGGCCCATCAGTGCGCGCCGCGCGCGTTCCAGCGTGTCGGCATCGCCGAAGGCGCCCGCCTTGGTCACTATGGTGAGTCCGCCGAGCCGATCCGCGTTCGATTGCACCACGCCGGGTTCGATTTCGCCCTGGACAGTCAAGCGGTCGACACCGACCGCCGTAAGCACGGCGCGTGCGGTTTCGCCTCCGGCCATGATCAGTCCGGTCGGCCGGCCAGGGGCACGTCCGGCGAGCACGCGGCCGGCGGTCGCCGCCAGCGCTGCGGCAACCGCCGCGGCGTGGCTGCGCTCGACCGGCGTAGCGGGATCCGGGCAGAGCAGTGCGTCGCCGTCCGCCAAACGACGACTCAGCTCGCGCGCGGCCGCTTGTTGCTCACCGTCGCCAAAAGGCGCGCGCAAGGCCACCAGCGGTATCCGGGATGCCTGCAGCCGTGCACGCTGTGCCCGTGCATGTTCCGAATAGCTGCCGAGCACGATCAGGGTGTGGCCACCAACGCGACGGTCCGTGGAATGCGGAGCAGCGTTGTCCGAAGCGGCACGGCGCGCTGCTACGCGCAACAGACCGGCTGATCCGACCGGCAGCACGGGAGGTGCCAACGCGTTGAGCGTATCGTGAATGCTATCGAGATCGGCTTCGGTTTCGGCATCCACCACGATCGCCTCGGCGCCATCTCTAATATGTGCTTCGTAAGCTACTTTGATCGCTGTAGCGCCGCTGCGCACGGTTTCGAGATCGATCAACGCCACGCGCAGATCGGCTGCCATCAAGCGCCTGCATAGATTGCCCTTGTCGTTTGCCAGCGGCTGACCGTCTACACGCACGACACCGTCGACGACCGTACGCCCCGTAGCCGGAAAAGCGGGAGCGATCATCGCCGACGCATTCGATCCCTCCCGGGCCATGGTGCGAAACGCGGCCGCGATTTCAACCGTGGTATTGCCGCGCAAGATCGAATCGATCTTCTTGTAGATCGGCACGCCCAGATGCAATGCGCGGGCGGTGTTTTCGGTCACGAGCGCAGCTGCCGCTTCGGGTGTGCGGTGGCGGGTATCGGTATCGAGCGCGACCACTTCGGCCGAGGCGCTACTCAGGGCGGTCGAATCCAGCAGCACGCTTACCTGTGCATGCGCTCCCCAAGTCGCCGCACCGTCGAGCGCTCCGGTAAGATCGTCGGCGATGATGATTTGTCGGGTGGGCATTGTGATCGCTCGGAGAGTGTAGACAAAACATTCACGTTGTCAGTCGTCTCAGCCGTAGCCGGGTTTCTGCTAACGAGAGGCAACGAAAATACGCATAGGCCGCTGCGTCAGCATCTGCCAGTCGGCCGGGCGGCAATGCCGAGCTGTTTTATGCCCAATAATTTCGACTTGCGACATCACTTTGAAAACTTTTTGCATCTGAGGATTAAAATCGCCGACTGACAAAATCAATCGCCTCGATCGCACATATTCTGCTCGCGAAACCAGTCGAGCCCGGCAATGGTGGATGTGCGCGGGTGATATTCGCAGCCGATCCAGTCAGCGTAGCCATCGGCGTCGAGCTGCTCGAATAGCCAGGGATAGCTCAGTTCGCCGGTATCCGGCTCATGGCGGTCGGGTACACCGGCGATCTGGATGTGGCCGACGTCGTCACGGTAACGCCGATAGGTCATCCACACATCTCCATCCATGATCTGTGTGTGATAGAAGTCCATTTGTACCGCGACATTGGGCTCGCCGACCGCTGCGATGACGGCGTGACCCTCGTATTGATGATTGAGAAAATAGCCGGGCATGTCGCGGGTGTTGATCGGCTCGATGAGCAACTGGATACCGTGCGCGGCCAGCCGGCGTGCGGCAAAACGTAGATTATCGATGTAGGTCGTGTGCATGGCCTCGTGTGGGAGGCCGTCCGGCGCCACCCCGGCCATGGCGTGGACACGCGCGCAGTTGAGTGTCGTGGCGTATTCCAACGCGCGGTCGACGCTATCGCGAAATTCGGCTTCGCGACCGGGCAGGGCGGCCAGCCCTCGCTCGCCGGCCTCCCAATCGCCTGGTGGCAGATTGAATAACACCTGGGTGAGATTATGACGCTCGAGTTCGGCGGCCAAGTCGGCGGGCTCGAAGGCGTAGGGAAACAGGAACTCGACCCCGGTAAAGCCTTCCTCTGCGGCGGCGGCGAAGCGCTCGATGAATGGCACTTCGTTGAACAGCATGCTGAGGTTGGCGGCGAATCGGGGCATGGCGTGTCCTTTCGTTACCAGTTAGCGTTGAAATTCTGGCGCAGTTCTTCGATCTGGTTCTCGTCGAGCGTGCGCGTCTCGTGGCCGTGTAGCAGCAGGTACAGTTGGGCCGTTTCTTCCAGCTCTTCGATAGCGTTGCGCGCGGCTTCCAGGGTCTTGCCGGCGACGATCGGACCGTGGTTGGCCAGCAGGATCGCCGAGTGATTTGCGGCATACCCACGCACGGCGGTGCCGAGCGCCGGATCGCCCGGGCGATAGTACGGGATCAGCGGCAGTCGCCCGACGCGCATGACGAAATAGGGCGTGATCGGCGGCAGACAGGAGTCGGTATTGAGCCCGGCTAAGCAGGATACCGCT
>NZ_DASSKM010000156.1:0-9710 GCF_035690525.1 Salinisphaera sp.
CGGATATGATGGGTCAGCGGGCCGCCGGCCAACCGGCCGATGATCATCGTGACGGAAAACACGGCATAGCCGAGCGGTGCGAAGCCTGGTCCGGCATTCAGCGTCTGGGCGAGAAAGATCGCGCTCCAGTCGTTGATCACGCCCTCGGCCATGAGCGCGCAGAAGGAGATCACCGCCAATGCCGCCAGGCCGCGGCCCGGCCAGGCCAACACCGGGGCCGCGGTTTCGCTCGGGGCCAGCCCGCCCGGCGCGTGGATATGCGGCACGAACCGATACGCCGGCACCGCAAGAACCGCGAACAACAGCGCGACCAGGCCCAGATGCACCGCGACCGACACGCCGACGTGCGCGAACAGCGCCCCGAGCATGGCCCCGGCGAAGCCGCCGATGGAAAACAGGGCATGCAGCATCGGCATGAGCGCCCGCTCGGCGGCCTGCTCGAGTGCGGAGGCCTGGGCATTCATGGTCACGTCGAGTAGGCCGTGGCCGGCGCCCAACAGGGTCAGGGCGATGCCCAGAGCGGCCGGATTCGGCGCCAGTGCGGGTAGCACGAGCGCGGCGCACAGCAGGGCCTCGGCGATCGCCAGCACCGGCCGGCCGCCCAGGCGCGCCATCATCGTACCGGCCAGCGGCATGGCGATCAGCGAACCGACCGCCACGCAGGCCAGCAGAGCGCCCATCGCGCCGTCGCCGAGCCCGAAACCGGCCTTGACCGTCGGCACGCGCGCGAACCAACTCGCCATTGCCGCGCCGGTCAGCAGGAAGGCCAGGCCGACGGCCGCGGTCGCGCCGGTGAAGCCGGTCCGGGATCGTCGCTCGATTCGTGACGACATGGGGCAATGGGTTAACGAATAGAGCTGCACGTTATTGCATGTTATTACGCATTCGTGCAAACGTAGTGACAAAACGACAGCGGGAGCGCGGATGCTGAAAGTCGAGCGACATCGGGTCCTGATCGAGCGCCTGGCGCGCGACGGACGGATCGGCTCGGCCGAGTTGGCTCGTGAGCTGGCGGTGTCCGAAGACTCGATCCGCCGCGACCTGCGCGAGCTGTCGGCCCGCGGTGCGCTGCAGCGGATTCACGGGGGCGCGGTGCCGCGGCCGCCGGTGCCGGCCGCCTATGCGGCCCGGCTGGAATCCGGCCAGCCCGGCAAGGCGGCGATCGCCGCGGCCGCCGGCGGCCTGATCCGCGACGGCCAACTGGTGTTCATGGATGGCGGCACGACGCTGCTGGCGGTGGCCGAGCGGCTGCCGCGCGATCTGCGGGCAACGATCGTGACCCATGCGCCGCCGATCGCCGGCGCGCTGATCGAGCACCCCGGCATCGAGGTGTGGCTGGCCGGCGGCCGTATCGACCGGCAACTCGCCGTATCAACAGGCGCCGAGGCGGTGGATTTTCTGCGTGGTTTTCGGGCCGATCTGGCCCTGCTCGGGGTCTGCGCGGTGCATTCCCGCATCGGCCTGACGCTGCCGTCGCCCGACGAGCGGGCGGCGAAGCGGGCGATGATCGAGCAAGCGGGCGAAGTGATCGCCCTGGCCGGGGCGGAAAAGATCGAGACTTCGTTCGCCTGCGTGCTGGCGCCGATCGGCGCCCTGAACCGGTTGGTCACCGATGCCCGGTTACGCTCGACCCAGCGCAGCGCCTATCGCGCGGCCGGCGTCTCGATCATGCAAGTTTGAGGCGGACTACTGTATTTATCCGCAGATTTACACAGATAAACGCAGATGCGGTTCGTTCAGAGAAACAGGCGCCGAATCTTACAAATGAGATCAGTCGGATTGGGCGTCGGCGCTGAATCGCCGATGGATTTCGAGCACATGAATCATGCTCGGCAACAGGGCGGCCAGGGTTTCCTCGGCGCCGGCCGAGCTGCCGGGGAAGGTCAGCGTCAGGCTGTTGCCGATGAAGCCGGACACGCCGCGCGAGAGCGCCGCATGGGGCGTGCGCCGCTGACCGAAGGCGCGCGCGGCCTCCATCAGGCCGGGCATGGGCGTGGTCAGCCGGGGTTCCACGGTTTCGACGACCTTGTCTTTCGGCCCGATACCCGTACCCCCCACGGTGACGATCAGCGATACGGCGCCGGCTACGGCTTGATCGACGGCCGCGCCGACCGGGTCGGGATCGTCGGGTAGCACACGGTAGTCGATGGGGTCGAACCCGGCCTCGATCAGCCCGTCGACCACGGCGCGCCCGGCGGTGTCGCGCTTGTTGCCGTCGGCGACCGGGGTGGAGACCATCAGCACCGTGGCCGGCAATGCGCTCTTGAGCCGGCGGGTGTAGTGGCTCTTGCCGCCCTGTTTCTCGACCAGGTGGATGTCGTCGATGCGCAACGCCTCGGGTTCGGCGTAGGGCTTGAGCATGTCGTAAAGCGTGAGCGCGGCCATGCTGGCGGCGGTCAACGCTTCCATTTCAACGCCGGTGGGGCCGATCGTATGCACCTCGGCCTCGATCGCGACGTGGTCGGGCTCGACGGCGAAATGCACCTCGGCGGCATGAATCGGCAGCGGATGACACAGCGGCAGCAGTTCGTCGGTGCGCTTGGCGGCGAGGATGCCGGCGATGCGCGCCGAGGCCTGCGGGTCGCCTTTTTCGGTATCGCGCGCGGCCACGCGCCGCAGGCAGTAGGGCGGCGCATAAAAACGCGCCGCGGCGACCGCCGAGCGCAAGCTGTCGGGCTTCATGCCAACGTTTTTCACGATGGGTTTTCCGGGTCGTTGCGCGGGCGTTCGGGGTGGGGCACCTCGGTGCCTTCAAGATAGGCCCGGGTGCCGTCGCTATAGTATTCGTTCTTCCATATCGCCACCCGGGCCTTGAGTTCTTCGAGCGCGTGCCGTGCGGCCTCGAAGGCCGGCGCCCGATGCACCGCGCGCACCACCACATAGACGCTCACGTCGCCGAGGCCGAGCCGGCCGGTGCGGTGCTGCAAGCGGCAAGCCTGGATATCGAATGCATCGATCGTTTCGCGTTCGATATCGGCCAGGGTCCGGGCGGCCAGCGGCCCGTAGGCGGAATAATCCATCGATACCACTTCGCCGCCGGCGTTGGCCAGACGCACGGTGCCGCCGAAGACCACCAGCGCACCGCAGCGCGCGTCCTCGGTCTCGGCCATTAGCGCGTCCAGTTCCAGCGGCGTGTCGGTTAGATGGGCCGCGCTGTCCGCTTCGGGCGCGCCGCCCGAAACCGGCGGAATCAGGGCGATGCGGTCGCCGTCGACGACCTCGGCGGTCGGCGGCAGAAGCAGATCGCCGCGGGCGCAGGCGGTCCGCGACAGCAGCGCGGCGGCATCCGGCCAGCGCGTTCGCGCCCGGTCCAGCAGGTGATCGATCGTGTAGGGCGCGGCGAGCGCCAGTTCGACCGTATCGCCACCCATGTATTCGGTCAGCGCGCCGTGGCATTCGAGGGCGACATCGATGGTTTCGGCCATAGCGGTATGTCCTGTGATTACGGCTTCGCGCCGCCGGCAATTGGCGCTCGCTAAATGGTATCTGGGGCTCGGCGCGGCCCGAATGCGCTCAGCGCCGGCGGCTCCGTGTTTCCACGCCGTTGTCGCCGGCCGTCACCAGCACGTCGGCCGGACGCCGCGCGAACAGGCCGACCGTGACCACGCCGGGGATGGCGTTGATCGCATCTTCCATGGCGATGGCATTGGACAGGTCGAGGTTGTAGACATCGAGCACCGGATTGCCATTGTCGGTTCGTACGTTCGGGCGTAGTTCCGGCGAGCCGCCGAGCTTGACCAACTGGCGGGCGACCGCGCTGCGGCCCATCTCGATCACCTCCACCGGGAGCGGAAATTTGCCGAGCGGGTCCACATGCTTGGAGGCATCGACCATGCACACGAAGCGTCGCGATACGCTGGCGATGATCTTTTCGCGCGTGAGCGCGCCGCCGCCGCCCTTGATCAGTTCGAAGTGCCGGTTGACCTCGTCCGCGCCGTCGAAATAAACCGGCAAATTGCCGGTATCGTTCAATTCCTCGACCTCGAACCCGGCTTTTTTCAGCTTCGCGCTGCTCGCCTCGGAGCTGGATACGCAGGCCCGGACCGAGGGTTTGCGCTCGGCCATCACATCGATGAAGTGGTTGACCGTCGAGCCGGTGCCGATCCCGATATAGTCGTCCTCGACGAGAAACTCGTAGGCGGCCTCGGCCGCGGCGCGCTTGGCTTGCTCTTGGGTATTCATATCGCTGATCGGCTCGTGTGACGCCGGGGCAGTGTAGCCGGCAACAGCCCCTGATAACTACCTGAGAACTAGCTGTCGCGGGCGCCGAAGATGGCGGTCCCCACGCGTACATGCGTCGCGCCTTCCGCGATCGCGGCTTCGATATCCGCGCTCATGCCCATCGATAGCGTGTCGAGCGCGTGGCCGGCTTGGTTGAGTTGGTCGCGCAGTTCGCGTAGCGCGGCGAAGGGCCGGCGCTGGAGTTCGAATTCCGCGCTGAACGCCGGAATGGCCATCAGCCCGCGCAGGCGGATACCCGGCAGCTCGGCCATCCGGTCCGCGAGTCCGGCGACCTCTTCGGGCGCGAGGCCGGACTTGCTCGCTTGGGCATCGATATTCACCTGGATGCAGACGTTGAGCGGCGCGGCATTTTCGGGCCGCTGTTCGGACAGCCGACGCGCGATCTTGAACCGGTCGACCGCATGCGCCCAAGCGAAACAGGCCGCGATATCGCGGGTCTTGTTGGACTGAATATCGCCGACAAAATGCCAGGCGATGCCGCGATCGGCCAACGTCTCGATCTTGGCCAGCGCGTCCTGAAGATAGTTCTCGCCGAAATCGGTTTGTCCCGCGTCGTAGGCGGCCGCCACCTGTGCCGCCGGCTTGGTCTTGCTGATCGCGACCAGATGAATATCGCCGGGCTCACGATTAAAACGCGCCGCCGCATCGTCGATCCGGCGCCGCACATCGGCCAGCCGGGCGGCAACATCGACGGCGTTTGCACGCGCCGGGTCTGCGATTTGGGGCATTTTAATCTCCAGTACGACGGGCATCTGCCGATATTGGGTAGGATAACGTGTTCGCGGGGCGCGAGCGGGCAGCGCGCCCGCGATTTTCGGGAGTGATGGCATGAATATTTCGCAGCTGTTGGCGTTCTCGGTGAAGCAGGGCGCCTCCGATCTGCATCTGTCGGCGGACCTGCCGCCGATGATTCGCGTCGATGGCGACGTTCGCCGCATCAATTTGCCGCCGATGGAAGACAAGGAAGTCTTCGATCTCATCCACGACATCATGACCGATCGCCAGCGGCGCGATTTCGACGAGCATCTGGAAACGGACTTCTCTTTCGAGATCAACGGCCTGGCACGATTCCGCGTTAACGCATTCAACCAAAATCGCGGCGCGGCGGCGGTGTTTCGCACCATTCCTTCCGAGGTGCTATCGCTCGAGGATCTGGAGGCGCCGCCGGTTTTTCGCGAGATCGCGTCGTTGCCGCGTGGGCTGGTGCTGGTGACCGGGCCGACCGGTTCGGGCAAATCCACCACGCTGGCGGCGATGGTCAATCACAAGAATGATACCGAACTGGGCCATATCCTGACCGTCGAGGATCCGATCGAGTTCGTGCATAGTTCGCGCAAATGTTTGATTAATCAGCGCGAAGTCTCCCGCGACACCTATTCGTTCAGCGCCGCACTGCGCAGTGCGCTGCGCGAGGACCCCGATACCATCCTGGTCGGCGAGCTGCGCGATCTGGAAACGATCCGGCTGGCGCTGACCGCGGCCGAGACCGGGCATCTGGTCTTTGGCACGCTGCATACCTCGTCGGCGGCCAAGACCATCGATCGCATCATCGACGTGTTTCCCGGCGGAGAGAAGGATATGGTGCGCTCGATGTTGTCCGAGTCGCTGCGCGCGGTGATCTCGCAGACCCTGCTCAAGAAGAAGTCGGGCGGTCGGCTGGCGGCCCACGAGATTATGATGGGCACGCCGGCGATCCGTAACCTCATCCGCGAGGGCAAGATCGCGCAAATGTATTCGGCGATGCAAACCGGCCAGCAAGCCGGCATGCAAACGCTAGATCAATGCCTGGCGCGGCTGGTCCAGCGTGGTGTGGTCGAGCGCGATGAGGCGGCCCGTAAGGCGGCCAATCAGGATTCGATCTAAACTTCGCCATGAACCGGCTGTAATCGATTATGGATCGTGCCCAAGCCACCAAGCTCGTGACCGTGCTGCTCGAGCGGCTGATTGCCGAAGGGGGCTCGGACCTGTTCATCACCGCCGGCTTCGCGCCCGCGATCAAGAAAGACGGCCAGCTCACGCCGCTCATGGAGCGCCCGCTCACCGAGGAGCAGTCGGCGTTGATGACGCGCTCGATCATGAACGACCGCCAAGCGCGCGAGTTCGACGAGTTCAAGGAGGCGCAGTTCGCCATCGCCCCGGCGTCGGGCCGTTTTCGCGTTTCGGCTTTCGTCCAGCAGGGGCGTGTGGGCGCGGTGCTGCGCGTGATCAATACCGAAATTCCCGAGTTCGACGATCTCGGCCTGCCGCCGGTTCTCAAGGACGTGGTCATGGCCGAGCGCGGGCTGGTGATCTTCGTCGGTGCGACCGGTTCGGGCAAATCCACCTCGCTGGCGGCCATGCTCGGTTATCGCAACGCCAACCAGGCCGGGCATATCATCACCATCGAGGACCCGATCGAGTTTGTGCACCCGCATCGCGCTTCGATCGTCACCCAGCGCGAGGTGGGCGTGGACACGCAGTCCTGGGAAAACGCGCTGAAGAACACGCTGCGCCAGGCGCCCAACGTGATCCTGGTCGGCGAGGTGCGCTCGCGCGAGACCATGGAGTACGCGCTCAACTTCGCCGAGACCGGGCATCTGGTGTTGTGCACACTGCATGCGAACAACGCCAATCAGGCGCTCGACCGGGTGATCAATTTCTTCGACGAGGCCAAGCGCGAACAGGTGCTTATGGATCTGTCGCTCAATATGCGCGCGATCATCTCGCAGCGTCTGGTGCGCAAAGTCGGCGCCGGCCGGGCGGCGGCGGTGGAGGTGCTGCTGAACACGCCGCTGGTGACCGATATGATCTTCAAGGGCAAAGTGGCCGAACTGCGCCAGGCTATGACGCGCGGTACCGAGCAGGGCATGCAGACGTTCGATCAGCACCTGTTTCAGCTGTTCGAGGACGGCGTCATCGATTTCGCGGAGGCGCTGCGCAACGCCGATTCGCAGAACGAGCTGCGGCTGAACATCAAGCTCAACAGCGCCCGCGCACAGCAGAATCTGTCGATGGACCCGGAAGTGCGCTCTCTGACCATCGCCGAGCACGAGGACACGTCGCCGGACAGCGATCCGGATGCACAGCATGGACCGGATACGCGCTATGGACCGGATGCGCAGCATGGACGATAATCCGCGTGTCGAGGCCTATCTGCAGCTCGCGATCGACAAGCGGGCCTCGGACATTTATTTCACCGCGCACGCGGCGGTTACGCTGCGGATCAGCGGCCAGGTCTACCCGATCCGCGCGGCGGCCGAGCAGCGGCTGACGCCGGCCTATATCGAAAAGCTCGCCAGGTCGCTCATGAGCGAGGCCCAGCAGGCCGAATTCGAGGTCGAGGGCGAGCTCGACTTCGCGTTCCGATTCGGCACGATCGGGCGCTTCCGCGCCAACGTGTTCCGTCAGCGCGGTTCGGTGGCGATGGTGCTGCGCAACATCGGCAGCGTGCCGACCATCGACGGTTTCGATATGCCGGACGTGCTCAAGCGGCTGGCGATGTACAAGCGTGGCCTGGTACTGGTGGTCGGCGCCACCGGCTCGGGCAAGTCCACCACGCTGGGCGCGATGATCAACCACCGTAACGAGAACGCGGCCGGGCATATTCTCACGATCGAGGACCCGATCGAGTTCATGCATCGTCACAAGCGCTCGATCGTCAACCAGCGCGAGCTCGGCGC
The DNA here is from genome assembly GCF_035690525.1 of Salinisphaera sp. Classification (GTDB taxonomy): domain Bacteria; phylum Pseudomonadota; class Gammaproteobacteria; order Nevskiales; family Salinisphaeraceae; genus Salinisphaera. Next base: position 7,902 of record NZ_DASSKM010000156.1, read on the forward strand.
CGACACCCGTAGCTTCGCGCGGGCGCTGCGTTCGGCGATGCGCGAAGCGCCGGACGTGGTACAGGTAGGCGAGATCCGCGGCCTGGATACCGCCGATGCCTGTCTCCAACTCGCCAGCAGCGGCCATCTGACGATGGCAACCATGCACGCCGCGAACGCCTATCAATGCCTGCAACGGCTGGTGTCGTTGTTTCCGGAGTCCAAACGCCAGTCGCTGTACATGGATCTGTCGCTTAATCTGCGCGCGATCGTTTCGCAACGGCTGGTGACCGGACGCGAGGGCGAGCGCGTGGCGGTCTACGAAATCCTGGTCAATACAGCCTATATCGCCGATCTGATTCTCAAGGGGCGGATCGAAAAAGTGGCCGAGGCGCTGGCCGATGCCGACCCGGCGAGCGGCGCGATGACCTTCGACGACTCGCTGTTGGCGCAGGTCCGGGCTAAACGGGTCGCGGTCGAAGAAGCGCTCGACCAAGCCGATTCGCGGGACAATCTTCAAAGCCGGCTGGTATTCGCAAACCACTGATCCATCAGGCCGGCTCGCTTCTACAAGTGATTCGATATGGACCAAACCGATAACGCGGCGCAAGCGAAAACCGTGGTGGGTTGGCGCGAATGGGCGAGCCTGCCCGATCTGGGCATTGACTGGATCAAGGCCAAGATCGACACTGGCGCGAGAACATCGGCGCTGCACACCTTCTCGCTCGAAACCGGCCGGGAACACGGCGAGCGGATCGCGCGATTCGGTGTTCATCCGTATCAAGGCAGTACCGAGCACATCGTTTGGTGCCAAGCGCCGATCGTGGACGAACGCAACGTGCGCGATTCCGGCGGTCATCGCGAATGGCGCCATGTTATCGCGACCGATCTGATGATCTCGGGCCGGCGTTGGCCGGTCGAGATCACGTTGACGGCGCGCGATACAATGCTGTTCCGGATGCTCGTCGGGCGCACCGCGATGTCGGCGCTGTGCGTGGATCCGACCGCCTCGTTTGTCTCCGGCCGGCCGCCCTGGGCGTAGCGGTCGTTCAAGCCGGCGACCGTCGCACTGCGGCGGCCGATCGTCCGATCCAGCCCCCGGTGCGCCGGGCCCGCGCACGAGTCTTCGACGCCGAGGTTGACCATGCAAATCGCCATCATGTCCCGCAACAAGAACCTGTATTCCACCCGCCGGCTGATCGAGGCGGCCAAGGGGCGCGACCACGAGGTGATGGTGGTCGATCCGCTGCGCTGCTACATGAACATCGTGCCGCACGCCCCCGAGATTCATTACAAGGGCAAGAAGCTCGAGGGCATCGACGCGATCATTCCGCGTATCGGTGCTTCGATCACGTTCTACGCCACCGCCGTTTTGCGGCAGTTCGAAATGATCGGCGTCTATCCGCTCAACGAATCGGTGGCGATCTCCAGATCCCGCGACAAGCTGCGCTCCATGCAGTTGCTTTCGCGCAAGGGCATTGGTCTGCCGGTGACCGGCTTCGCGCATTCGCCGGACGACACCGACGACCTGCTCGATCTGGTCGGCGGCAATGCGTATGTAATCAAGCTCACCGAAGGCACCCAGGGCAAGGGCGTGGTGCTCACCGAGACCCGCGGCGCGGCCGAGTCCGTGATCGATGCCTTTCGCGGGCTGGACGCGCATTTCCTGGTTCAGGAATACGTCAAGGAAGCCAAGGGTGCGGATATCCGCTGCTTCGTGATCGGCGACAAGGTAGTCGCGTCCATGAAGCGCCAGGGCAAGGAGGGTGAGTTCCGTTCCAATCTGCATCGTGGCGGCTCGGCCAGCGTGATCAAGATCACGCCGGAAGA
>NZ_DASSKM010000157.1:0-31484 GCF_035690525.1 Salinisphaera sp.
CGACGACCAGGCCGAGTATATCGCGCCCGACGAGCCTGATCCGCGCGCGGGCTTGGAATAGCGCCCGCCGGCACCCACGTTTCCCGCCGGTTTCTTTTTGTTTTGACGCCGCGCAAGCGGTTCGATGATGGAAGTCCAATGGCAGCCCTGAATACCGAACGCGTGACGAGCGTGAAGCACTGGAACGATTCGCTGTTCTCGTTCACCACCACGCGCGACGACAGCCTACGCTTCGAGAACGGCCAATTCGTGATGATCGGTCTGGCGAGCCCGTCCGGCAAGCCGCTGCTGCGGGCCTACAGCATCGTATCGGCCAACTACGAGGAGTACCTCGAGTTTTTCTCGATCAAGGTGCCGGACGGCCCGCTGACTTCGCGTCTGCAACATCTCGAAGTCGACGACGAGGTATTCGTGTCGACCAAGCCGACCGGCACGCTGCTGATCACCGACCTGCATCCGGGGCGCAATCTGTATCTGCTGGCCACCGGCACCGGACTGGCGCCGTTTTTGTCGATCGTGCGCGATCCCGAGACTTACGAGCGCTTCGAGCGCGTGATCGTCGTGCACGGCGTGCGCTATATCGAAGATTTGGCTTACCGCGACCTGCTCGAAAACGAGTTGCCCAACGACGAAATCCTGGGCGAACTGATCGCCGACCGGCTGTTCTACTATCCGGTGGTCAGCCGCGAGGAATTTCATGCCCGCGGCCGGCTGACCACGCTGCTCGACAACGGCCGCCTGACCTCGGATCTGGGGCTGGATCCGATCGATCCGGAATATGACCGCGCCATGATCTGTGGCGGCCCGGGTATGCTGGACGATACCTCGAAGCTGTTGGACGATCGTGGATTCACGGCCTCGCCGCATATCGGCAAGCCGGGAGAATACGTGATCGAACGCGCTTTCGTCGCGAAATAATGATGGCTTTACGAAAAGACGAGTCCGCAAATAATATCAATCGTTCATGAAGAACGATCGGAAAATACTGGTCCGCAAATGAACGCAAAATAAACGCAAATATGAAATAAAAATGTCTTATTGGCGTCTATTTGCGGACTACATTGTGACTCAACATATGAGCGGTTGTTGTGGCTGAACGTCTCCAGAAAGTACTGGCCCACGCCGGCTACGGCTCGCGGCGCGAACTCGAGCGCGCGATCGCCGATGGGCGCGTGAAGATCAATGCGCGGGTGGCCAAGCTCGGCGATACGTTGCACGGCGGCGATACGGTGCGGCTGGACGGCCGTGTGCTCAATCTCGACAAGAAAGCCGACGTGCCCACGCGCGTGCTGGCCTACAAAAAGCATGTCGATCAGGTCGTGACAAAGCGCGATCCCGAGGGTCGGCCGACCGTGTTCCGCAAGCTGCCGCGGCTCGAGGCCGGGCGCTGGCTCGCCGTCGGCCGGCTGGACGTGAACACCTCCGGTTTGCTGCTGATGACCACCGACGGCGAACTCAAACGGCGGCTGGAACATCCGTCCTACGAAATCGTGCGCACCTATGCGGTACGCGTGCGCGGCGCGATCGATCAGGCCATGCTCGAGCGGCTCGTCAACGGCGTCGAACTGGAAGACGGGACGGCGCGCTTCGAGTCCGTTCGCGAAGGCGACGACGCGCACCGCGCCAACCGCTGGTTCGAAGTCACCGTGCGCCAGGGGCGTAACCGCGTGGTACGCCGGTTGTGGGCCAGCCAGGGCGTCACCGTATCGCGCCTGCTGCGCACCGGGTTCGGGCCGGTGGCGCTGCCGACCGGGGTCAAGGCGGGCGGTTTCCGCGAACTCGACCGCAAGGCCGTCCGCCAACTCGCCGCCCTGGTCGATCTCAAACGCTGACTCGGCACATTAAATCGACTCGTAGATGCACGCCGATTTATATAAAGAAAATATGAGTCCGCCAATAAACGCACAATAAACGCGAATGGAAAAATAATTTTGTCTTGTTTGCGTTTATCCGCGTTCATTTGCGGACTGAATTGTCTTTGTTCTTCGAATCCCGAGTTCCATGCCCGTATTGACGAACAAGACCCTGACGGCGTTCCGGGACGATTTGTTTAGTGCCTATGGGCCGCAGCACTGGTGGCCGGTTCAGGATGAGAAAAACCTGCGTTTCGAGATCCTCGTCGGCGCCGTGCTGACCCAGCATACCGCCTGGACCAACGTGGAGATCGCGCTTGCGGCGCTGCGCGAAGCCGGTCCGCTGAGCGCCGGGGCGCTGCTCGCGCACGACGATCTGCCGGCGCTGATCCGCCGCGCCGGCCCGCACCGGGTCAAGGCCGAACGGCTGCGCACGCTGTGCCGCTGGTTTGTGGATCGGGGCGGCTTCGGCGCGATCGAAATGCTGGATACGGCCGCGCTGTGCCGCGAATTGCGGTCGCTGCGCGGCATCGGCCCGGAAACCGCGGATGTCATCGCGCTCTACGCCTTCGACCGGCCGCGTTTCATCGCCGATGCCTATGCCTTTCGGATATTCGAGCGCTACGGCTGGTGGCAGGGCACGCGCCGATACGAGCGGCTGCGTTGCCGGGTGGAAAGCGCCGCGGCGTTCGATGCCGAGTGGTTCCAGGAGCTGCATGCGCTGATCGTGGCGCATGCCAAGGCTTGCTGCTTCAAGCGTACCCCGGATTGCGAACGCTGCGTTCTGGCGGATTGCTGTCGTTTCGCGCGCGGCCGCGCTGTAGCCGCCCCCTGAGTTCGCCCTGAAATATGGATGTCGGACGGGCGCTGCCGCGCGAGACGTGGGCGACCCGCATCGGTCATATACGTCGTATGGGCTGGTCGGGCTGTAGCCGCACGATCGCTTCCCAAAGCTCGGCCGGGGTGTCGACCACGGCGTCTGCTCGCCAAGCGGCGATATCGTCGTCCACCGGTATATAGCCGTAACCGGCGGCGATGGTGGGCATCTCGGCGGCGCGCCCGGCGACGATATCGCGATCCGAATCGCCGACATAGACGCAGTTCGCCGGGTCGACGCCCATGCGTTCGCAGGCGAGCAGGATCGGCGCCGGATCGGGTTTGGATACGCCGGCGGTATCGCCGCCGATCACCGCGTCGGGGGCGGGATCGAAGGCCGTGAATTCGATCAGCGGTACGGCCAGTGCTTCGACCTTATTGGTCACCACGCCCCAGGCCCGGCCCGCCGTGCCCAGGCGGGCGACGAGTTCGCGAATGCCGTCATAGGGACGGCTGTTCTGCGTCATGCGCCCGCGATAGGCCGCGATGAAACGATCGTAGGCTTCGCGATAGCCGGGATCGTCCGGCGTCAGCCCATAGCCACGGCCGAGCAGGCCGCGCCCGCCGTAGGAGCAGTAGGGCGCCAGTGCCTCGACCGATAGCGGGTCGTGTCCGTCTTCGCGGCGCATGTCGTTGAGCGCGCCGACCAGGTCCGGGGCGGTGTGAATCAGGGTGCCGTCGAGGTCGAACAGCACGCTCCATCGTTCGCCGCCGCTCACGACGCGTCTACGGCGCGGCGGGCGTGCACGAAATAATTCACGTCCGGCCGGTGGCCGAGCGTGGCGCCGCGCGTGAGCGGGTTGTAGCGCAGGCCGGTGATGTCGGCCACCTCGAGCCCGGCGTGGCGGCAGTACGCCGACAGCTCGGACGGCTTGATCAGTTTGGCGTATTCGTGGGTGCCGCGCGGCAACAGGCGCAGCACGTATTCCGCGCCGCCGATGGCAAGTGCCGCGGCCAGCGGCGTGCGGTTGATGGTGGAGAAGAACGCATCCCCGCCGGGCGCGACGAGCCGGGCGCAATCTTCGACCACGTGCGCCGGCCGGTCGACGTGTTCAAGCATTTCGAAGCCGACCACGATATCGAACGAGCCGGCCGCTTCGGCGGCCAAGTCGCGCGACGACACCACGCGATAGTCGATCGCCAGCCCGGATTGTTCGGCGTGTCGTTTCGCGGCCCCGATCGTCTGCATGGCCAGGTCGATGCCGGTCACCCGGGCGCCGCGCGCCGCCATGGCTTCCGACAACAGGCCGGCGCCGCAGCCGACATCCAGCACCCGTTTGTCTTTCAGCCCGTTCGCGCGCCGCTCGATATAGCCGGTGCGCAGCGGGTTGATGTCGTGCAGCGGCCGCATATCGCCGTCGGCGTCCCACCAGCGGGCGGCCATGGCATCGAATTTGTCGAGTTCGGCCTGTTGATTACTGGGCATGACGCTGGTTTTCTTGGTTGGAGGCGCCGTGGGCGGCGAGCTTGTCGCCCCAGGCATTATTACGCGCGGCCAGCGCATCGAGATCCAGCGTGGTCAACCGGCGCTCGCGCATCAGGGCCCGGCCGGCCACCCAGGTATCGGTTACCTGCTGGCGCGTGGCGCTGTAGACGAGCGCGGCGATCGGATCGAACACCGGCCGGGTTTCGGGCGCGCCGAGATCCACCGCGCACAGGTCGGCGCTCTTGCCGATTTCGATCGAGCCCGTGTCCGCGGCGATGCCCAACGCCTTCGCGCCGGCCAGCGTGGCCATTTCGAGCGCGGTATCGGCGGATACGGCCGCGGCATCGTCGCCGGCGATCTTGCCGATCAGCGCGGCGGTGCGCATTTCGCCGATCATGTCGAGATCGTTGTTGGAGGCGGCGCTGTCGGTGCCGAGCGCGACGTTGATACCGGCATCGAGCAGTGTCTGGACCGGGCACAGGCCGCTGGCCAGCTTGAGATTGGATTCCGGCGAATGGATCACGTGCACGCCGGCGGCGGCGCAGCGCGCGATTTCGGCCTCTGTGAGCTGGGTCATGTGCACCGCCAGCAGGTTGGGGGTGAGCAGGCCCAACGCGTCCAGGCGGGCCAGCGGCCGCTGGCCGTTGTCTTGGACGGCGCGCGCCACCTCGAAGGCGGTCTCGTGGATGTGCATATGCACGCGTACATCCATCTCGTCCGCATAGGTGCGCATCTTGGCCAGAGGGGCGTCGGAGACCGTGTACGGCGCGTGCGGCGCGAAGGTGGTCACGAGCCGTTCGTGGTTGCGCCAACGATCGTGTACTTCCAGGCCCTTGTCGAGATATTCGTCGGCCGAGGCGGCCCAGACCGTGGGGAAATCGATCAGGATCATGCCGATGGCCGCGCGCATGCCGGCCGCCTCGACGCGCTCGGCCGCCACGTCCGGAAAGAAATACATATCGTTGAAACAGGTCGTGCCGCCGCGGATCATCTCGGCCATGGCGAGATCCGTGCCGTCGGCCACGAAGGCCCGCGACATGAACCGGGCTTCCAGCGGCCAAATATGTTGCTGCAGCCACGGCATGAGCGGCAGATCGTTGGCCACGCCGCGCATCAGGTTCATCGCCGCGTGCGTGTGCGCGTTGATGAACCCGGGCACCACGAGATGGCGCGGCCGGTCGACGCGCTCGGCGTCGGGATGGGCGCGCGCGGCCTCGTCGCTCGGCAGAATCGATACGATCCGGCCTTGGCGGATCACCACGGCGTGATTTTCGAGCCAGCGCCGTCGGCCATCGACCGGCGCGATCCAGCGGGCGTGAATGACGGTTTCGGACAAGATCGACTCTCGCGTGTGGCAGTAAGTAAAAAGACCGCCCGGATGTCCATTGGCGGTCGCGCGCCCGATGTTATCGGAGACGCGGAATCGCGGACAGCACGGGCGCCGGCTGCGGGTAACGGCTGTGGTATCATAGCGCGCTTCGCGCAGCGGTCTTTCGGGTCGGTCGGCAGGGAGGTTTCGGGTCGTTCCGGTCCCCGTCCGTAAAGGCCCCGAGCCGCGCGCCGGATCGCCAACTTGAACTAGCCTATGGCCGACGTCGCTAAAGAGATCCTGTCGATCAACCTGGAAGACGAGATGCGCCAGTCGTATCTCGACTACGCGATGAGCGTGATCGTCGGGCGTGCGCTGCCCGACGTGCGAGACGGCCTGAAGCCCGTGCATCGCCGCGTGCTGTATGCCATGCACGAGCTGGGCAACGACTGGAACAAAGCGTACAAGAAATCGGCCCGCGTCGTGGGCGACGTGATCGGTAAATACCATCCGCACGGCGATTCCGCGGTCTACGATACGATCGTGCGCATGGCGCAGGATTTTTCCATGCGCTACGTGCTGGTCGACGGCCAGGGCAACTTCGGTTCGATCGACGGCGACGCGCCGGCGGCGATGCGCTATACCGAAGTGCGCATGGCCAAGCTTGCGCACGAGTTGCTGGCCGATATCGGCAAGGATACGGTCGATTTCATCCCGAACTACGACGAATCGGAATCCGAGCCGGCCGTGCTGCCGACCAAGTTGCCGAACCTGCTGGTCAACGGCGGCACCGGCATCGCGGTCGGCATGGCGACCAATATCCCGCCGCACAACATCCGCGAGATCGTGGGCGCCTGCCTGGCGGTGCTGGATAACGAAGACGTGACCATCGGGCAATTGATGGAACATGTCCCCGGTCCGGATTTTCCCACCGCCGGCATCATCAACGGCGCGAGCGGCATCCGCGAAGCCTACGAGACCGGCCGCGGGCGCATTCATATCCGGTCCCGCGCGCATTTCGAGGATATCGACGAACGCGGCAAGCAGGCGATCGTGGTCACCGAGCTGCCGTATCAGGTCAACAAGGCCCGGCTGCTGGAAAAGATCGCCGAACTGGTCAAGGAAAAACGCGTCGAGGGCATCACCGAGCTGCGCGACGAGTCCGACAAGGACGGTATGCGGATGGTGATCGAGCTGCGTCGCGGCGAGACACCCGAGGTGGTGCTCAACAATCTGTACCGCCACTCGCAGATGCAGACCGTGTTCGGCATCAACATGGTCGCGCTCGACGACGGCCAGCCGCGCACGATGGGCCTCAAGCAGATGCTGGAAGCCTTTGTCCGGCATCGCCGCGAGGTGGTCACCCGGCGCACCCAGTACGAGTTGGCCAAGGCGCGGGCCCGTGCTCACGTGCTGGAAGGTTTGACGGTCGCGCTGGCCAATATCGACGAAGTGATCGCGCTCATCCGCGCCGCCTCCAGTCCGGCCGAAGCTCGAGCCGGGCTGATGGCGCGCGGTTGGGCTCCGGGGCAGGTCACGAGCATGCTCGAGCGCGCCGGCGCCGAGGCGTCCCGGCCTGCGGATCTGTCGCGCGACTACGGGCTGCTGGATTCCGGCTCCGGCGCCGGGCAATACCGGCTGACCGAGACCCAGGCCCAGGCGATTCTGGATCTGCGCCTGCATCGCCTGACCGGCCTGGAGCAGGACAAGATCATCGAGGAGTTCGAAAAACTGCTCGACGATATCGCCGATTATCTCGAGATCCTGTCGTCGACCGCGCGGCTGTTCGAGGTCATTCGCGAGGAACTGGTCGCGATCCGCGACGAGTACGGCGATACGCGCATCACCCAGATTCTCGACGATCATCTGGATCTGACCACCGCCGATTTGATCTCGCCCGAGGACGTGGTAGTCACGCTCACGCACGAAGGCTATGTGAAAAGCCAGCCGCTGGATGCCTACCGCGCCCAGCGCCGCGGCGGCCGCGGCAAGTCGTCGACCACCACCAAGAACGCCGACTTCATCGAGAAGCTGTGGGTGACGCACACGCACGATACGCTGCTGTGCTTTTCTTCCTACGGCAAGGCGTACTGGCTCAAGGTCTACGAGTTGCCCAGCGCCGGTCGCGGCGCACGCGGCAAACCGATCGTGAACCTGTTGCCGCTGGAGTCCGACGAGCGCATTTCCGAAGTGCTGCCGATCAAGGATTTCAACACCGGTGAAAACGTTTTCTTCGCCACCCGCAACGGCACGGTCAAGAAGACCGCGCTGGAGCAGTTCTCGCGTCCGCGCGCTAACGGCATCATCGCCATCGATCTGAGAGCGGACGACGCACTGGTCGGCGTGGACCTCACCGCCGGCAACGACACGGTCATGCTGTTCGCCTCGCACGGCAAGGTGATCCGCTTCGCCGAGGAGGACGTGCGCCTGATGGGCCGCGTCGCCGCCGGGGTGCGCGGTATTCGTCTGCCGGAAGACGACGATTCGGCCGCCGTGATCGGCCTGATCGTGGTGCGCCGCGGCGAAATCCTGACCGTCACCGAGCACGGCTACGGCAAACGCACGCCGATCGACGACTATCCGCTGCGCGGGCGCGGCGGCCAGGGCGTGCTGGCGCTCAAGCAATCGGACAAGACCGGCGCGGTGGTCGGCGCCACGCAGGTGCTCGCCGACGACGAGATCATGCTCATTTCCAATATGGGCACGCTGATCCGCACCGCGGTGTCGGAGATTTCCGTGTTGGGGCGCAACACCCAGGGCGTGCGCATCATTCGGGTCGCCGACGACCAGCGCCTTGTCGGCGTGGACCGGGTCGCGATCGAGGATGCGGACGACGAAACCGGCCAGGACGGCGACGCTGTCGATTCCGGCGTATCCGGAGACAGCTAGCGCTTTATCATAGAGTTTTTATTTATCCAGGTTTTTTATCCGCAGATAAACGTAGATAGACGCAGATGAATGCTCAAGCGCACGACGATGAGACAACGCTATCGCGTCACTTTTGAAACGCCGCTTCCCGGGGGTTGACCGCCAAAACCTTGGGCTGGCTTCTTAAAAATCTGCGTCCATCTGCGTACATCTGCGGTTAAAGTTTAAGAATAGGCATCGAACCCAGGTAGGCGCTTCGGGCCTGCCGGATGCCCCGCTTTGGTTTCCACGAGGAGTGGTGTTCATGTCACGTGTGTACAACTTCAGCGCAGGCCCGGCGACGCTGCCGGTCGAGGTGCTCGAAACGGCCCAGTCCGAGATGCTCGACTGGAAGGGCACTGGCATGTCCGTGATGGAAATGAGTCATCGCGGCTCGGCGTTCGTCTCGATCGCCGAGGATGCGACGGCGCGGCTGCGGCGTCTGCTGGGCGTGCCGGACGATTATAGCGTGCTGTTTTTGCAGGGCGGGGCCGCCGGCCAGTTCGCGGCGGTGCCGCTGAATTTGATGGGCAAGAGCGCCACGGCCGACTACGTGGTCACCGGCAATTGGGGCAAAAAAGCGATCAAGGAAGTCGGTAAATACGGCGAGGCCAATTTGGCTGCCTCCGGCGAGGCGGATAATTTTACGTCGATCCCCGCGACCTCCGAATGGAATCTCTCCGCCAACGCGGCCTATTTGCATTTTACCCCGAACGAGACCATCCAGGGCGTGGAATTTCACGACGTGCCGGACGTGGGCGACGCGCCGCTGGTGGCCGACATGTCCTCGAATTTCCTGTCGCGCCCGGTCGACGTCTCCCAATACGGCGTCATCTACGCCGGCGCGCAGAAGAATGCCGGGCCGGCCGGCGTGACCATGGTTATCGTACGCGACGATCTTCTGGCGCAGGCCCAGGCCGCCTGTCCGCTGGTGCTCAACTACAAGCAGCAGCGTGACGCGGACTCCATGCTCAACACGCCGCCGTGCTACGCATGGTACATCTGCGGGCTGACCTTCGAATGGCTGGAAAATCAGGGCGGTCTGGAAGAGATGGAGAAGATCAACATTCGCAAGTCCGCCAAGCTCTATGACTTTATCGACGAATCGGGTTTCTATTCGAACCCGGTCGACCCGGCCGCGCGCTCGCGCATGAACGTACCGTTTCTGCTGGCCGACGATACCCTGAACAAGCAGTTTCTGGCCGATGCCGAAGAAGCCGGTCTGTCGACGCTCAAGGGCCATCGCTCGGTGGGCGGCATGCGGGCGTCGATCTACAACGCGATGCCGGAAGCCGGCGTCGATGCGTTGATCGACTTCATGCGCGATTTCGAGAAGACCAAGGCATAAAAACTTTATCCGTAGATGAACGCGGATAGACGCAGATGAAGCAATATAAAGAAAACTCTGAAGCATCTTCTTAACTATCTGCGTGAATCTGCGTCTATCTGCGGATCAAATGCTTTAAAAAATTTCTGCTTAGAGATAGCTATGACGCTTAAGATTCAGACGTTGAACAATATTTCTCCACGCGGGCTCGATCGGCTGCCGCGAGAGCTCTACGAGGTCGCCTCTGAAATCGGCGAGCCGGACGCGGTCATCCTGCGCTCGGCCAATATGCACGACATGGACATCCCGGCCACGGTGCGCGCCATCGGGCGCGCGGGCGCCGGCGTCAACAATATTCCTGTCGATGTGATGACCGAGCGCGGCGTGCCGGTGTTCAACGCACCGGGCGCCAACGCCAACGCCGTGAAGGAGCTGGTGTTGGCCGGCATGCTGCTGTCGGCGCGCAACGTCCTGGGCGCCTGGCGCTATGTCGAAGAATTGAGCTCGACCGGGGAAAGCCTCAAAAAAGAGGTCGAAGCCGGCAAGAAGAAATTCAAGGGTGTCGAGCTGCCGGGCCGTACGCTGGGCGTGATCGGCCTGGGCGCGGTCGGCGTGAACGTGGCAAACGCCGCGCAGGGGCTCGGCATGGGGGTTTCGGGGTTCGACCCGGGCATTACCATCAACAACGCCTGGCGCCTGAGCGCCGGCGTCGCCGAAGCCCTGTCGGTGGACGATCTGATCTCCGGTTCCGAATTCGTGAGTCTGCATGTGCCGTTGGTCGACGCCACCCGTGATCTGGTCAATGCCGAACGGCTCAGGCTCATGCCGCAGGGCGCGGTGCTGCTCAACTTCTCCCGCGCCGAGATCGTGGACGAGGATGCGGTGCTCGAGTCGCTGGCCGAGGGCCATCTGAAATATTACGTCTGCGACTTTCCCTCGGAGAAGCTGCGCGGGCACGAGCGCGTGATTACGCTGCCGCATCTGGGCGCTTCGACCGACGAGGCCGAGGACAACAGCGCGATCATGATCGCCGATCAGCTGCGCGACTATCTGGAAATCGGCAACATCCGCAATTCGGTGAATTTCCCCGAGGCGATCATGCCGCCGACGGCGAACGCGCATCGCATCGTAGTGATCAACAAGAACCAGCCGAACATGGTCGGTCAGATCACCTCCGCGCTGGCGCGACACAATCACAATATCGCCGACTTGCTCAACAAGTCGAAGGGCGAGATCGCGTTGTCGCTGGTGGATATCGACACGGGCGTGGGGCAGGGCGCGCTCGACGAGCTCGCCCAAATTTCGGGCGTGCTTTGCGTGCGTTACCTTGGCGCGATCGGTCGCGACGCGACCTGACGGCCAGCCGCCGCGGGTCGTGTTGGGCGGCCCGTGATGTGCAACAGCCGCCCGGCCGCTATCGCCCGGGCGGCGAGTCGAACCATGCCATGAGCAAACCAGCCGATGACGGTGATTATGATGATGGGCTCGCCGATGCGCGCGCCCGTATCGACGAGCTCGACCAGCGTATTCATGCGCTGATCAACGAGCGCGCCGGGGTCGCGCTTAAAGTCGCCGAAATCAAGCAGGCGGCCGGACGCACCGATTTCTATCGTCCGGAACGCGAGGCCCAAGTGCTCGAGCGCGTAACCGCGCGCAATGAAGGTCCGCTGGGCGACGCCGAGATAGCGCGCATCATGCGCGAGATCATGTCGGCTTGCCTCGCGCTCGAAAAACCAATGACCGTCGCCTATCTCGGGCCCGAAGGCACCTACACGCAAGCCGCGGTATACAAGCATTTCGGGCATGCGGTACTGGCGTCGCCGAAACCGGCGATCGGCGATATTTTTCGTGATGTCGAGGCCGGTAACGCCCATTTCGGCGTCGTGCCGGTCGAGAACTCCACCGAGGGCGTGGTCACCCATACGCTCGATCAACTGGTCGGCAGCCGGCTTTCGATCTGCGGCGAAGTGGCGCTCGCGGTGCATCATCATTTGTTGTCGCACGCGCGCGGATTCGGCGCGATCAAGCGCGTGGTCGCCCACGCACAGTCGCTGGCGCAGTGCCGCAATTGGCTGGACACCCATCTGCCGGGTGTCGTGCGCGAGGCGGTCGCCTCCAACGGCGAGGCCGCCCGGCGCGTAGCCGGCGATCCGAGCGCGGCCGCGATCGCCGCGCGCGCGGCCGGCGAGTTCTACGATCTGCCGGTCGTGGCCTCGAACATCGAGGACGAGCCCAACAACACGACGCGCTTTTTGGTGCTCGGCACCCAGCACGTCGCGGCCTCGGGCAACGATATGACCTCGATTCTGGTGTCGATCCGCAACCGACCCGGCATGCTGTACCGGCTGCTCGGCCCGGCCGCGGAGGCGGGTGTGGATCTGGCCCGTATCGAATCCCGGCCGTCGCGGCGTCAGGCCTGGGATTACAATTTCTTCATCGATATCGAGGGCCATGCCGAGGATGCCCCGGTTCGCCGCGTGATCGAGGCCATCGAGTCGGAGGCGGTGATGCTTAAAATACTGGGCTCCTACCCGCGCTCGATCGGCCGCGACGGCGAGTGAGCGCGGTTGTTATTATTTTTTTCACCAATGCCCCGCGGCTTGCCGCGGGCACCTTAGCAATGGGGTTTCCAAAGGGGAGAGGCACTAGCTCTCCCCCTTGGTCGACCACGCGGTTTCATGCCGCGCGGTCGAAAGATATTTGATTTCGAGTAAGCGACATGCCGAAAATCTTGTCCGAACAGGCCCATGCCGGGATCCGCGGTTTGTCGGCCTATGTGCCCGGCAAGCCGATAGAGGACCTCAAACGCGAACTGGGCCTGAGCTCGATCATCAAGCTGGCCTCGAACGAAAATCCGCTGGGCACGGCCCCGGCTGCGCTCGACGCGCTCGCGAATTTCGGCGGCGATCTTTATCGCTATCCCGACGGCAGCGGCTTTGAACTCAAGCACCAGATCGCCGCCCGCCATGGCTTGGACGCGGCCTGCGTGACGCTCGGAAACGGCTCCGACGATATTCTCGAGCTGACGGCCCGGGTGTTTCTCGGCCCCGGCAAGAACGCGGTGGTCTCGCAGCATTCCTTCGCCGTTTACCCGATCGTGGCGCGCGCCGTGGGCGCGGATGTGCGCGCGGTGGCCGCCTTTGGCCCCGGCGCCGATATGCCATACGGGCACGATCTCGAGGCGATGCGAGCGGCCATCGACGAGAACACCGGCGTGGTGTTCATGGCCAACCCGAACAACCCGACCGGCACTTGGGTGACGCCCGAGGCGCTCGAGGCGTTTCTCGATCGCGTGCCGCCGGCGACCTTGGTGGTGCTCGACCAGGCCTATATCGAGTATCAGACGCAAGACGCGGTGGCCGCCGAGGCAAGCTGGCTCGCGCGTTACGACAACCTGGTCATCACGCGCACCTTCTCCAAAATCTTCGGCATGGCGGCGCTGCGCTTCGGCTATGGCTTGAGTTCGCCGGCGGTCGCGGACTTTCTCAACCGAATCCGGCAGCCGTTCAATGTCAATATGATCGCGCTGCACTGCGCCGCCGCCGCGATCGACGACCACGACTTCATCGCCCGCTCGGTCGCATCCAACACCGGGCAGCGGGCGCGGCTGGCCGAGGCGCTGTTGGAACGCGGACTGCGCTGCCTGCCGAGCCAGGCGAACTTCATCACCTTCGACACGCGCCGCGCGGCGCGCCCGGTGTATGACGCGTTGTTGCGCCAAGGCGTGATCGTGCGCCCGTTGGCCGGCTATGGTCTGCCGAACCATTTGCGCGTCACCGTGGGCCAGACGGCCGAGAACGATCGTTTTCTTGACGCGCTCGGCCGCGTGCTGGGCTGATGGGGCCGGGTCGTCCCGTGTTGTCGGATATTGACGGTATCGCGATCGTCGGGCTCGGCCTGATCGGTGGCTCGATCGCCCGTGGGCTACGCGCCGCCGGCTATGCCGGGCGTCTGAGCGGGGCGGTCGCGTCAAACGCCGACGCGCCGCGCGCGCTCGAACTCGGTTTGGTCGACGATTGCCACGCCGAGATCGCCGAGGCCGTGTCCGAGGCCGAGCTTATCGTCGTCGCCACGCCGCCGGGCATGATCGAGCCGGTGCTGGCCCAAATCGCGGCCTCGCGGCGCGCCGATGCCACCGTTACCGACACCGGCAGCAGCAAGGCCAGCGTGGTCGCGGCGGCCGCGCGCGTCTTCGATACGCCGGCGTACAAACGTTTCGTGCCGGGCCACCCGATCGCCGGTACCGAGAACAGCGGCCTCGAGGCCGGCTTCGCGACTTTGTTCCAAGCGCGGCGCGTGATCCTGACGCCCGATGCGGCGACCGATGCCGCGGCGGTGGCGTGCGTCGAGGCGATGTGGCGCGCGCTCGGCGCGCAAATCGCGCGCATGAGCCCGGCGCATCACGACGAGATACTGGCCGCCACCAGCCATTTGCCGCATGTGCTGGCTTATACGTTGGTGGATACGCTGGCGGCGATGGGCGAGCGCATCGAGATTTTCGAATACGCGGCTGGCGGCTTCGCCGATTTCACGCGCATCGCCTCTAGCGATGCCGCGCTGTGGCGCGATATCGTCACGGCCAATCGCGAGCCGGTCCTGGCAACGCTGGATGCCTATATGGCGCGCCTGCAGGATGTGCGCGCGGCTATCGCGAACGGCGACGACGATCGCCTTTATCGGGTTTTCGAGCGCGCTAAGACGGCGCGCGACGGGTTCGTGTCAGTGCGGGAGCGAAACGAACGATGAGCGGCAAGAGCTTTCATGTGCAGCCGGGCGGGGCGTTGACCGGCGAGGTTCGCGTGCCCGGCGACAAGTCGATTTCGCATCGCGCCATCATGTTCGCCGCGCTCGCCCGTGGCACGAGCCGGATCTCCGGTTTCCTGGAAAGCGCGGATTGCCTCGCCACGCTCAACGCGTTCGGCGCGATGGGGCTGACCCACGGCATGCAGCAAGACGCCCGCGTGATCGAGGGTCTCGGCATGCACGGGCTGCACGCGCCCGAGGCGGCGCTGGATCTGGGCAATTCGGGCACCTCCATGCGCCTGCTTTCCGGCATTATGGCCGGCCAGGCATTCGATTCCGTGCTCGCCGGCGACGCCAGCCTGTCGCGGCGGCCGATGAAGCGCGTGATCGATCCGTTGCGCGAGATGGGCGCGCGGATCGAGGGCCGGGATGGCGGCCGCGCACCGTTGTCCATTAGCGGCGGCGCCGCGTTGGCCGGTATCGATTACACCCCGCCGGTCGCCAGCGCCCAGATCAAGTCCTGTGTGTTGCTCGCCGGGCTGTACGCCAACGGCACGACGCGGGTGCGCGAGCCCGGCGTCTCCCGCGACCACACCGAGCGCATGCTCGGCGCCTTCGGGGTCGAGCTCGAACGCGACCGCGATAGCGTCGCGCTGCGCGGCGGGCAGTGGTTGACGGCGACCGATGTCGCGGTGCCGGCCGATCTGTCCTCCGCCGCGTTCTTCATGGTCGGCGCGACCATCGCCCCAAACAGCGACATCACGCTGCGCGGCGTCGGCATCAACGCCACCCGCCGCGGCGTGATCGACATCCTGCGGGCCATGGGCGCGGATATCACGCTGATCGACGAGCGCGACCAGGCCGGCGAGCCGGCGGCCGATATTCGCGTGCGCTCGGCGGCGCTGCACGGGATCGAGATCGGCGCGGCCGAGGTGGAGCTGGCGATCGACGAATGCCCGGCGATCTTTATCGCCGCGGCCTGCGCCCGCGGCACGACGCGCGTGACCGGCGCGGCCGAACTGCGCGTCAAGGAATGCGATCGCATCGCGGTGATGGCCGAGGGGCTGGCCCGGCTCGGCGTGGAATGCAGCGAGGTCGAGGACGGGCTGACCATCGTCGGCCGCCCCGGCGCCACGAGTTTCTCCGGTGGCGGGATCGCGAGCCACGAGGATCACCGCATCGCCATGTCGTTCGCCATGGCGGCACTGCGCGCCGCGGCGCCGATCGTCATCGACGATTGCGACTATGTCGATACATCCTTTCCCGGCTTCGTCGATCTGGCCGCGTCGGCCGGCCTGGCGATCGAATCCAGGACGGACGAATGAGTGCGCGCGCGCCGGTGATTACCCTGGACGGGCCCGGCGGCGCGGGCAAGGGCACGCTCGCCTCGGAACTGGCGCGCGCGCTCGGCTGGTGGCTGCTCGACAGCGGCGCGTTGTACCGCTTGGTCGGCCTCGGCGCGCTGCGTGAAGGCTTGGATGTCGGCCGCGAGGCCGATCGGGCGAGCGCGGTGGCGATCGCCGAAGGCCTGTCGATGCGTTTCGTTCCCGATACCGGCGAGGGCCAGCGCGTGGAACTGGCCGGCGAGGACGTCACCGAGGCGATCCGCGCCGATGCGGTTTCCGAAGCGGCGTCGCGCTGGGCCGCGTTGCCGTCGATCCGCGAGGCGCTGCTCGCGCGTCAGCGCGATTTCGTCGCGCCGCCCGGTCTGATCGCCGACGGACGCGATATGGGCACGGTGATCTTCCCGCGGGCCGAACTGAAGCTCTATATCACGGCCTCGGCCGCCGAAAGAGCGCGTCGACGTCATGCGCAGTTGTCCGAAAAAGGTGTTGATGCTAATCTCGATCGGATATATCGTGAGATCATGGCGCGGGACCAACGCGATGCATCGCGGGGTGCCGCGCCGCTGAAGCCGGCGGTCGATGCATACGTCATCGATACCACCGGTGATAATGTCGCCACCTCGCTGAGCAGGATACAGGCTCTGGTGGCGGCCAGGGGCTGGCCCGCCGACTGAGCGCGCCGGCACTCGTATGGGTCCGTTCGTGGTGCAATGCCGCGAGCGGTGTTTTTGTTTTTTCAACAACGGATGGCGTCGACGTTGGGCGCCGCAGGATTTCCCCCACTCATGTCTGAAAGTTTCGCCGAGCTATTCGAGCAAAGTCTGCAGGGTCGTACCATGCAGCCCGGTTCCCTCATCAACGCCGAGGTGCTGGAAATAAAGAACGATGTCGTGATCGTCGATGCGGGCCTCAAGTCCGAAGGCGTGATCCCGATCGATGAATTCTACGACGAGAACGGCGAACTGACCGTTGGCGAAGGCGACAAGGTAGAAGTCGCCCTGGAAGCCGTCGAAGACGGTTTCGGCGCGACCCGCCTGTCGAAGGAAAAGGCTCAGCGCATCCGCACCTGGGACTTTCTCACCGAAGCCTACGAGAACAGCGAATCGGTGGTCGGTCATATCTCGGGCAAGGTCAAGGGCGGCTATACCGTCGATGTCGGCAACATCCGCGCGTTCCTGCCGGGTTCTCTGGTCGACGTGCGCCCGGTGCGCGATACCACATATCTCGAAGGCAAGCCGCTCGAGTTCCGTGTCATCAAGCTCGATCGTCTGCGCAACAACGTAGTCGTGTCGCGTCGCGATGTGCTCAAGGAAGAGTACAGCGAAGAGCGCAAGCAGCTGCTGGACACGCTCCAGGAAGGCATCGTGCTCAAGGGCATCGTCAAGAACCTGGTGGACTACGGCGCGTTCGTGGACCTGGGCGGGATCGACGGCCTGCTGCATATCACCGATATGTCCTGGAAGCGCATCAAGGACCCGTCGGACGTGGTCACCGTAGGCGCCGAGATCGAGGTCAAGGTGCTCAAGTTCGACCGCGAGCGGACCCGCGTCTCGCTGGGTCTCAAGCAGCTCGGCGACGATCCGTGGGTCGATATCGCCCGCCGCTATCCCGAGCATACCCGCCTGTTCGGCAACGTCACCAACATCACCGATTACGGCGCCTTCGTCGAGATCGAGGAAGGCGTGGAAGGCTTGGTGCACGTTTCCGAAATGGACTGGACCAACAAGAACGTCAACCCGAACCAGGTGGTCTCGGTCGGCGACGAAGTCGAGGTCATGGTGCTTGAGATCGACGAGGAGCGCCGTCGTATTTCGCTCGGCATGAAGCAGTGCCAATCCAATCCGTGGGAAGATTTTGCGGCTCAACATCAGCGCGGCGACACGGTGTCGGGCCAGATCAAGTCGATTACCGACTTCGGTATCTTCGTCGGCCTGCCGGGCAACATCGACGGGCTGGTGCATTTGTCGGATCTGTCCTGGAACGAGCCGGGCGAGGAGATCGTTCGCAACTATTCGAAGGGCGATCAAGTCGAGGCCGCGGTGCTGGCGATCGACGCCGACCGCGAGCGTATTTCGCTGGGCATCAAGCAGCTCGCGCAGGATCCGCTGGGTTCGTTCGTGGCCGACAACCCGAAGGGCAGCATCGTGTCCGGCACCATCGCTTCGGTCGACGCGCGCGGCGCGAGCGTCGATCTCGGCAACGACGTGACCGGTTATATCCGCGCCTCGGATATTTCGCGCGATCGGGTCGAAGACGCGCGCTCGGCGCTCTCCGAAGGTGAGGCGGTCGATGCGCGCTTCGTGGGCGTGGACCGTCGTAACCGCTCGATCAGCCTGTCGATCCGGGCCAAGGAAGAAAAAGACGAGCAGCAGGCGATGCGCGATTACGCGGATACCGATGCCTCGACCGGCACCACCAGCCTCGGCGAACTGCTCAAGGAGCAGATGGCCGACCGCGACAGTTAGCGGATAGCGGGCGATGAATGACACGGGGTGCTTGCGCGCGCCCCGTGTTTTAAATAGCCTCTTACACGGTCGTCGCAGGGCCGGCAGAGAAATCGAAAGGCATTGCCGGCGGCGACTATCTGGGGCGGGCCGCATCCGGCACGTTATTGGGGGACGGCGTTTCTAGGGAGAGCGCTGGATGACTAAATCCGAATTGATTGAACGCCTGGTCGATCGCCAGGCTCATATGACCCAGCGCGACGTGGAGCTGGCCGTCAAGTTGCTGCTGGACCATGTCATTGGTGAACTCGCCGAAGGCGGCCGGGTCGAGATCCGCGGTTTCGGCAGCTTCTCGGTTCACCATCGTCCCGCGCGCCGCGGGCGCAATCCCAAGACCGGCGAAGCGGTGGATATTCCCCGCAAGTACGTGCCGCATTTCAAGCCGGGCAAGGAACTGCGCGAGCGCGTGAACAATCACGGTTCGTAGGTAGTCGGCGCGCTTGAAGCCTTTGTTTCCGATGGCCAACTTGGCGTTCTGCAGCTAGACTGGAGTCTAGCCGAGGCCTGGAGTTCGCGCCCGGCCCGCTGCGCTCGTCGTCACACGAGGAATGTCATGCTGCGCCTTATCCGTAATCTGATCATCATTCTGGCCTTGTTCATCGGCTTGGCTTTCGGATTTTTCAATTACGGATCGACGCCGGTCGATCTGCTCTGGACCACGACCGAGGCGCCGTTGGCCGTTCTGCTGGGGCTGGCGTTTCTGCTCGGGCTCGTGATCGCACTTGTCGTATGCGGCGTCCGCATGGCCAAGCTGCGGTCGCGGCTGTCCCGTACGCGGCGTCGGCTCAAGCACGCGGAAGCCGAAATCACGAACCTGCGGAGCATGCCTATCTACGATGCTTGAGGGGCTGATCGCGCCACTCATCCTGCTGCTGGGCGCAGCGGGGTCGGGGTGGCTGGCCCGCGTACGCTGGGAAAAGCGCAGCGCAAGCATACGTCAGCAGCGACCGCCGCCGGTACACGCCGATTATCTTCGCGGCATCCGCTATCTCGTCAACGAGGACGCCGACCGCGCGATCGAGACATTCATCCGCGTGCTCGAGGTCGACAACGAGACCGCCGAAACCCATCTCGCGCTCGGCAATCTGTTTCGACGCCAGGGCGATATCGACCGCGCGCTGCGCCTGCATCAGAACCTGGTCGCGCGGCCGAACCTCGCGCCCGCCCACCGCAATCAAGCGCGCTATGAACTGGCGCAGGATTATCTCAAGGCCGGCGTGCTGGATCGGGCCGAAGATCTGTTCGTGGATCTGGTCGACCAGTCGTCGTTCGCAGAGCGCAGCTTGAACGGTTTGATCACGATCCATGAGCAGGTACGCGACTGGGAACAGGCGATCGCCGCGACCCAGCATCTCGAGCGGGTGCGGGGTGCGTCGCTACGGCCGATCATCGCGCAGTACCATTGCGAACTCGCCGAGCAGGCGGCGGCGGCCGGCGACGACCCCGGGGTGAACGGGCAGCTCAAGGCCGCGCGCCAGGCCTATCAAAACTGCGCGCGCATCAGTCTGATCGCCGGTGGTGTCGCCGAGCGCAACCGAGACTATCGCGGCGCGATCCGGGCCTATCGCGAGGTGCTGGTTCAAGACATAGCCTTCGCCACCGAGACCCTGGAGCCGATACGGCGCTGCTTCGATGCCTGCGACGACGTGGTCGGCTACATCGATTTCCTGCAGGCGTTCATGGTCGAGGTGAACGGCGCGGCCGGCCATGTCGCATATGCTCGGCACTTACAGCGCGCGGACCGCGTCGACGAGGCCATCGCGCATCTATCGCGCTATCTCCAGTCCGAGGCCAGTTGGGTCGGCTTCTACCATCTGCTGGAACTGGCCTCGGCCGATCCACGCAGTAATCTCACCGGTCCGCTCGATAATCTGCGCCGGTCGCTGGCGCGCATCATCGACCACGAGCCGACGTATCGCTGCGGTCATTGCGGGTTCTCGGGGCGGTATCTGCACTGGCAGTGTCCGAGTTGCCGTCAGTGGAACACGGTGGCGCCGCGACAGGACATCCGGCCGAGCGAGTAGGTGAGTAGGGCGGTAGCCCGCCTAATAGTTGTTGCCCTGGGCGACGCCGCGCCGGCACTGCGTGGGCGACCAGGCGCGGTGGCAGGCGGTCACCATCTGGTCGAGCAGGGCGCTGAGCCGGGACTCGTTGTAGGAGCTCAGATCGACTGTCTGCAGGGCGGTCCGGAGCTGATTGATCGCCTCCGGATAAGCGTCTAGCATCGCGAAATAACGGGCCTGGCGATAATAGGCTTCACCGAGGTTGTTCTGTTCTCCGGCGCCGCGCGCGAGCAGCGCCTGCGCGGCCGGGTACGTGTCGAGCACCTTGGTCTGCGAGAGCAGATAATTGCGCATCGCGCCCGGTTTCCCCTGGTTTTCCAGGTTCTGCGCGTAGGCCAGCCGGAGCGCGCCGCTGTGCGGAAACTGCTTGAGCGCGGCGGCCAGCACGTCATGCGCCGCGCCGGTGTCGCCTGCCTGGCCGAGCGCCTCGGCCAGGCCCATGCGCCAAGCCAGGATGTCCGGGTGGGCCTTGCGCCCCGCGCGCATGAGCGCGATCGCCTGCTGGTCCCGACTCATGCGGTGGAGCGCCAGCGCATAGCCGTATTTGTCGGCCGGCGTCGGTGTGTCGCCGGTCAGCGCGGCGTGGAAATAATTGCGCACGTTGTCCACGTTGCGGGCTTCGAGCACCCGCGTTCGGGCCCGCATATATGGATATTCCGGATTGGTGTGGACCTTCACGTTCGGGTAATCGGCGGCCCGGGCCTCGGCCTCGGCCATACGGGTGGAGGACACGGGATGGGTGAGCAGGATCTGGGGCAGATGCCGCCCGTAGAGATCACTCTGGCGCTGCAGTGTGCCGAAGAAACGGGCCATGGCGTGCGGATCGTAGCCCGAGCGCGCGAGATCGCGGATGCCGACGCGATCGGCTTCATGTTCGTGGGCGCGCGTGTAGCTGATCCGCTGCATGCCCAGATGCGACAGACCGCCCATGATCGCGGCGGTCGCGGCATCGCCGCCCCCGGCCTGGGCGCCAACGACGGCCGCCACGATCGCGGTGGCGAGCGTGGCGATGGTGTCGCCGCGGCTTTCGGCCATCTGCCGGGCGATGTGGCGTTGCGTGACATGCGCGATTTCGTGCGCCATCACGCTGGCCAGTTCGCTTTCGGATTTGGTCGCCATGATCAGCCCGGCATTGACGCCGATATAGCCGCCGGGCAAGGCGAAGGCGTTGATGTCGCCGGTATCGATGACATAGAAATGAAACGTGTCGGCCGCTCGATCGGTATGGCGTGCCAGCCGGACCCCGACGCTGGTGAGGTATTCCGACAGCTCCGGATCCTGGACGATCCGGTCCTGGCTGCGCAACCGCGCGACGACCTGCGCGCCCAGGCGATGTTCTTCGGCCGGGGTCATTACGGTATCGGCCGGCTGGCCGAGATCGGGCAGGTTGTATTCGCCGTGATCGGCGGCCATCGCCAAGCCGGGGGCGGCGTTGGCGCCGGCCAACAGCAGCAGGCCGGCCATTGCGGCGCTGGATACACGCATGGTGAGCAAGTTCAATCGGTCCCTCGAAGCGTTAGACGCAGATTAGCGCGTTTGGTTCGCCGGGTTAACCGTGCACTCGCGGCTTACGGCCAAAACATCACTCGCGCCGGCGCGGGCTCGCGCGAAATATCGGGAGGCCCTACGATAGCCGGCTGACGCTATCCCACCACGAGATCAGCCTTAATGAACGTGTTTCGCGCCTGGTTCGCACGACATATGTCGGACCCGCAGCTGGTCTCGTTGGTTCTGATGCTTCTGGGCGGGCTGATCGTCGTGCTGTTCGTGGGCCAACTGGTCGCGCCCGTGCTGGCGGCGCTGGTCCTCGCCTATCTGCTGGATACGCCGGTGAACTGGCTCGGCGGCGCACGGGTTCCGCGAACCCTGGGCGCCGCTATCGTCTCGATCGCGTTGTTGCTGGGCGTGGTCTGGGTGAGTTTCGCGCTCATGCCCTTGTTGACGCGCCAAGCCGGCCAGATTCTCCAGCAACTGCCGGAGCTGGTGCAGCGCGTGCAGGAATGGATCAGCGGTCTGCCGGCGCGCTACCCCTCGTTGATCACGCCCGATCAGATGGACGCCCTGTTGGGCAGCGTGTCCATCGATGTCGGCGCTTTGCGCAAGGCCGTGCTCAGCCGTTCTCTGGTGGTGGGCGCGAGCCTGCTTTACCTCGCCGTTTACCTGGTGCTCGTGCCGCTCATGGTTTTCTTCATGCTGCGCGACAAGTATCCGCTACTACACTGGTGTGCCCGATTCGTGCCGCGCAACAGCGTGTTGCTGCGCCAGGTCTGGAGCGACGTCAACGTCCAGCTCGGCAACTATATACGCGGCAAGGCGTTGGAAATCGTCATCGTCTGGATCGTAGCCTATATCGTGTTCTGGTCGCTCGGGCTGAACTACGCGATGCTGCTTTCCGCGCTGGTCGGATTCTCGGTGCTCGTGCCGTATGTGGGCGCGTTCGGCATGACCGTGCCGGTGATGCTCGTCGCCTACGCCCAATGGGGCGTGCATACGCACACGGTTTGGGTGCTGATCGCTTACATCGTCCTGCAGATGCTCGACGGCAACCTGCTGGTGCCGATCCTGTTTTCGGAAGCCGTGAATCTGCACCCCGTCGCCATCATCACGGCGGTATTGTTCTTCGGCGGTATTTGGGGCTTTTGGGGCGTGTTTTTCGCCATTCCGCTGGCCACGCTGGTGCATTCGGTGCTCAAGGCGTGGCCGCATGGCGCGCGCACCGCCGGAGAGCGCCGAATCGAAGGTCATGTCGAAGATTAGCGGCTCGGCCGTAGACGCCCCTAGAGGTGTTCGGATGCATAATGCGCCAGCCGCGAACGCTCGCCCTGGGCGAGGGTGACATGGCCGGCGTGGCGCCAGTCGCGGAAACTGTCGACCACGCGCGTGAGCCCGGAGCTGGTTTCGGTGAGATAGGGCGTGTCGATCTGCGCCAGGTTGCCGAGGCAGACGAACTTGGTGCCCGGGCCCGCGCGGGTGATCAAGGTCTTGGTCTGCTTGGGCGTGAGGTTCTGGGCTTCGTCCAGAATGACGAAGCGTTCCAAAAACGTGCGCCCGCGCATGAAGTTCACCGAGCGGATCTTGATGCGGTTGGACAACAGCTCGTTGGTCGCGGCGCGTTCCCATTCCGAAACCGTGCCGCTGTTGCCGGTCAGCACTTCGAGGTTGTCCATCAGGGCGCCCATCCAGGGCGTCATTTTTTCTTCCTCGGTGCCGGGCAGAAAGCCGATGTCGTCGCCCACCGGTACCGTGACTCGGGTCATGATGATCTCGCGATAGCGCGACTCGTCCAGCGTCTGCGACAGCGCGGCGGCGAGGGTCAACAGCGTCTTGCCGGTGCCCGCCGCGCCCAACAGGGTGACGATGTCGATGTCCGGGTCCATCAGCAGATTGAGCGCGAAGTTCTGCTCGCGGTTGCGCGCGTGCACGCCCCAGACATGGCGCTTGCCTTCGCGGAAATCCTCGGCCATCTCGAGCAGCGCCGTGTCGCCCTCGATGTCGCGGGTGATCAATTCGACATCGTTGGGGCGGTCGAAATGCAGGAGTTCGTTGACATACCAATCGGCGACGTCTTCGCCGCTGACCTTGTAGTAGGTTTGGCCCATGTCCTGCCACGACTCCATGTCCTCGGCATGGCGCTCCCAAAAGTCCACAGGCAGGCCCGCATGACCGGTGTAGAGCAGGTCCAGATCCTCCAGGACCTTGTCGTTAAAGTAATCCTCGGCCTCGATGCCGATCACCGAGGCCTTGATGCGTAGATTGATGTCCTTGGAAACGAGGACGATTTCGGACTGGCCGAAAACGTTTCGCAGCGCCAGCGCGCTCAGCAGGATCGAATTATCGGCCTTGCTGCCGGCCAGCGAAGTTGGCAGTGCGTCTTCGGGCGGGCGGGTCTCGAAGAACAGCCGGCCCGTGGCCTCGGGCGTCTCGCGGCCGTTGCCGCGTGCGGCGGTCGTGGCGCGCTGATCCAAATCGATGCCTTGGCCGATCTCCTCGTGCGACCGGCCAGCGATCAACTCGTCGAGAAAGCGGCTGACCTGGCGTACGTTGCGCGCGACTTCCGAAACGCCTTTCTTGCCGCCGTCGAGCTCTTCGAGCACGACCATCGGAACGAACACGTCGTGTTCCTGAAACCGGAACAGCGCGGTGGGGTCGTGCATGAGCACGTTGGTGTCGAGAACGAATACCCGTCGGGCCATGGAATCGCTACCGCGTGGAGGTGGGACGGTGGCTAGCTTAGCGCGCGCACCGCAGCCAGCACCTCGTCGGCATGATCGGCCACCTTCACGCCGCGCCAGACATGGCGGACGACGCCTTCGCCGTCGATCACGAAGGTGCTGCGCTCGATGCCGATATGCATCCGACCGTACATGTTCTTTTCCTTGAGCACACCATAATCCTTGCACATGCTCTCGTTGGCGTCGCTGATCAGGTCGAAGGGAAAACCGTATTTGCCGCGGAAGTTGTCGTGCTTGCGCAGCGAGTCGCGCGATACACCGACGATATCGGCGTCCGCCGCGCGGAACTGTTCGTACAGATCGCGAAACGCCTCGCCTTCCTGGGTGCAGCCGGGGGTGTTGTCGCGTGGATAGAAATACAGCACCAGCGTCTGGCCGGCGAAATCGGCTAGCGACAGCGTCTTGTCGCCGGTCGCGGGCGCCTTGAAATCGGGCGCCTTGTCCTCGGGGGCAATCGGGCTCATGAATTGTGTATTCCTCAATCTATGAAAATCAATGAATTGGGGGAGGCCTTCGCGCGAGCCGTCAAGTCTTGATCGGGTCCAGCAGTCCGTCGGCGTGCAGGTCGTCGCATACGTCCATGAACGCATCGCGCAGGGTCTGCGGATGCTGGCTGATCGGCACATGCAAAGAAAGATGGGTGGTGCACATGTCGGCGCCGGTCATGCCGGACTGATAGGCCTGCACGCTGGCTTCGACCACGGCGACATCCTGCTCGGTGAAAAAACTCATCAACTCGCTCAGCAACCGCGGCTGTTGCGGCGCCACCACCTCGGCCGCGTAGGGACGGAAATCGCGCGGCGGCTCGGCGGGCTCGGTGTGCTCGAAGCGAATCGACAGCCCCAGATGCTCGGCGAGTCCCGGCAGCGCGCTTTCCATCTTGCCCATTGCGCTCCAGTTCCCGGACAGCAGCACGGCGGCCGAGAAATGATCGCCGAGCGGGGTGATGCGGCACTCGAGTATCTCGCAGCCGCGACGGCCGATCGCACGGATCAGGTCGTGGGCCAGCTTGTCCCGGCTGGCGCCGAGGGCGACGAGCGACAGATATTTTTTGATTTCGGGCATGCAGGTCTCGGAGCGCGGATCGACACGATTGAAAAGCCGGGTATGTTAGCACCAACAAGCCGGTTACAATCGCGGCTCTCTAGGCCCGAGGCATGAGGAGACATCGTGGTCATGGATACGCAAGCGCTCGGCGGGAGCATGGTCGCCATCGTGACGCCGATGCACGCGGACGGCAGCGTCGACTGGCAAGCGCTCGAACGACTGATCAACTGGCATATCGACGAGGGCACCAACGGTATCGTCTCGGTCGGCACGACCGGCGAATCCGCGACGCTGGGTTTTCGCGAGCACGACGAAGTGATCGAGCGGACAGTCGAAATCGTCGCCAAACGCATCCCCGTGATCGCCGGCACCGGCGGTAATGCCACCGATGAAGCCATCCGTCTGACGCGCCATGCCAAGCGGGTGGGCGCGGACGCCTCGCTGTTGGTGTGTCCGTACTACAACAAGCCGAGTCAAGAGGGCTTGTACCGGCACTTTCACGCGATCGCCATGGCGGTGGATATTCCGCAGATCCTCTACAACGTGCCGAGCCGCACCGGGGTCGACATGCTGCCGGAAACCGTCGCGCGGCTTTCCAAGATCGACAACATCGTCGCGCTCAAGGAAGCCAAGGGCTCGATCGAACGGATCCACGAACTGATCGAACACGTCGGCGACGATATGCATATCTATTCCGGCGACGACGGTACGGCGATGGAGTCGATGCTGGTCGGCGGCAAGGGCAATATTTCGGTGGTCGCCAATGTCGTGCCCGGCCTGATGAGCCGCATGTGCGCAGCGGCGATCGACGGCCGGCGTGAACAGGCCGAGCGTCTGGATGCCGAGATGGCGCTACTGCACTCGGCGCTGTTCTTCGAAGCGAACCCGATTCCGGTCAAATGGGCGCTACAGGAAATGGGCTGGGTCGAGCCGGGCATCCGCTTGCCGCTGACGCCGTTGGCCGATCATTTCCACGACAGCGTTCGAGATGCCCTGAAACAAGTGGTCGATGGCTATCGGTAGTTGCGCAAACCGATGCGATCTGTGGTAAAAATACGCCCGGGCGTTGGGCATACACGTCACGCTACGACCGGTGCCAAGGGTTAGGGGGACAACTCTTGCAGTATTTTTCGGTAAGTCGTAGTATTGGAATCGGTTTATCCAGAGTAGTCTCCGCTGCTACACGGGAGTAGATGACATGAAAAAGGTTTTGGCTGGGATCAGCATCGCGATGCTCGTCGCATCGCCGATGGCTTTCGCGCAGAACGGCGCCAGTGGCGACGAACAGTTACAGTCGGGCGGCGCGGCTGGCACCGACAACGCGCAGACCTACACCTACGCCGCTTTGGCGGGTGTGAGCGCCGCGGCTCTGATCGGCGCGGCCTTTGCCGTGTCGGATAGCGACGATAAGAACGTCGATCTTGGTGGTACGGGGGGTACCAGTGGCACGGGCGGTACCGGCGGCACAGGCGGTACCGGTGGCACGGGCGCTGGCGGGACCAGCGGCACCTGATCCGTCGCGAGATCGCTGGTGTTTTTACGAACTCCAGTACCAGAAATGGGCCGCTTTCGGGCGGCCCATTTTTTTGGCCTGGTGTTGGGGCTGGGGCTGGGCGGCCTTGTCATGCTTGGCGGCTGCAGTTTTTCCAGCAGCCCGTTCTGGGCGACGATCGGCAGTTTCGTGCCCGGGCAGCACGGCGATATCGCCGCGCGGGCCAAGAAAATTCCATATGCCTCGATCGATCTTTCGCTGGGGCGTCGCGGTGGTTTGCTGGTTCTCGCCGAGCAACAGAGCGGGCTGACGTACTGGCAGACGGGCCGCGCCGAGGTCGTGGTGTTGAACCACGGCTTTTTGCAGTCCACGTCGGGGCTCACGCCGCAGCTCGAAATGAATCAAGCGATCGACGCCCAGGGCAGGCCGGTGTCGATGACGGCGCTCGGTTCGGCCGCGCATTTTGTGGTCGAACGATCCTGGATCGATGAAGAGGGCGTGCGTCATACCGGGCGAGCGCGAGCCGACTGGTCGTGCGACTCGGCGGCCCGTTCGGTCGAGTTGCCGCTGACGACGCGCGATCTGTACAAATGCGTGGAAACGTTAGATTGGGCCGGCGGCGGCGATACGCGATCGGTATACTGGCGCGACGACGGCGGCCATGTATGGAAAGCCGACGTGGCGGCGTGGCCGGGCGCGCCTGAAATCAGTTGGCAGGTCGCACGGCCCTGGTGGCCGCTGCGCTGATCTTATCGACCCGGCAATAAGATAACTCGGTATCAACAGTACGGCCGGCAGTCGTGTATCGATGAAATCGATCGCATCGAAAGGGGAGGCCGCCAATTCGGGAATGGCGAGGATGTGGCGAAAATCGTTGACCGCCGCGGTGCTCTGTATCGCGCCGTTGGCATCCCTGCACGCGCAGCCGACGATCTCCGGGCAGCCAGCCTCCTTGATCGACGTGTGGTTTGCGCTGCCCGATATCGAAGCCATTGCATGGCCTTATGCATTCATGCGGGCCGACAGCACCGACGTGAGCGAAAAAGCCCATCGCGCCGATCTTTTCGACCAGATCAATCAGCTTCGCTGGCGTCTTGAGGCAGGCGGCTATGCGGAGCTGGCGAAGGCCGTCACCCGCTGGAAGAGCGAACTGGCCAAAACCGAGCACTACCGGCAGCCGGGCGACTGGTCGCCGGGCTGGCTGATGGCGCACCCGAATAAGCGGCCGCCCGTCTCGCGCGTCGCGGCGATCGGTTATTGCGCGGTACCGAATACGGTCGAGATCTGGGATGAGGCCGGTGTGCATCGTGTCGACTGGACACCGCGATTGCATCTTTCAGATTTGCTCGATCGCGATCCTGACCTCAAAGGCGGCACGACCGACGAGATAGCCATCGTATCGCCGCAGGGCGACGTGGATCACTACGGCGTAGCGCCCTGGAACTACGCCGACACCGAGCTAGCGCCCGGTTCCCGCGTTGTCGGGGCGATCGATCTCGATGGCGCAGTGTTTCCCTGGATGCGCGATGCCATCGCGGGGCTGCTGGCGCACACCCCGGTCGGCCAAAATTGCCGCCGTTTCCCGCTGAACGCGAGTGCGAGTCATGATTGAGGCCGGTGAATACAGGCGCCGCCAGCTCACGCGTCTGGCGGCATTATCTTGCATTTTTCTGCTGTCGGCGGCAGTGCGGCCGGGCGTTGCCGCGGAGCACACCGGTGAGCTGCCTGTGTTCCAGGCCGACTACGGCGGCACCGGCCTGTTGGAGACGCCTACGGCGCGCAACGCCGAAGAAGGCACTTTTTATTTTACTTTCAGCCATATCGACCCGTACACGAACTATTCGTTTAGTTTTCAGCCGTTTACCTGGCTGCAAGCGGGATTTCGCTACACGTCCATAGACGGCCATCCCTATAATTCGGAGACACCGGGCCGCGATTATCTGGATAAGGGTGTCGATCTCAAGATCACGCCGATCCAAGAAGGCCGCTACATGCCCGAGCTGGCGATCGGCTTTCGCGACCTGGGCGGCACGGGGCTGTTCAGCAGCGAATATCTGGTGGCCAACAAACGCTGGTATAACTTCGATTTCAGTCTGGGTCTTGCCTGGGGGTATCTGGGTGGCCGCGGAGACTTCGACAATCCGCTGGGTTTGATCTCGAGCCATTTCGACGAGCGTGTCGGCTTCAGCGGCGGGTTGGACGATACCGGTAGTTTTAGCGCGAAGTCGTGGTTCACCGGCCGGCCGTCGCTTTTCGGCGGTATCCAATACACGACGCCGTGGCGCCCGCTCTCGTTTCAGGTCGAATACGACGGTAACGACTACAAAAACCAGCCCTTGGGCGATAGTTTCGAACAGGACCTACCGGTCAACTTCGGCGCCCGCCTGCGCCTGAACGACAACCTGACCTTTTCGGCGGCATACGAGCGCGGGAATACCGTCATGCTCGGGGCCACGATCGGCGTGAATCTCGCGCATCTGACGCAGCCCAAATCGGATCCGGCGCCCGTGCTTCCGAAAAAAACGCGGGACAACGAGCCGAAATCCTGGTCGCACGTCGCCAAGCGATTGAAGGAAAACGCCGGCATTTTGGTCACACGGATCTCGAGGCAGGACGATACGCTCGTGGTCGACGGCGTGCCGGTCACGTATCGCTATCTGGGGCAGTCGGAACTGCGCGGCAACCGTATCCTGCACAACGCCGCGAGCGGCGATATCACGTCGTTCGAGTATCGCTGGCAAGGCGGCGGCTTCTTTTTGCGCGACGACAAGCTGCCTCGCGAGCCGCTGCCCAGAAATCCGCTGCTGGTCAGCCCGGCGAGCCCGTTCGCCGATCTGGACTATCGACAGGGCGTGATCGCCTCGAACGTGAACCGGGCCGAGGCCAAGGCGGAGCCGGGGAAAACGCTGTACGACAAGTCCGTTCGCGGCTTTTCCTATAATCTCGGGCCGGGCCTGAACTACAACTACGGTGGCCCGGACGGCCTGCTTTATCAAGTGCTCGCGCAGGCCGGCCTGGAATACCGCACCGACCGTCATGGCTGGGCGAGCGCTTCGGTCGCCTATTCGCTGTTCGATAACTTGGATGACGCCGATTACCTGGCGCCGACCGAGTTGCCCCGTGTTCGCAGCGATGTCGTCAAATATTTGGAACACACCGAACTGGGCCTCTACAACCTGCAGTACACGCGCACCGCGCGCCTGTCGGACAACGTCTTCGGCATGGCGTACGCCGGTCTGCTGGAGCAGATGTACGGCGGCGCCGGCGGCGAGGTGCTCTACCGGCCGTTCGACAGCAATGTCGCGTTCGGGGTGGATCTGAATTGGGTCAAGAAGCGCGATTACGACACCCGGTTCGGCTTTCAGGATTATTCGACCGTGGAGGGCCACGCCACGGCCTATATCCAGACCGGCATCGATCACATCCTCGCGCGGATCAGCGTCGGCCGCTATCTGGCCAAGGACTACGGCACCACTATCGACCTGTCGAAGACCTTCGACTCGGGCGTCACACTGGGCGCCTACGCGGTCTTTACCTCCGCCGGCAACAAATACGGCGAGGGCAGTTTCAACAAGGGTATCTATTTGACGATGCCGCTGGATATTTTCTTCACGAAATCGTCCCGCAGCCATGTGACAGCCCGCTACAGTCCGCTTACGCGTGACGGCGGCGCGGCGCTACATCGGCGTTATACGCTGTATTCGCTTACCGGTACGCGCGATCTGAATCGCTACTGGGACGGCTTCGAAAAAGACAATTGACGCAGATGAACGTGCCGATCGGCATGTTCGTCCTATGCAACACTGTGGAGTTTTCAAGGGAAGGCGCAATGAATATCATCGATACCGAGACGGCGCGGCCGAACAGCCGCAAGGCGATGAGTGCCGGCGTGGCCGTCGTGCTGGCCGCGGTGCTGGGTGGCTGTGCCGGCTCGCCCAATTGTCTCGAGACCCAGCGCTACGAAGACGCCAAGGCGCTTCCCAAGCTCAAGGCCCCGGCTGGTCTCAGCATTCCAAAACCCGACCCCGACATGCGGATCCCGGACGTCCCCAACGGCCCGGTGGCCGCCTATCGCACCGCGCCCCAGGGCACCGATTCCGAAAATCCGCTATCTCGCTGCCTGATTACGCCGCCGCCAATCAACACATCGGGCGCCAATTGAGCGTCGATTGCGCACTAGTTGCGCGCAATCGCTTGAAAACCGAAGCCCGTACGCCACAGTCTTTTCCAACCCAGACATGAGC
This sequence comes from Salinisphaera sp., assembly GCF_035690525.1. Lineage (GTDB taxonomy): Bacteria > Pseudomonadota > Gammaproteobacteria > Nevskiales > Salinisphaeraceae > Salinisphaera. The sequence goes on from NZ_DASSKM010000157.1 coordinate 31,370, forward strand.
CTGAGCAGCGCGGCGGATAGCGAGCTTCAGGCAGCCGGAATCCGGGCTTGATTGATGGATTGAAAGATCTCGGTTTTGGCGTTGTTCACCTGCCGAGCGGCTTCATTGTCGCTGA
>NZ_DASSKM010000158.1:0-34910 GCF_035690525.1 Salinisphaera sp.
GCCTTGTCAAATCCAGGCCGGACATGCGCCGGCCTTGATTTGGCGAGGCGTTGAAAACAGCCGATCTTTCGGCTGTTTTGTTGCCACATTAATAAAACTCGTAGCCGACACGCGTACCGCCGATCAGAACGTCGTCCCGGCCGGCCTCGAATCCGGCATTATTGATGTACTGGAGGTCCGGGGATACATAAAAGGAACCGGCAACGTTGATACGCCAGTAGGCTTCGGCCCGATAAATCGGGTCGGAATCGAATGCCAACCGGCCGGAATCGCCGGTCCGGGCCACGGCTACGCCGAGCGTCGTATCGCGATTCGCGAATCGAAGCGGTAGCTCATACGCCAGCGACAGAAAGTTCGCGGCCGCCTGAGCGTCCTCGTTGGCGATGCCGGCGCGGCCCTCCAAGCGGCCCGCTGCAAGTGGCGTTCCCGCCAGTGCATAGAGGCCGTAACCGTTTTCACCGCCGTCGGTGCGGCCCAGAGGCGCGACCTCTCCGGTGTCGTACCACACGCCGGCCTGGGCCGTGTATCCATCGGCGTGCCAATCCAGTTCGGCCCCGGTGAACACGCCCTTGCGATAGCCGCCCCGATGCCCGCCAACCGCGAACACATTGTGGTAGGTCGGATCGTCCTCGGCCTGTAAGCCGCTATCACTGCCGACAAACAGTTTGTAGCCCAGATGTCCGGGAGTGTTGCCTTGATAGGCGCCGCCAAGAACAAAACTCGGAAAACCGATGGTCGGGTTGTTCACGAACGCGCCGGCCAAGAATTGCGTGTATTCGGTATTGGCCACGTCGTTGCCGTCCAGAACCGCGGTGGGGTCCAGCAGGCCGGCGCGCAAATCGCCCAGCCCCATCGGTAATTCGTAGAACAACTGCGTTACCGCGATGCGGCCGTCGCCGTCGCCGTCGGTGGTTTCGCCCACGCTGGCGTTCGAGCCGTAGAAACTGGAAACGCCGTGGTCGGCCGGCGTGGTGGCGGCGCGCACTTCCAGATTCCAGGCGCCCGGCCCCATGTCCAGCGCGCCAAAAAGATACAGCTCGCCGTTGGCCTCGTCGTCGATTTTTTGACCGTCGATGTGCGATTCGCCGGTCGCCTGGTAGGTGCCGATGACGATGCCTTCCAGATAGGCGTTGTCGTCGGCATCAGCGGCCGCGGCCGGGCCGGCGATACCGGCCGCAAGCAGCGCGGCGCCGGCCAAGCCGCCGCAAGTCTTCGTTCGCATGATTGAATCTCCCTGAGTCTTTCTTGGGTTTTCGGCTGACGGCGGTCGCTCGCCCGGAGACGACCGCGGTTTAGGCAATCAAGCCGCGCCCGGTCAGCCCGGCGAGCGTCGGCACTGCTTGGTTTTTGTCTTATTCTTCCAACTCGGCCGGCTGCAGGCCGAGCTGCCCGGCCGCTTCTTGCAGGTCGGCGACCAGGGCGGTGCTTGCCTGGCGCGCCGCGGCCTTGTCCAGCCGCGCATAGCCGCTCGCCGCGTTCAGGACCCCGGCCAGGCGGATGATGTCGGCGGTAATCGCCTGATCCAGCGCGCCGTTTTCTTGTTGAAGCTGCGGCCGGAACGCAAGCGCGTAGGTCTCCTGGATGGCGATGATGTTATTGCGGTAATCGCGCAGTGAGGTGTTGGAAAAAGGCGACTCGGGGTAGGCCATCTTGGCGTGGCCGAGTTCGTGGGCCAAGCCCGTCAGCCCGTTCATCAAGGTTTGCGCGTGGGCGTTGAAGTCGGTCTGTTCGATCGCGGTACGAAACTGCTTAGCCTGCTTCGTGACCGCTGCGGCCAATGCCTCGGCTCGCTCGAAATCCGCACTTTGTGCTGCGCCGCCGGCAAAGAGGAGCCGCTCGATCGCGTGCTCGCCGGCCTTGGCCGGCGCGCCTACCGGATGCTGGTCGATCGCCGTGTCCGCTTTGGGAAACATCGTCCCCGAAAAAGTCTCGCAGTGCTCGTAGGCCGGCCGCATCGCGTTCCAGGCCCGCTGCGCGCGGACCCCGTTCCCGGATTGCAGCGCCTGCTCGAGCTGCTCGGCACCCGCCACCGCGCGGCTGGCCCAGTATTCGGCCATCGGCTTGTAATCCGCCGGCGCGGCCTGGGCCACCGAAGCCACGCCCAGCCCCGCGGCGAGCACGCAAAGCAAGCCGTACCCGGTTTTTTGCAACGTCATCATGATCCCTTGTTTGGTATTGGCGTAGGGACTGTAAAACGAATGAGAATCAATATCAAATAAGTATTATTCTCAATCCGGCGGCGGCCTACACCGCCGCGGCCCGCGTCCGCCAAGGCGTGCCGTGAACGCCTCGAAACCGGGCCGGACCCGATGGGTCGCCGTCAGCCCGGCGAGTGCGTAGCAGAAAAAGCTCAGGCCGGCGATGCAGGAGGTAGCCGGCACATTGACGTAGTACGACAGCGTCAAGCCGGCCCAAGTCTGGGCCAGCGCCAGGGCCACGGTCAGCGCCAACCCGCTGGCCACGCGCCCGGTCCAGGCCTGGGCCGCGGCCGCCGGCCCGACGAAGATCGCGAAGCTCAACAGCGCGCCGATCACCGGCACGGCTACCGCGGCGGTGCCGGCCAGAACCAGCAGAAACAGGATGTTGATGAAGGCGATCGGCAGTCCGCGGGCACGCGCGGCCTGCGGGTTGAGGCTGGCAAAGCGCAGCGGCCGGAACAGCACGGCCAATAACAACACCACCCCCAGCAAGACGATTGCGGTCAGGCGCAACTGCCCGGCGCTGATGCCCAGCACGCTGCCAAACAGGATGCCGATGGCGGCGTTGGCGTTGGCGCTGTAGCGATTGACGAACAGAATGCCGAGGCCCAGCGAGAACATCAGGATCATGTCGACGCTGATATCGCGCTCGCCGAGGTCCTCCCCGGAGGCGGCCATCAGGAGCGCCGCGGCGAGCACGAATACGAACAGGCCGAGCATGGGGTCCGCGCCGATCAGCGAGGCGCCGGCGGCGCCGGCAAAGCCCAGGTTGCTCAAGGCGTGGGACGCAAACGCCTGGCGCCGCAGCACCACGAAATAGCCCACAGCCGAGCCGGCCACCGCGATACAGGTGGCCGCGGCGAACGCATGACGCATGAACGCCATGTCCAGCGGCGCCGGCCAGCTCACGAGGCCAGCCGCTGCCGCGCCGGCGCGGCCGGACGCCCGGTCACGCATGACCACGATCTGGCCGTGCGTGCGCACCACGTGCATGGGCACGCCGTAGAGCGCGCTCAAGACATCGTCGGTGAGGATGGTTTCCACCCCGCCGATGCGTCCGCCGCCGCCGGCCAGATACAGCACCCGGTCGGCGATTTCGGCAACCGGGTTCACGTCGTGGGTGCTGAACAGCACGCTGATGCCGTGCGCGTCGCGCAGGTGCGCGGCGAGTGCCACGATCCGGTCCTGGGCGGCCGGATCGAGCTGGGCCAGCGGCTCGTCCATGAAGATCAGCCGCGGCGCGTTGACCAGCGCCTGGGCGATCAACAGGCGCTGGCGCTGGCCGCCGGACAGCGCCGCCAAGCGGCAGCGCGCGAGGTCTTCGGCGCCGACCTGGGCGAGCGCTCGATCTACCGCCCGGGCCGCCGCGCGCGGGCGCAACGTGATGCCCCAGCGCTGGCCCTGATAAGCGGCGGCGACGAAATCGCGGCCGATGAAGCCGCCGTCGTGCGCCAGGCGATGCATCTGCGGCACGTAGGCAACGGCCTTGCGCGCGCGGGCCGGCGGCCCGCCGAGCACGTCAACCGCGCCCGCGCGCGGCGCGATCAGGCCGAGCATCACTTCGAACAGCGTGGTCTTGCCCGAGCCGTTCGGCCCCACCAGCGCGGTAAAGCTCGCCGGCGGCACGGAAAACGACAGCGCGCTGAAGACGTTGTCGCGGCCTTTGCCGGCCGCGATATCGTGCGCCGCAATCGCGGGTTCGGTCATGGCGAGGTACCCGCGCCGCTGTGCTCGGATTGATCGAGCGCTTTTGCCACGCCTTCGAGCGTGTCGATCACCCACTGCGCGTAATTTTCGCCGTGCAACGGCAGTTCGGTGACGGCCGCGACCGGGACGCCCGCTTCCTTGGCTTTTTTACGATAGCTCTGGGTCAGCCGGCTATGCACTTCGGCGTTATAAATAAGCAGTTGCACCTTGTGTTGCTGCAAGCCCTGCATAAAACGCTTGACCTGCTGCGCGCTGGGCTGGGTGCCCTCCATCGTCGCAAACTGGGCGTCGTGATAGAGATCGTGATAACCCAGCAAGCGGATCATATAGCCGAAAACCGGCTCGGTCGCGGTCACCGTCAGGTTCGGATGGGCCGCGATCAGCGCTTGTACTTTGGCGTAGATCGGCAGCAACTGTTTTTTAAACTCTCGCAGATTGGCTTGATAGTCATGCTTGTGCGCCGGGTCGATCTGCGCCAGGGCGTGCGCGACCGCACTGGCGGTCGCCAGCATGATGCGCGGGTCGTAGAACAGATGCGGATTGTCGTCGGGCATCACCATGGCGCTGCCCGCTGCGCTAGCCTTGATGACGCGCCGATGCGCGCTGGGCGTGCCTTTGAGCAGCGGCAACATCCAGCCGTCGTATCCCAGGCCGTTCATGACCACCAGATCAGCGCTCGCCAATAGCCGGCCGATGCGCGGGCTGGCCTTGAACTCGTGCGGGTTGACGGCGGGGCTGTCCAACAGCGAGGTCACGTCCACGTGGTCGCCGCCGATGGTTCGGACCATGCTGCCGTAGCTGTTTTCCGCGGCGACTACCGACACGTTCGCCGCAAACGCCGCCGGGGCGCAGGTCACGGCCAGGACAAACAACAGCATCAGCCCGGCGCGTTGTGGCAAACGACGGAGAGGGAAATTTTTCTGCATGAAATGAACCGGCGCGCGAAAGGAAATTGTATCCATTTAATATACGTTATAACATAACATAAAAGATATGCAAACAATGCCCACTGTGGTTCAGGCGCTCAGCCGGATCCGGAGACGCGCTATGACACTCGCGCCCGGCTAATAGCCGCCTTTCTTGCCAACCCCTATATAGGTGAAGGTCCAGGCGTGTTTGAACGGGGGCCACCAAGGCGCTACGCCGGTGTCTTTCGTCGTGTGCCGAAGAAAACCGGTGTATGGCGGAGGCGCGATCTTGAAACTCGCGGTGTATTTGCCGGGGCCGTCGAGGTTGACGTTGGCCCCGTAATGGGGGCCGTCGTTGGCGACCATCGCCATCAGCGTGCCGAATGTCGACCAGTCCGAGCCTTTTTTCCGGATTTCATAGCTGACCGTCAGCGCCGGGATCCATGAACCGGGCTGGAATCCGCGTTTGTTGCTCTTGTCGGCATGAATATCCAGCTCCAGATGGATATCGGCTTTTTTATTGACGCCGGGCATGGCCGGCGCCATTTCCACCGACTGAAGATACACGGGTTGAATGATCAGGCCATGCGCCACCAGTGGCTTGCCCAGCGCATGCTCGGAGCCGGCGAGCGCGGTGCCACAAGTCAGCGCGAGCAGAAAAATAAGGCCGGCGGCCGCAAATTTTCGCAGTTTCATCGAGTATTCTCTGGTAAGAATGAGAATGGATAATGTGGGCCGATTGAAAAGCTCCCCATCTCAGAGGGCGATCCCAAACAGGGCCGGGCTCCAGGCCAGGCCGATCAGGCCGATACCGGCCACTGTCGGCAGCGCCGCCGCGAAACAGCGCCGGCCGGAGAGTCCCTGTCGGGCCAGTAGTCGGCGGGAAAGAGCTAGGCTCCAGGCAACGCTAAGGCCAAACAGGCCGATCTTGATCGATTCGATGATCCAGCCCGAGACGCCGACCTCGACAAATGCTGAAAACAGCCGACCGCCCAAGCCGATGACGAGCGAGACCATCGCCACCGGCATATAGGCGTAGGCCAGTTCAACGAACCGCTGGCGCCACGCCAGGTCGCCGCCGAGCCGGCCCGCCAGCCAGCTTGAGATCGCCGTTGCGATCGACAGCAGTAGCGTCAGCACGGCCGCGCAGGCCAGCATGAAGCCGCAGATCATGAAGAAATCCAGCCACACGAATGTTTCGCGCGCCGCGGGATGCACCACCATCAGCCAGCTCGGGCCGGACGTTCCGATCCAATACCAACCGTGATCGATGGCCCAGGTACCGATCATGGTCCGTAGCACGCCGTACTGCGGCAGTACCAGCCATAGAAAGCCGCCCAGCGCGAGGCCGGTGGCCAGAAACAAGAACCAAACCTCGGCGGCATTCGGATTGTGATCGCGTATTTGTGCGACCTCACGGCCGGGTCGGCGGAAGGCCAGCCGCAGCCCGCCGCGCGCCTCGGGGTTCACGCAGCGAAAACACTCGATGCAGTGGCGCGACTCGTGCTTGCGATTGATGTCGATCATGGTCGGGCAGATGCCCTTCTCGGTGTAGGCATCGCCGCCGGGCTTCGGCCTTTTGGGCAGGAATTGCACCGCGCCGATGCGGGAAAAAACGCCGAGCATCAGGCCGATCGGACACATGTGGCGGCACCACGCCCGCGCGCTGCGCCCCGGACCGTATACAAACCCCAACACCGCGGCCGCCGCGAAGGTCAGGCCGAAGACTTCGGCGATGCCGGTGGCATAGTCGCGGGCGCCGACGGTCTGCGCCAGAATCGTGATCACCACAAAGCTGACGATCGGCGTTCCGCGCCAACTCACCCAGCGCGGCACCGGCCGTTTCAGGCCGACTCGGTTGGCCCACTCGGATGCCGCCCCGAGCGGACACAGAACACCGCACCAACTGCGGCCGGTGAAGATCACCGATACGAACACCAGCGGAAACCAAAGGCCCCAGATCACGAAGTTCGCGAACAACGCGAAATTGTTCCAGAAATGCTCGCTGCGGCTGATCGGAATCGGCAGAAACAGCGGCACGATCGTCAGCACCGCGAAACCGAAGAACATGATCACGTGAATCCGGTCGAGCCAGTGCCGGCGCGGTGTGACCCAGAGCTCGAACCGATACGCCCAGCCGCTGCGCGGTTTCTGCACACGCTTTCGGCCCCCGGACTCCTCAATTCGAATCGGGATATCCGACAATCGGTCGCGGGTACTGCGGGGCGCTGTGTTCATGGTTGCAAGCGCCCGGTCACGCCGTGGCGCCACCGCGCGCGACCGGCCGCGCGCGATTGACCCAACGGCTGCCGCTGTAGATACCGACGATCGTCAGCGCGTAGAACAGCAATTGGATGCCGGACGGTCGCTGCGTATAGCCGATCAGCACGTGCAGCACCCGGCCGATAATCGAGCGCTGGTCGAGCAGCCAGGCCGTATCCCAGAGCGTGCCGCCGAGGCTCGGCAGTACACCGGCCTGGCTGAGCAGGCCGGCGGCTTGGGCCGACAGACCGGCGGCCAGCAGCATGATCATCCAGCCGGTGACACGGAACAACTGTGAAAGAGGAATGCGCAGCAGGCCGAAGTACAGCAAGCAGCCGACCAGCACACCCAGTGCGAGACCGCCGACACCGCCGATCGCCATCGGCGTGGCCTGCGCGCCGCTGGCAAAGATGCCGTAGGTGAACAGCGCGACCTCGGAGCCTTCGCGCAGGACCGCCATCATCACGACGACCAGCAGCATATAGAGCGGTTTGCGGCCGCTGGCGACATCGTGGCCGGCCGCTTTCATTTGGGCTGCCAACTCCTTGCCGTGCTGGCTCATCCAGATGTTATGCCAGGCCAGCATGGCGACGGCGATCAGCAGAATTCCGGCATTGAAGAATTCCTGGCCGCGGCCTGCCATCGCGGAGGCGATCGTGCCGGCGAACGCGGCCACGACGATCGAGCCGAGCACACCCAGCGCAATGCCGGCGGACACGTAACGTCCGCGCCCGTGAACGCCCTTGGCGGCGGCCATGACGATCGAGACCACGAGCGCGGCCTCGAGTACTTCGCGAAAAAAAATGATGGCGGTCGCTAGCATGGGATGCCCTCCAGCCGGATGCTATTTCGCGGTCAGCGTGCCGGTGGCCGACGGCGAGAATTCGTTAAAGAAATGATAGGTGCCGGCTTCGAGCGGCCCGATGTAGACCGGCAGCGTGGTGCCGGCGGGAATGACCTTCTCGACGGAAAAATCTTTGCCCTCGAACTCCGCCGGCAGCCCGCTCTGGTTGGCCACGGTGATCTTGACGCGCGTGCCGGCGGCAACGGTCAGCGCTTTCGGCTGAAACGCGTCGGTTTTGATCACGATCTTTGGGCTGGCGGCCTGCGCGGCCGCCGATGCGGCCAGTAACGTCAGTGACAGAAACCCGGCGAACAGGAAGGGAGGCAATGCGCGCATGATGGCGTGAATCGGTGATCCGTTTCACGAAGATAAACGAGAATCGTTCGTATTACAAAATGCCGATTCTGATGCGATGCGGTGCCCGCATCTTTCTACCGCGCAATCCTTCTCCCGATCATGGCGTCCGGCGTCGCCTGGTCGCCGAGCGGTTGCGCAGGCGATCGGGGCCGCGATCGTTGATAAAGGATCGCCCGAAGAGCCGGAACCTATCCGCGTCTCACAACAATCGATGCTGCCCGGCTGCCCGGGCCTTATCGCGCCCGGGACCGTTTGGCTATATTTTGTAGCCGGGAAGCACGCTAGCTCAATCGCGCTCGGCCAAACCCTGCATCGCCTGCAGCGCCTTGCGGGCGACCAACGGCCGAGCGGCGTCGTAGATCAGCCGGCGCATACTCGGGCTGGCGGCCACCAGCACCCCGGCGGACAAGGCCCCGACCACGGCGATGCCGGTATTCGCCTTGGCCCATTCGGTGGCCCGATCGCCGATGAACGGACGCAGTTGCTCCTCGATCTGATTATCCGTGCTGCGGTGCGATGCGCCTTTTTTCGCCTTGCTGCGCGCCTTGGCGATGATCAGCCCGACCAGGCCTAATATCAGGGTCAGACCAAGCAGGCCGCCACCGACGATCAGCGCCGAGAACCCGGCGCCGAGCGGTGCGGCGATCAGCCAGAACACGCCGAGGGCCAGGAACACGATACCGGTCAGCACGACCAGTATCGCCAGCCAAGCGATCAGGTGCAGCGACACCGCCGCTGCGATTTTATTCTTCACGGTCAACGTCGACGCCTAGCGCAGCAGCTTGCCGAGCACCAGGCCGATGCCGAAGGCGGCAAACACGCTGGTGAATGGCCGGGCTTCGATTTCGGCGCCGACTTCCTGGCTGCGCTTGCTGGCCTGGCTGCGCAGATCTTCGTAGGTGTGGCGCGCCTGATCGAGGCCGTCCTGATAGCGCTGTTCGCCGGAAGATCGAACGCTCTCGGCCAGCTCGCGTAGATCTTTGCGCAGGGCGTCGAGATCCTTTTTAAGGGCATCGGTTTCGTTCATTGGCCAATCCTGTTGTGTCGCAGCCATATCGAACCCCGAGCATAACGGGCTCGCGCGGGCCGCGCCATAGGTTGAATCACGCGGCCGCGCGGACGGCGGTTTGGGTCACAGATTGAAGAACCGCCGCGCATTGGCGGTGGTGATGGCCTCGATGTGCGCCGGCGCGGTATCTCTGGCGGCAGCGAGACGATCGCGGACCCAGGGCAGATAGGCCGGTTCGTTGCGCCGGCTCTTCGGTTTCGGCCGGATTGTGCGCGGCAGCAGGTAGGGGCAGTCGGTCTCGATCATGAGCCGGTCGTCCGGGATGTCGGCGGCGGCTTCGCGGAGGGCGCCGCCGCGCCGCTCGTCGCAGATCCAGCCGGTTATGCCGATATATAGATCCTCGGCCAGATAGTCGGCCAGCGGATCGCGGCCGTCGGTGAAGCAGTGGACAACCGCGCGCGACAAATGCGGCAGGTGTTCGCGCAGGATGGCGATGAAATCCGCGTGCGCGTCGCGCTGGTGAAGAAAAACCGGCATATCGTGTTCGGCCGCGACCCCGAGTTGCGCGGCGAACACGCGCCGTTGGACATCGCGCGGGCTGATGTCGCGAAAATAATCGAGCCCGGTTTCGCCGATCGCCACGATCCCGCCGCCGGCGGCCGAGGTACCCATCACTGCGGCGAGTTCGTCGCCCCAGTCGCGGGCATGATGCGGGTGCAGGCCGGCGGTGGCGAAGCAGCGCCCGGTATACGCGTCGGCGATATCGATGGCGGCCCGGCTGCTGGCCAGATCGCTGCCGGTGATCACGAGCTGCGCCACCCCGGCTTGTTGCGCGCGCCGGAGTACCGCGTCGCGGTCGTCGTCGAAACTGTCGTGCGCGAGATTTGCGCCGATATCGATCAGGGCCATGAAAGTGTTGTCGCGTGTCCGAAGTGCGCCGCGTAGTGTAGCGCGCCCGGTAATATCTCCGGTCGGGCTGCCGGCCGGGCTTTGCTACACTTTCGCATCGCCGGCACGGGGGCGGCCGCTTACACCAGTTCGAGGGATTCAATGCTCAATCGTATGGCGCTGACGCGCGCGCTCGGCGCGAGTCTGATCGGTATCGGCCTGCTGTACGCGGCCGCGGCGAACGCGGCGACGCAGTACGTGAGCGATCAACTGTCGATCAACATGCGCAGCGGCCCGGGCACGAAGTATCGGATCGAGCAACTGGTGGATGCCGGCGATCAACTCGAGACGCTGGGTTCATCCGATGGCTGGACGCATGTGCGCACGTCTTCCGGCCAGACCGGCTATGTGCTGACGCGTTTTCTCTCGGACCAGCCGGCCGCCCGCGAGCAGGTGGCCGACATGAAGCAGCAGGTGTCCGAGCTAAAGTCGGACAATGCGGATCTAAGGAAGGAACTAGCCCAAGCCCTGCACGGCTCCGACAAGCTGGGCAAACTCAAGAAGGACCTGATCGCCGAGAACAAAAAGCTCAAAGCGCAGTTGCAGGATATCCGCGCCACCTCGGCCGACGCGATTCGTATCGGCAAGGAAAACGAGAAGTACCGCAAACAACTGATGAGCCTGCGTTCGGACGTCGACCGACTGAAACATGAGAATCGGGCATTGCAGTCGCGCCGCGACGGCATGAAGATCGGCGCGCTGATCCTGTTCGGCGGTATCCTGCTCGGTCTCGTGCTGCCGATGTTCCGGCGTCGCCGCAAGGGCAACTGGGATTCGCTTTAGGCGACATCCGGCCCGGTTGCAGGGCGCGGAGCGCCTGTTATCCGACGACGGCCTGACGACGAGTCGATGGAACACAACCTTTCGCTGCTGCTGATCTCCATCATCGCGCTGGGCGTGTTCGTGCAGTGGATCGCCTGGTCGCTGCGCATGCCGGCGATCGTGTTGTTTCTGGTGTCGGGCGTGCTGGCCGGGCCGGTGCTCGGGTGGATGCAGCCGTCGGAGGATATCGGGCCGGTACTCTCGCCGCTCGTGGGCCTGGCGGTGGCCGTGATCCTGTTCGAGGGCGGCTTGTCGTTGCGCCTGCACGAATTCAAGGAAGCGGCCTCGGGCGTGCGCCGCCTGGTGACGCTGGGCCCGATGCTGTCCTGGGGGCTGTATTCGGCGGCGGCGTATTGGATCGGCGGGCTGGGTGTGCCCGTCTCGCTGCTGTTTGGCGCCATTCTGGTGGTCACCGGGCCGACCGTGGTTATTCCCATGCTGCGCCAGGCCGGCCTGAATCGGCGCACGGCGTCTTATCTGAAATGGGAAGCGATCATCAACGATCCGGTGGGCGCGCTGCTCGGCGTGCTGGTGCTGCAGTATTTCGTGCTGTCGGGCACTTATCCGAGCGCCGGCGGGAAGGTGGTCGTCGATCTGGGCCTGGCGATTCTGGTGGCGCTGGTGATGGGCAGCGGAGTGGCGTGGCTGCTCGGCTGGGCGTTCAATCGGGTCTGGGTGCCGGAATATCTGAAAGCACCGCTGACCGTTGCTTTCGTGCTCGTGGTGTATGGCGTCGCCAACCTGATCTTTGCCGAAGCCGGCCTGCTGGCGGTTGTGGTCATGGGCATGGCGATGGGCAACATGAACATCGCGGGCATGGCGGAATTGCGCCGTTTCAAGGAGTATGTATCGATTCTGATGGTGTCGGTGGTGTTTATCGTGCTCACCGCCGATCTCAGTCCAGAAGTGCTCCATCATCTGGACTGGCATGCCGCGGCGCTGGTGGCGGCCGTTTTGTTCGTGGTCCGTCCGTTGGTGGTCTGGCTGTGCACGCTGGGCGCCGGCATGGATTGGCGGGACCGGCTCCTGGTGGGCTGGATTGCGCCGCGAGGTATCGTGGCCTACGCGGTCGCCGGTGTATTCTCGGCGACCCTGGTCGATGCCGGCTACGAAGGTGCCCGGCAACTCCTGCCGCTGATTTTCGCCGTCGTTTTCGCCTCGGTGGTGCTGCACGGTTTCTCACTGGGCCGGTTGGCGCGCTGGCTGCGGCTTTCGGTCGAGCCCAACGGCGTGCTCATTGTCGGGGCCTCGCCGTGGTCGACCGAATTGGCGCGCGCGCTCAGTAACGAGTTGCATGTGCAGGTGCTACTGGTCGATTCGTCCTGGCACCGGCTGCGCGCGGCGCGCCTGGCCGGCGTGCGCGTGCTCTACGGCGAGGTTCTGTCGGAGACGATTCAACAATCGCTCGAGCTCAACGGCGTCGCCTGCATGTTGGCCGCGACTAGTAACGACGCCTATAACGCCCTGGTTTGTTCGTATTTCTCCAACAGCCTTGAGCATGATCGGGTATTTCAACTGCCGATGTATGCCGTCGACGAGAACAACGACGCCAGGGTCGTGGCCCGGCCGCTGCGCGGCCGGCCGGCGTTCGACGAATCGGCACAGTACGAGGAGCTCTGGCGGCGTCATTTCCAGAGCTGGCAGTTCTACAAAACCCGGATCACCGAAAACTACGGCTATGACGATCTCAAACGCGATCGCCCGGAAGAAGCCATTCCCATCGCCGTGCTGCACGACGATAAGACCCTGCTTCTGTCGCCGGCTTCCGGCGGCGCGCGGCCGGAAATCGGCGATACCATCATTTATTATGCGCCCAAGCGCACCGACGAGGATCGGCGCCGGGCGCGTGCCGAGCGCGCCGTGGCCGCCAGCACGCGTTCGGCCTCCGCGAGCGCGGGCGCGTCCGAGCCGGATAAGGAGTCGTCATGAGCAATCTGGAATGGCCGAGCGAGAACAGCGCACGTGGCTTCATCGACGGGCCGGACGGCGCGCTCGAAGTGGACATCGAGCTGCCGAAGGACGCGCCGCGTGGTTTCGTCGTGGTCGCGCATCCGCATCCGCAGCAGGGCGGCACCAAGGACAACAAAGTGGTCTATATGACCGCGCGCGGCGCCCGCGAAGCCGGGTTCGCCACGCTGCGTTTCAATTTCCGGGCCACCGGCAACAGCGAAGGCAGCTACGACGAAGGCCGCGGCGAACAGGACGATCTGCGCGCGGTGCAGGACTGGGCGGCCGCGGCTTCCGGGCTCGCGGCCGGCGGGCTGGCGGGGTTTTCTTTCGGCTCGGCGGTGGCGCTGCGGGTCGCGGCCGCCGACGGCGCACCGGGCCTGCTCACCATCGGTTTGCCGGCGGCTTATTTCGACGGCGCGCTGCCGCGGCCCGACTGCGATTGGCTGGCGCTGTTCGGCGACGCCGATGACGTGATCGACGTCGATGCCTCGATCGCGGCGGTGAAGCGACTCGAACCGGCGGTCGATGTCCAGATCATGCAAGGCGCGGGGCATTTCCTGCACGGTCGCCTTAGCGATCTGCGCAAGCGTGTGGAAACCTTTTGGGCCGGCCGGTAAGAGACAGAGGAAGAAACGCTATGGGATTGTTCGACCGACTCAAGGAAGCCATCCAGCCCGAGGACGCAAGCGCGCGCGATCCGCAACGCGCTCAGCGGATTGCCGCCGCCGTGCTGCTGCTGGAAATGGCTCACGCCGACAACAACCACGACTCGGCCGAATACGACGAGATTCGTCGCCTGCTCAAGGCGCATTTCGGGTTGTCGGACGACGAGGTCGCGGAACTGATCGATGCGGCGGCCCCGAAGGCGCGCACCTCCGTTTCGCTCTACGAGTATCTCAAGACACTCAACGACGGTCTGGACGTGGGCGAGAAGCGCGAAGTGCTCGAAATGCTGTGGCGCGTCGCTTATGCCGACAACGAACTCGACGCCCACGAGGAAGGTCTGCTGCGCGATTTGGCGGACTTGCTCTATCTACCGCACGAACAGTTTCTCAAGGCCAAGTTCAGGGTTACCGGCGAATCGATCTGAGTGCCCGCCGGCGCGGCGCGCGCGCTATCCGCGCCCGCGCAGCTGATATAGGGCGATCTCGCCGAGCAGGTTGGGCGCGGCGCGCATCGCGGCGTGGGCGCGGTGGGCATGATTCACGAAATGCCGCCGCACGATCTCGACCCGCTTGGTCGCACAGAGCTGCTCGAAGTCGCGCACCGTGCATAGGTGGATGTTCGGCGTGTTGTACCAGCGATTGGGCAGGGCGCGCGAGGACGGCATCACGCCGTGCCAGGCCAGGCGCAGCCGCATGCGCCAGTGCGCGAAGTTGGGAAAAGTCACGATCGAGCCCCGGCCGATGCGCAGCATTTCGTCGATCAGCGTGTGCGGGCTCTGGACTTCCTGGATCGCCGAGCTCATCACGACATAGTCGAAGCTGTCGTCCTCGAATTGGCCGAGCCCGGCGTCGAGATCGAGCTGGAGCACGTTCACGCCGGCCGCGATCGAAGCGATGACGTTGTCGGGATCGATCTCCAGGCCGTAGCCGCGCACGTTTTTGGTCGCCTCGAGATGGGCGAGCAGGGCGCCGTTGCCGCAGCCGAGATCGAGCACCCGCGTACCGGGCGCGATCCAGTCCGAGATCAGCGCGAGATCCGCGCGCAGGCCGTTGCGGGTCGGCGTGTCCTGGGTGTTCATGCGCCCACCTCGACGGCGACGCGGCTCATGTAGGCCTTCATCGTGTTCACGTAGTGCGGCATGGTCAGCAGAAAATCGTCGTGACCGAGATCGGATTCGACCTCGGCATAGGCGACTTGCTTGCCGGCGTCGACCAGCGCATCCACGATTTCGCGGGATCGGGCTGGCGCGAAGCGCCAGTCCGAGGTGAACGAGATCACCAGAAAGCGCGCGCGGACGGGCGCGAAGGCCGCGGCCAGGTTGCCGCCGGTGGCATGGGCCGGATCGAAATAATCCAGTGCCTTGGTCATCAGCAGGTAGGTGTTCGCATCGAAGCGGGTAACGAACGACTCGCCCTGATAGCGCAGATACGACTCGACCTGAAACTCGACGTCGAAGCCGTAGTTGATGTGGCCGGCTCTGAGATCGCGGCCGAACTTGGCGCGCATGGCATCGTCGGACAGATAGGTGATGTGGCCGAGCATGCGTGCCAACATCAGCCCGCGGCGCGGGACCACGCCGTGCTCGTAATAGTGGCCCTGGTGAAACTGAGGGTCGGTGACGATGGCCTGGCGCGCGATTTCGTTGAAAGCGATGTTCTGGGCCGAAAGCTTCGGCGCCGAGGCAATCACCACCGCGTGCGCCAGCCGATCCGGGTAGTCGATCGACCACTGCATGACCTGCATGCCGCCGAGGCTGCCGCCGACCGCGGCCGCCCAGCGTTGGATGCCGAGATGCTCGCGCAGCAGATTTTGCGAGCGCACCCAGTCGCCGACGGTGACCACCGGAAAGTCCGGCCCGTAATGACGTCCGGTTTCCGGATTGGGGCTGCCCGGGCCGGTCGAGCCGTTGTAGCAGCCGAGATTTGCCGGCGACACCACGAAAAAGCGATTGGTGTCGATCATCTTTCCCGGGCCGACGCATTTGTTCCACCAGCCCGGCTTGGCGTCGTCGTCGCTGTGATAGCCGGCGGCGTGATGGTTGCCGGACAGCGCGTGGCAAATGAGTACCGCGTTGGAGCGGTCCGCGTTGAGCGTGCCGTAGGTCTCGTAGACCAGATCGAACCCCGCCAGTTGCTTGCCGCAGTCGAGCGCCAGCGGCTCGTCCACGTGCAGGGTTCGGGGCTCGACGATACCGATCGAGTGGGCGGGCGATTCCATGCGCGACGGCCCGTTAACGGAACAGCCCCGGCAGCGGCAGCAGCCGCGAGACCACCTCGAGCGCGATAATCACCACCAGCGGCGACAGATCGAGCCCGCCGATGGTCGGAATCACGCCGCGCACCGGGCGCAGCAGCGGCTCGTTGATCGTGAACAGGATCGCGGTGGCCGGGGTGTATCGGTTAGGCGAAATCCACGATAGCAGCGCCTGGATCAGAATGGTGAAGAAATACAGATCGCAGGCCAGGGTGATCATCTTGAGGATCGCCCAGGCCACTGAGGGCAGAAGCTGCGGCCCGAAGCCCGGCGCGCCCAGCGCCAGATCGATCTGAATCAGAATATAGGACAGGATCAGGCCGAACACCAGCGCCGGCACGTCCCAGTTGCGCCAGCGCGGAATCGCGTGGCGCAGGACGTTCACCGGCATACGGGTGGTCTGCCAGACGAACTGGGAGACCGGGTTCATGAAATCGGCGTGCACGAGCTGCAGGATCACCCGCAGCAGCACCACGATGATGTACAGCGACAACACCGTATCGACGAGGAACAGCAGGGCATTATTGGCGTTGTTGATCATGAAGACTCGGAATCGGACAGCTCTAGGGCGAGCCCGGCAGCGCGATCGGAGGCGGCATGCATGGCGCCGGCCACGAGCGCGTTCAAGTCGCCGGCTTCGAAGTGCGCCAACGCGGCGGCGGTGGTGCCGCCCTTGGACGTGACTTTCTTGCGCAGCGTGCCCGGGTCGTCGCCGGACTCGGTGGCCATGCGCGCCGCGCCCAATGCGGTCTGGAGCACCAGATCGCGGGCGGCGGTCTTATCCAGCCCCAGATCGCGCGCGCCGGCCATCATCGCTTCCATGAAGGCGAAGAAATAGGCCGGGCCGCTGCCCGAGGTGGCGATCACCGCATCGATGAGCGATTCGTCGTCGACCCAGGCGTTCAGGCCCGCGGTGGCCATGACGGTATCGGCCAGCTCGCGCTGTTCGGCGGTCGTGGCCTGATCGGCATACAGGCCGGTCGCGCCGACGCCCAGCAGCGACGGCGTGTTCGGCATGCAGCGGACATAGGCGAAATCGGCGCCGAGCCAGCCCCGCAGCGCGGCCAGAGGAATGCCCGCGGCGATCGAGAGGATCAGCGGCCGGGCGTCGCCGAAGACCGGCGCCAGCGCACGCACGGTTTCGGCCATGACCTGCGGCTTGACCGCGAGCACCACGGCGTCGGCGGCCAGATGCGCGGCCTCGGCCCGCGCCGCCGTGGTGACCCGGTACTGCCCGGCCAGCCGTTCGCGCTTGTCGGCGTTGTGATCGATTACGGTGATGGCGTCGCCCGCCCAGCCGGCGTTGCGTAGCCCGCTGATCAGGCTGGTCGTCATATTGCCGCCGCCGATGAATACGATGCTCTGCATCATGCCCCTCGCGTTGTGGGTGCGCCTGTTCAAAGCCGTCGCGCGGCCGCGGCCGAAGACCGCCGGTGGCTCGGTCGCGGCTTGCGCGCGCCGCGCCTGACGATTTCGCCGGGTCGTATTCGACCGCCCCAAGTGCCGGGCATGATACGTCAAGCGCGCACTTACGGGCGAGTCGACATAGTCCGGCGCGCGCCAAAGGTTTAGCATGGAGCGCTTTAGCAAGCCGTGTGCGCCATGAACAGCAGCCTGAAACAGACCGCCCTCGGCGGTTCGGCCGGCCCGATCGATGTCGGCGATGCCGAATATCTCAAGCGGATCAATGCGGCGCGGGTCTACGAGGTGGCGATTGAAACGCCACTGGTCGAGGCCGCCCAGCTGAGCCAGCGCCTCGGCAACCGGCTGTTCTTGAAGCGCGAGGACCTGCAGCCGGTGCACTCGTTCAAGCTGCGCGGCGCCTACAACAAGATCTCGCATCTCACCGACGAGGAAAAAGCGTGCGGCGTGATTTGCGCTTCGGCGGGCAATCACGCCCAGGGCGTGGCGCTGGCCGGTCGTAATCTCGGTATTCGCGCGGTGATCGTCATGCCGCGCACCACGCCGGCGATCAAGGTGCGCGCGGTGGCCGGTTTCGGCGGCGAGATCGTGTTACACGGCGACGGCTACGACGAGGCCGCGGCGCACGCCGCCGAGTTGATGGCGCGCGACGGACTGATCTATATCCATCCCTACGACGACCCCCATGTGATCGCCGGGCAGGGCACGATTGGCATGGAGGTCGTGCGCCAGCACCCGCAACCCATCCATGCCGTGTTCGTCTGTGTGGGCGGCGGCGGCATGCTGGCCGGCGTGGCGGCTTATATCAAGAGCGTACGCCCGGATATCCGCGTCATCGGCGTCGAACCCGAGGATGCGGCCAGCATGGGCGCGTCGCTGGCCGCCGGCGAGCGCGTCACGCTCGACGAGGTGGGCTTGTTCGCCGACGGCGTGGCGGTGAAGAAGGTCGGCGAGGAAACGTTTCGCGTTTGCCAGCGTCATGTGGACGCAATGATGACTGTGTCCATCGATGAAATGTGCGCGGCGATCCGCGATGTCTACGAGGACACGCGCGCGCTGACCGAGCCGGCCGGCGTGCTGGCGGTGGCCGGGGCGAAGAAATATGCCGCCGAAACCGGCATCGAGAACGAGCATCTGGTGGCCATTACTTCGGGCGCCAACGTCAATTTCGACCGGCTGTCCTATATCGCCGAGCGCGCGGAACTCGGCGAGCAGCGCGAGGCGCTGCTGGCGGTGACCCTGCCCGAGCGGCCCGGCGCGTTCTTGCAATTCTGTCGCACGATCGGCGACCGCTCGGTGACCGAGTTCGGTTATCGCTACGCCGACGAGGCGCGCGCGCAGATATTCGCCGGGATCAAGCTCAGCAACGGCATCGCCGAGCGCGACGCGCTGATCGATACGCTGCGCGCGGCCGGCTACGACGTGCTGGACATATCGCGCAACGAGATGGCCAAGCTGCACGTGCGCCATATGGTCGGCGGGCGGGCGGCCGGCGCCGGTTCGGAGATCCTGTTCCGGGTGCAGTTCCCCGAACGCCCGGGCGCGCTGCTGCGATTCCTCGAGGCGATGGGCGATCGTTGGAACATTTCGCTGTTCCATTACCGCAACCACGGTCATGCGCACGGCCTGGTGTTGCTGGGCATCCAGGTCGCGCCCGAGGATCGTGAGGCCTGCCGGGCCGCGCTCGATTCGATTGGCTACGACTATGCCGAGGAAACCGACAACCCCGTCTACCAACGCTTTCTGCAGGCCGGCTGAGAGGGTATCTACAAAACTACTGCGCTTGCCATTTCGGCCTGTGGCGTGCTCGAAATGCTCACATATTATTCATACGCTGCGCTTTCTGTGCTCCGGGCGTGCCCAAACTGACGGCGCACGCTACGTTTTGTAAACACCCTCTGAAGCTTTGTTCAAGAGCGACCGATGTCCGAATCCAACTCGAAGACGGTGATCCTGGCCGCCCTGACCGGAAATTTCCTGGTCGCGGTCAGCAAATTCGTGGCTTCTTTCATCACCGGCAGTACCGCGATGATGGCCGAGGGCATTCACTCGGTGATCGATACCGGTAACCAGGCGTTGTTGCTCTACGGCATGCGCCGCGCGAAAAAACCGCCGGACGCGAAATATCCGTTCGGCTACGGCAAGGAGATCTATTTCTGGAGCTTCATGGTCGCGGTGCTGCTGTTCACGATCGGCGCCGGCGTATCGATCTATGAAGGGGTGGAAAAAGTCATGCACCCCCACCCGATTGATCATCCCTACATCAACTACGGTGTGCTCGGACTGGCGATATTGTTTGAAGGCACGAGCTGGCTGATCGCGGCCCGCGAATTCCGGCGGGTCAAGGGCGGTTGGGGCGTGCTGGAAGCCGTGCGCCGCGGCAAGGACCCGAACAAGTTTCTCGTGTTGTTCGAGGATACGGCCGCGATCGGCGGTCTCCTGCTCGCGGCCGCCGGCCTGGCTCTGGTCCAGAGTACCGGCCTCGAGGTCTTCGACGGCATCGCCTCGATCGGTATCGGCTGCCTCCTGGCGTTTTCGTCGGTATGGCTCGCGGTCGAGACCAAGGGGCTTCTGATCGGCGAATCGGCCAACCGATACGTGGTGCAGCAGATCGAGAATATCGTGGGACGGCATCCGTCCGTGGACCGGGTCAACGAGGTGCCGACGATGCATATCGGGCCGGAATACGTGCTGGCCAACATCAGCCTGCGATTCAAGTCCGACCTGTCGGGCGAGCAGTTACAAAACGCTATCGCCGATATGGACCGTCGGATCAAACAGGAATGCCCGACCGTCAAGCGCGTTTTCATCGAGGCCGAATACGAGGCCGATACGCCGCCTTCGCATGCCGACGAAGCCGATACGCACAAAACAATCGGCCACTGACCGTGGCCGTTCGGGGTTCGCCGGCGGGACCGCCTCAGCGCGTCTGTATTCTGCGGCTTTCCGCGCTGGGCGATTGCGCCAACGTGGTGCCGGTGGTGCACACCCTGCAAGCGGCCCGGCCCGACATCGAGATCTGCTGGGTGATCAATCGTATCGAGGCCCAATTGGTCGCGGATCTGCCCGGCGTGGAATGCTTGATCTACGATAAGCGCGGCGGGCGCGAGGGCATCGCCGCGCTCAAGCGCGTGTTGTCCGGCCGGCGTTTCGATGCGCTGCTGGACATGCACGCGAGCTGGCGGGCGAATCGGATCAGTTTATTGGTGTCCGCGGACCGGCGGATCGGCTTCGACCGGCGCCGCGCGCGCGACGGCCAGAGATGGTTCGTGCGCGAGCGGATCGCGCCGGTGGCGAGCCGGCACGTGGTCGACGGCTTCCTGGCGTTCGCGGCGGTACTCGGCGCCGATACGCCGGTGTTCGACTGGCGTGTGCCGATCGCCGATACCGACCGGCAACACGCGGCGGCCCTGCTCGAGGTGGCGCGCGATCCGCGCCCGATTCTGTTCATCAGCCCGTGTTCTAGCCACGGCATGCGCAACTGGCAGGCCGAGCGCTATGCCGCCGTGGCTGATCACGCGATCCGCGCCCACGGTATGCGTTGCGTGATCGTCGGCGGGCCGAGCCCGGCCGAGCGGGCGATGGGCGAGGCGATCATGGCCGCCATGAAGGAGTCGGCGATCGATCTCATCGGACAGACCAACCTCAAGCAACTGCTGGCCTTATTCGAGCACGGCCGAATCCTGCTGACGCCCGATTCCGGGCCGGCGCATATGGCCAATGCCACGGACATCGCCACCATCAGCCTGCACGCGGCGACCGATCCGCGTCGCAGCGGCGCTTATCGCTCGCGCGAGCTGTGTGTGGACTACTTCGCCGAAGCCGCGTCGCGCTATCGCGACAGTACGCCGGACGGCCTGAAGTGGGGCACCCGTATCGAGAATGACGAGGGGGTGATGGCCTTGATTCCGGTCGCGGCTGTCACTGCGCGTATCGATGAGGTGATGGCTCGTGGGGTGTCGTCGGAGGCGCGTGCTTGAGTTCTTATCCTTGAGGCTCATCGGGATTAGGGTTTCGCGCTGATGCGCGAGCCACTTTTATTTGTTTGCCCAAATAAAAGTAGCCAAAACAAAGGGCACCCGACACGGCGCCGGCTGCGCCGGTGCACTGCGATGCTCGCGGCGACGGGATGCGGTCAGAACTCGGGCCGCTTTGGCGGCCCTCAAACAGGCTGACCGCACCGGCGCAGTGCGCCGGACACCCGTCGCCACTGTGCGTCTCCGTCGCCGTGTAACGGGACTAAATACAGGCAAGCCCACCCTCGGCACGGCGGACCCGCGCTGTATTCGGGTCCCCCTTGGGCGTAGCGCCGAGCAGTGGAGGCCGTAAGAGGAAAAGACGGCCGTGTGTCTGAGTGCCGCGTAGCGGCGCGAGTTTCGCGGCTGTCCCTCTTGCGGCCGGAACCGCGCAGGGTACCGATGCGTAGCATAGGCGCAAGACAGGGTGTCTTTTCCTTTGCTTCCTTTCGTTTGGACAAGCAAACGAAAGGGAGTCGCGCAGCAGCGCGAAACCCCAAGTCGAATATTACCCGCTGAGTTGCCGTATCCGCGAAACGTCGCCGCGGCTGCGGAACGGGCTATTCCGCGTCGGCGTTCTCCATCCCGAGAATAAAATCCCAGTGTTCCTTCTCGATCGGCATGACCGACAGCCGGTTGCCCTTGCGCACGAGCGGCAGGCCCTCGAGCTCATCGGCATGATCCTTGATCTCGGACAGCGGGATCACGCGATCCAGTTCGCGTTCGTAGGTTACATCCACGCGATACCAGCGTGGATTGTCGGGGTCGGACTTGGGATCGTAGTGTGGGTCCTTCGGATCGAAGGCGGTGTCGTCCGGGTAGCCTTCGCGCGAAATGCGCATGATGCCAACCACGCCCGGCACTTTGGTGTTCGAATGGTAGAAGAAGGCCAGGTCGCCCTCGCTCATGTCGTCGCGCATGAAGTTGCGCGCTTGATAGTTGCGAACTCCGTCCCAGCCTTCGGTTTGCCGCGGGCGGTTTTTCAGGTCTTCGATGCTGAACTCGTCCGGTTCGGACTTCATCAGCCAGTAGCGCATGGTGTTGCCTTGTGGTGAATGCGATCCGACCGATTCTACCGCGAGTGCGCCCAGCGTCGTTGGTATACGCGGCGCTCGGTCGCGATGGCCGTCAGACTAATGTCCCAGGGCCGGGGCTCGATGGCGTTTAGACGCTGGCATTCGAAGGCCAGCCCGATACGCGTTGGGCCGCGATAGGCGAGATGGCTTACCGGTGCCAGCGTGCGATCGTAGAATCCGCCGCCGAGACCGATGCGGTTCGCCGCCCGGTCGAAGCCGACCAGCGGCATGATCAGCACGTCCAACGTGTTGGTTGCATGGCTCCAGCCGCCGGGCTCGTGCACGCCGAGCGTCGAACGCCGCCAGCGTTGATCGCGGCGTGCCGCCACGAAACGCAGCGTGTCGCCGCACACACGAGGAAAATAGAACCGCGGCGGGCGCGGGCCGAGCAGATCGATTAGGCCGCGCGGATCGATTTCGCTGGCCAGTGGGCGGTAGATTCCGATCCGGCGTGCGCGGCGGATGACCGGCAGTCGTGCCAGGCGCCGGCAGGCGAGTCGGGCGGCGCGGCGGCGGTCAGCGGCGCTCAGCTTCCGGCGGGCGGACAGAGCGATCTTGCGCTGATCGGCGACTCGGGCCATGGACTGACGATCGGGAAAATGAAAACCGACATTCCCGCGCGTGCCGTCAGTCATCCACTATCCTTGAGACAAGCGCTCAAGTGGGGCGCTCCGCGACGCATTAGGTTTCCCGCAGCAAGGCGGGCGTACTCACCTGCGCCGGTTCCCACCCCTGGTAAGGTAATTAGGCTCAAGGGAACCGGGAGACCGTCGAACACCGCAGGAATGCCGGCACCAGTATGGTACGCCGTGGCCCGGGTGCTGACAAACGGCGCCGACGCGTCAGCCGGAGGAATCCAGCGCCGATTCGATCCGCAACTGGAGCTGGGACAGGCGTTCGGCCATCTCTTCGTCGCTATCGGCCAGCCCCGCGGCCCGGCGCTCGACATGGCGCTGTAGATCGAGCAGGTCGCGGGCGATGTTGAGCGCGGCCATGATGGCGATGCGTTCGGTGCCCAGCGTCTTGCCCTGACGCTGGATCGCGCCCATGCGCCGGGACAGATGCTCGGCCGAACGCAGCAGCGCCTCGCGTTCGCCTTCCGGGCAGGCCACGGAGTAGTCCCGGCCGAGAATGCGCACCGTCAGTGCCGTCTGTGTCTTGTCTGTACCCATGATTTTGCCCGTGCCATTGGTCACGCCCCCATCGGGGTCCCAGAGGTTGGCCTGTCCCTGCCCGATCCGAGTTTCGAGTTAATCATAAACGCTGTCTTTGAACAGGCTCAGGCGTTATTGGCTTCGGTTTCGAGGGCGCGAATACGCTCGATCACGCCGTTCAAACGTTCGCGAATCTCGCGATGACGCTGGGTTTGTGCCTCGTGAGCGGCCTTGAGCGCATCGTAATTCGCCTGCAGACGGCGATGCGCGGCCAGCAGGGCATGGACCTGCGCTTCGAATTCGGCGAGATCGAACTGACTCATGACGGGCTCCTGCAACTCGTTCGAGTATAGCGATGCCACCGGGACGGACCAAACGGCTTCCCGGACGAGCGCTCGCGGAACGTCGCGCACACAAGCGATTCGAGCACCGGCCGGGCCCGAAATGACAAGCGCAGTAGTTTTATAAACGTCCCGCACAAGAGAAAGCCCGGCGGAGCCGGGCTTTCTCGATCCGCATCGGGTGCGGCAGTCTACTGGATCAACAGGAACATCGCGCCCCGGCCGCGTCGGACGTGCAGCAACAGCTGATCAGTGTCCGGGCCCGCGAACTTGTGCAGCTGCGATACCTTGCTGATCGGGTGACGGTTGACCGACGTGATCACGTCGCCCGGCCGCAAGCCCGCTTGAGCCGCGGGACTGCCGGGCTGAACGTCGGTCACTTCGATGCCCTGGACTTCGCCGGCCAACGGGTTGTCGTCGGTCAACGGGCCAAACTGGGCGCCGGCCAGGTTCTCGTTCAATGCGCCCCCGGTGGTGACACCGCCGACACCGGTCATGGACGATGCCTTGGCGAGCGTGGCGTGAACCTGTTTTTGCTCGCCGTCGCGCAACAGCGTGATCGTGACCTTGTCGCCCGGCGAACGCAGCCCGATGGCGTTCTTGAGATCGGAGAAGTTGTCGATCGGCTCTCCGTTGACCTGGGTGATCACGTCACGCTGTTTGATGCCCGCCTCGGCCGCCGGCGAGTTCGGCATGACCTGGGCGATCACGACCCCCTGGTCGACCTTCAGACCGAAGGCCTTGGCCAATTCGGGGGTGAGGTTCTGGCCGACCACGCCCAGCATGCCGCGCTTGACCGTGCCGTACTTGACGAGTTGTTGATAAACCGACTTGACCAAGTTCGACGGAATAGCAAAGCCGATGCCGATATTGCCGCCGGTCTTCGACAGGATTTCGCTGTTGATGCCGACCAGTTGGCCCTTGAGGTTGAGCAGGGCGCCGCCCGAATTGCCCGGGTTGATCGAGGCATCGGTCTGGATGAAGTTCTGGTACAGATTGCCGCTTGCGCCGCTCGGGCTGCCGATGTGACGGCCCAGGCCACTGACGATACCCGAGGTTACGGTTTGGCGTAGACCGAATGGGTTGCCGACGGCGACCACGAAGTCACCGACCTGGAGCTTGTCCGAATCGGCGAGCTTGAGTTCGGTTAGATTATCGGCCTTGATCTGGATTACCGCCAGGTCGGTTGCCGGATCGGTGCCCACGATCTCGGCCTTGAACTCCCGGTTGTCCTTGAGGCGAACCTCGATCTTCTGCGCATCCTTGACCACGTGATAATTGGTCACGATATAGCCCTTGTCCGCATCGACGATCACGCCGGAGCCGATCGCCGTGGGATGACGCACCTGCGGCTGCTGTCGCGGTGCATTGAAGAACTGCCGGAAGAACGGATCGTTGAACAGCGGATTGCGCGGCATCTGTTGCGCTTCGCCGGTCACGACCACGTTCACCACAGCCGGCAATACGCCTTTTAGCATCGGATGTAACGACGGGTTTTTGCCGGAGAGCATGCCGCTGGGCACGGTAGCCTGGGCGCTCGTAGCCAACAGCGCCAGGATCAGAATGAAGAAGGCGCGATAGCGCAGAGATGCGAGTTGTGTCATAGGTCCTTACTCGTCGGTATTACCAAACGGCCGATGGTGCCGGCCACGTCCCCAGCCCTGTGACCGCCAGTCGGCCCACGAGTTTCATGGAGTTCGGGATCAATACCGGGAGGTCCCGATTTCGGCGCGGGTAAGCCCTTGCTCGTGAATGGTTTTTGCGATCGCGCGGCCGGTTTGTCCGGTCAGTCTGGCCATCAGCCCCCGGGGTGAGCGAGTCGCGATCGTGAACACGTCGCGTTCCGCGCGCGCGGCGGCGAGCATTACGTCGTCGCTGGTGGCAATCTCGTCGACCAGGCGTCGCTCGAGGGCCTGACTGGCGTACCAGTGCTCGCCGGTGGCCACGGCATCGACATCAAGACCGGGCCGATGCTCGGCCACGAAGCGCTTGAACAGAACATGGGTGTCTTCCAGTTCTTCGCGGAATTTCTCGCGGCCGGCTTGCGTATTCTCGCCGAATACGGTGAGTGTGCGCTTATGGTCGCCGGCGGTATGCATCTCGAAATCGATGTGCTTGTCGGACAACAAGCGGTGAAAGTTCGGCAGTTGGGCGACCACCCCGATCGAGCCGACGATGGCGAACGGCGCGGCGACGATGCGATCGCCCACGCAGGCCATCATGTAACCACCGCTGGCCGCTACGCGATCCACCGACACGGTCAGCCGGATGCCGGCGTCGCGCAGCCGTTTGAGCTGTGACGCGGCCAGGCCGTAGCTGTGGACCATGCCGCCACCGGATTCCAGGCGCAGCAGTACTTCGTCATCGGATTCGGCGACCTGGAGCAGGGCGTTGATCGATTCGCGCAGCCCGTCGACCGCCGAGGCCCGGATATCGCCGTCGAAGTCGAGCACGAACAAACGCCGCGGCGCATGTTTCTTGCCCAGCTTTTCGGCCTTGGCCTTTTGCTTGGCTTCTTTCTTGCGCTGCTTGGCGCGGGCCTTCTTTTCGGCGTTGTTGAGCAGGGCGTCGGACAGCGTGTCGGCCATGCGATCGAGCCGGTCGTTGACGCGCTCGACCGTCAGCCGTCGGCTCTTCTCGCGCCGCAGGCTGAGCGCGCTGGACGTCAGCACGATCACCACGACGGCGATCGCGGCGACCACGGTGGCGGCCTCGGCCAAAAACAGGCCGTAGTCGAGACCGAAGGTGGCGAGCCAGTGCATGGGTATGCTCCGTGAGTCGGCAATCAATGGCGCAAGGAAGGGCCCGATGGGTCACACCCAGCCGGCCAACTCCTCGCGAATTAAACGCGCGAACATTTCGATATGATCGTCGCGGTCGTTGAGCGCAGGAATATACCGCAACGACTCGCCGCCGGCTTGTTCGAAGTAGCCGCGGTTTTCCTCGCGGATTTCTTCCAGCGTTTCCAGACAGTCGGCCGAAAAACCGGGGCAGATCACATCCACGGTGTTAATCGCCGGGTCCGCGCCCCAAGCCTTCATGGTCTGGTCGAGATACGGCTGGAGCCAGGGCTCGCGGCCGAAACGCGACTGGAAGCAGACCTTGTATTGGTTGCGCGACAGGCCCAGTTCCGCCGCCAGCAGCTGCGCGGTAATGCCGCAGTCGCGCGGATAAGGATCGCCCTGTTTCACGTAGCGCTTGGGGATGCCGTGGAATGAGATCACCAGCTTGTCGGCCCGGCCGTGCGCGGCCCAGTGTTCGCGCACCGAGTTCGCCAGCGCCGCGATATAGCCCGGATCGTCGTGGTAGCGGTTGATCTGGCGCAGGGCCGGCGGCTCCGGCCAGTCTTCCAGCACCTCGCTCACCTTGTCGAAAGTCGTGGCCACGGTGGTGGCCGAATACTGCGGGTACGCCGGGAAGACGAGCACTTTCCGGCAGCCGGCGGCGTGCAACTCTTCCAGGGCCGACTCGATCGAGGGATTGCCGTAGCGCATGCCGAGCGCCACATGGATCGGCCGGGACAGCTGGGCCTCCAGACGGGCTTGAATACCGGCGGCCTGGCGCCGGGCGTAGACGATCAGCGGCGAGCCCTCGTCCATCCAGATCGAGCGATAGCTTCGGGCCGACCGGCTCGGCCGGAAGGTGAGAATGATGCCGTACAGAATCGGCAACCACGCCGCGCGGTTCAAATCGATCACCCGGCGATCGCTTAAAAACTCGCGCAGATAGCGACGGACCGCGGGTGTCGACGCATCGTCCGGGCTGCCCAGGTTCGTGAATAGGACGCCGACGGGGGCGGGGTCGTCGCGATTCATTATCGGTGCTCGCTATCGTCTCAAGTTTTTGCTACGTCGGGGCAATCGTTCGCGGATACAAGCGCCGCCCGGAAACCGAGCGGCGCTGCGGCAGAATCCGGGCGGGCCTAATCGAAGCGACGAAGCGTACGGCCGGTCCTGCGGCCGCTTTGCAACACGCGGTGCGCTTATTTTTCAAGTATCGCGGTGACTCCCTGGCCCCCGGCGGCGCAGATCGAGATCAGCCCGCGGCCCGAGCCGGCCTCGTCCAGGATCTTGGCCAGCGTCGCCACGATGCGCCCGCCGGTGGCCGCGAACGGATGACCGAGGCCGACCGAAGAACCCTTGATGTTGAGCTTGGACATATCGATCGAGCCGAGCGGCTCGGTGCGGCCCAGGCGCTCGACGCAGTATTTCTTCGACTCCCAGGCCTTGAGTGTGCATAGCACCTGGGCGGCGAACGCCTCGTGGATCTCGTAGAAATCGAAATCGGCCAGCGTCAGGCCGGCCGCGTCGAGCATATCGGGTACGGCGTAGGTCGGCGCCATGAGCAGCCCTTCGCCGCCGTCGACGTAGTCCACCGCGGCGGTACGCGCATAGGGCGTAAAGTAGGCCAGAATCGGTAGCCCGCGCGCCTTCGCCCATGCTTCGCTGGCCAACAGTACGCTCGAGGCTCCGTCGGTCAGCGGTGTGGAGTTGCCGGCGGTCAGCGTGCCGTTGTCCTTGTCGAAGGATGGCTTGAGCTTGGACAGCTGCGCCATGTCCGTGTCCGGCCGCAGGTTGTTATCGCGTTCGACGCCGAGGTAGGGAAAGACCAGGTCGTCGTAGAAACCGTCGGCATAGGCCTGGGCCGCGTTCTTATGGCTGGCGAGTGCCAGTTCATCCTGGGCGCGGCGCGATATCTTCCACTCCTTGGCCATGAGTTCGCAGTGTTCGCCCATCGACATGCCGGTGCGCGGCTCGGTCACGTCCGGCAGGTTCGGCACCAGATGGCGGGGCCGGAGTTTGGCGAGCAGCCGGGCGCGTTCGCCACCGGATCTTGCGCGGTTGATGTCGAGCAGAATCCGGCGCAGATCCTCGTTGACCGCGACCGGCGCATCCGACGTGGTGTCGGTGCCGCCCGCAATGCCGGACTCCATCTGGCCCATGGCGATCTTGTTGGCGATTAGGATCGTGGTTTCCAGGCTGGTGCCGCAGGCTTGCTGGACATCGAAGGCCGGCGTATGCGGGTCCAGATCGGTGCCGAGCACGGCCTCGCGCGTCAGATTGAAATCGCGGGAGCGCTTGAGCACGGCGCCGGCGGCGACCTCGCCGATGCGCTCGCCGGCCAAGCCGTATTTTTCCGACAGCGCCTTGAAAGTGGCGGTCAGCAGATCCTGATTGGATTGATGAGCATACGCCGTGTTGGCACGACAGAAGGGAATCCGGGCGCCGCCGACGATGGCGACGCGACGCATTGTGGACTCGGCCATGAAACCTCCGGGATCACCGGGCACGCGGCCCGGCATGATGCGATGCGTGTTGAACGATACTGCCTCAGTTCGATTCCAACAAGAAATCGTTTCGCTTTCTCGGCGCTGTCCGACTGTTAAAAATTTACGCGCCGGCTCTTGAAAGGGCTTTGGGAGCCCGCATCAATGGCGGTGATCAAGATTGCCAACCGGCAATCATGGTGGCGGCAATGAGCCGCTGGGGCTTTTTCCAATCAACAACCTTCACAGTTTCGAGGAGAAGGGTGGCATGAATATCCGTCCTCTACATGACCGCATCGTAATCAAGCGGATCGAAGAAGAGCAGAAGACGGCCGGAGGTATCGTCATTCCCGATTCGGCGGCCGAAAAGCCGCAGCGCGGCGAAGTGGTCGCGGTCGGCAATGGCAAACCGCTGGACAACGGCGAGATCCGCAAGCCCGAAGTCAAGGTCGGCGACAAGGTGATGTTCGGCAAGTTCTCGGGGACCGAGATCAAGGTCGACGGCGACGAAGTCGTCGTGATGCGCGAGGACGACATCCTGGCGGTGCTGGCTTAACGGCCCGTCTGGCGCATCCATCGGTCAACCACCAATCAACGAATTAAGGATAACTAGCAATGGCTGCTAAGGAAGTACGTTTCGGCGAAGACGCGCGTCAGCGTCTGGTCCGCGGTGTCAACACCCTGGCCAACGCGGTGAAGGTCACGCTGGGCCCGAAGGGTCGCAACGTGGTGCTCGACAAGAGCTTCGGCGCGCCGACCATCACCAAGGACGGTGTCTCCGTCGCCAAGGAAATCGAGCTCGACGACAAGTTCGAGAATATGGGCGTTCAGATGGTCAAGGAAGTCGCTTCCAAGACCTCCGACATCGCCGGCGACGGCACCACCACCGCCACGGTTTTGGCCCAGGCCATCGTGCGCGAAGGCGTGAAGGCCGTCTCCGCGGGCATGAACCCGATGGACTTGAAGCGCGGCATCGACAAGGCGGTCGACGCGGCGGTCGAGGAACTGGCCCGTTTGTCCAAGCCCTGCGACGACGAAAAAGCGATCGCCCAGGTCGGCTCGATTTCGGCCAACTCCGACGAGGAGATCGGCAAGATCATCGCCGACGCCATGAACAAAGTCGGCAAGGAAGGCGTGATCACGGTCGAGGAAGGTTCCAGCCTGTACAACGAGTTGGACGTCGTCGAAGGCATGCAGTTCGATCGCGGTTACCTCTCGCCGTACTTCGTCACCGACAACCAGACGATGACGGCCGAGCTGGACAACCCCTATATCCTGCTGCACGACAAAAAGATCTCCAACATCCGCGACATGCTGCCGCTGCTGGAGAACGTCGCCAAGCAGAACCGTCCGCTGGTGATCGTCTCCGAAGACGTCGAGGGTGAAGCGCTGGCTACGCTGGTGGTCAACAACATGCGCGGCATCGTCAAGGTCGCCGCCGTCAAGGCGCCCGGCTTCGGCGATCGTCGCAAGGCGATGCTGGAAGACATGGCCGTTTTGACCGGCGGTCAGGTGATCTCCGAAGATCTCGGCATGACGCTGGAAGGCGCCACGCTCGAGCATCTGGGTGAGGCCAACAAGGTCCAGATCTCCAAGGAAAACACCACCATCATCGATGGCAAGGGCGGAAACTCCGACATCGAGTCGCGCATCAAGCAGATCCGCGCTCAGATCGAGGACTCTTCCTCGGACTACGACAAGGAGAAGCTGCAGGAACGCGTAGCCAAGCTCGCCGGCGGCGTGGCGCTGATCAAGGTCGGGGCCGCCACCGAAGTCGAGATGAAAGAGAAGAAGGCCCGCGTCGAAGACGCCCTGCACGCCACCCGCGCGGCGGTCGAAGAAGGTATCGTGCCCGGCGGCGGCGTGGCTTTCCTGCGCGCCCTCAAGGCGATCGAGAAAATCAAGGGCGCCAATCAGGATCAGGATACCGGTATCAGCATCCTGCGTCGTGCGGTCGAAGAGCCGCTGCGCCAGATCGTGCACAACAGCGGCGCCGAGCCGTCCGTGGTGGTCAACGAAGTGCTTTCCAAGGAAGGTAACTACGGCTACAACGCGGCCACCGGCGAGTACGGCGACATGGTCAAAATGGGCATTCTCGACCCGACCAAGGTCAGCCGTACCGCGCTGCAGAACGCGGCCTCCATCGCCAGCCTGCTGCTGACCACGGAAGCCTCCATTGCCGACATCCCGGACGATAACGACAAGGGCGGCGCCGACATGGGCGGTATGGGCGGCATGGGTGGTATGGGCGGCATGATGTAGTATGCCGTCTCGCCCAATGCGAGCCAGAAGAAGCCCCGCCTCGCGCGGGGCTTTTTTGTTGGGGGGCAGGTCAGATGCTTATGGAGCGGGAACCGCGCACCAGCACGGCCGCGCCTTTCTCCGTCGATGGGGATTGGAGCCGAAATTCCGGGAACTCCTTGAGCCAGCGTTCCACGACCTGCTGCTCGCTCTTGCGCGCGGCATCGTCCAATATCAGCAAGCAATCGGGCGAAAGCTTGTCGTATACTGCCGGCAACGATGGGTAGCGCGCCCAAGGGTTCAAGTGGCTCGGCGGGCCGTCGACCACGATCATGTCGATATCGGCCGGCAGGTTCTCGATAGAGCCGCCGCCATACCATTCGATAACTTCGCCGGCGTCGTCCAAAAATTGCGAGGGCCGCAAGGGCTCGTAATGGATTTCGGCGTGGGAGTCGAGGCCGTGTTTCTGCAGTTGTTCGCGAGTGCGCTGTGCGAACGAGTCGTCATGGTCGTAGGAATGAATCCCGCAATTAGTGGCCTGGGAGGCTCGGTAAGCGCACACCAGGGTGGAACTGCCGCCCCCGAATTCGACGATGACGCGCGGCCTGTGCTCATCAATCAAATCAACGAGAAGTAGGCCGAAATCCGGTGAAATCGCCCATTCTCTTAGCATGGGCAAAGGCCGGACAGGCTGCAGCAGGTCTCGAAGTTCCAGAAATGCAGCGATTTGTCGAAACTCGTTCATGAGTACGGCCGCATGCCTTGTTTCGGCTCTTTTCTGGCGGCGCCTAAGTTTCTCCTGCTCAGCTCGAGTTTTAAACACCATGGCCAGCGTAAAGAGCGCAATGACGACGGTGGCGCAATTCAGTATCGTTACGAACATTTCGAGAGAGCCTTCGGTGGATATTTCGGCCGCCTGTAAAGCGGCCCGAAGTGCATCGGAGCGTCTTGTGCAGGCGAACGGCGTGCAAGAATGATCATCGGCAAGACAGCCCACATCGCGCGGGCATGCTAGCGCCAAATAACCAGTTACTGGGAAAACCGCATGCAGAATACGCCAAGCGCGCCACGAGTCAGCGTTTTCATTCCGGCATTCAATGCCGAGCGCTATATTGCTCAAGCGATAGAGAGCGTGCTGTCGCAGACGTGGTCCGATTTCGAGCTGCTCATTATCGACGACGGCTCGACCGACAACACATCCGCGGTGCTTGATCGTTACGCGGGCGACGCGCGTGTCCGTATCGAGTACAACGATAGCAATCGCGGCACGCCGTGGACCCGCAACCGCGGTCTCGAAATGGCACGCGGCGAATACATCGCGCTGCTGGACGCCGATGATGTCTGCATGCCGGATCGGCTTGAAGAGCAAGTCGCCTTTTTGGATCGGCGCCCGGATATCTCGGTGCTCGGGACTCGTGTCGCAAAAAGCGATGAAGAAGGGCGGGCACTGCCGATCGACCGGCGCCGTCGGCAATGGTTCGAACCGGACGACATCGCTGTGGAAATGCTTTTCAGCTGCCCGATTCTGCAGCCCACGATGATGGCTCGTAGCGCCGTGCTGAAGGCGTACGGCTACGATCTTGATTTTCCGGTGGCGCAGGATTACGAGCAATTCGTTCGAATGGCTTGTGAACAGCGGTTCGCGGTGCTGCCCCAAGCTCTGACTCTTTATCGTCAGCACGCCACGCAGGCGACTTCGGCGAAAGTTGAACAGATGCGCGCTGCGCGCCACCGCCTTCAGGCCCGTCAACTGGCCGAACTCGGTGTGGATTTCGACGCCAGCGATGTGGCCCGTCACGATCTTCTGTTCAAGTTCAAGGGACGCCGCTTGTTTCAAGAGCTCAATGGCGGCGAACTCGACATCGAGTTCGTACGCTGGGCGCGAGACTGGATCGAACGGCTGCTCGCCGCGAACGCGCGCCGGGGTCGCTATCCGGAGCCGGCTTTTTCGCGGATCGTGGTTGCGCGCTGGGCGTTTGTCTGCCACAAAACGGCTTCCGGTCCGGCCGGATGGGCTGCGTGGCGCGAATTTTTCGCCGCGCGGCATCTGGCCGGAATCTATTTGCAAACCTCGCCGGGTCGGGCGCAGTCGGCGTGGGCGCGGCGTGGTCGTTGAGCAGGCGCCCCCGGTTCGTGTCGCGTTCTATCTTTCCGCTTTTGCAGGCGGCGGTCTTGAGCGGGTCACGCTATGCTTGATGCGTGGGCTGATCGCGCGCGGCTATGCGGTCGACTTGGTGCTGGAACGAAAACAGGGCGATTACCTGGCGCGGATACCCGCAAGCGTCCGAGTCGTCGGGCTGGAGTCGGGCGGCAAGTGGCGCGCATGCCGCCGGCTGCTTCGAGGCTGGCCCCGGGAAGGGCTGGCGCAGGCCATTCGCATGCTGACGCCGAAAAGCCGCTACATTCCGTTGCGGCGCCTGTCGAGCCTGGTCGATTACATCGAGCGGACCAAGCCGGATGTGATGATCGCGGCGGCCGGCCGTGTGCCGTTTCTCGAGATCTGGGCGGCGCGGCTGGCCAAACATCCGGTTCGAACCGTCATTGCAGAACACAGCACGCTCTCGGCTCGGCTTGATGCTTTCCGCCGCGACGCACACGCCTATCGCGCGCTGCGGTATCGGCGGCATCTGATGCGTCGTCTTTATCCCGCCGCCGACGCGCTGATCGCCGTCTCGCGCGGAGTGGCTGCCGATGTGGCGCGCGAAGCCAGGCTTTCCGCGAGTCGAATCGAGGTCATCCATAACCCGGTGGTAGACCCGGCCGACCTGAAAAACGACGCGCCATCGCCGGATCATGCCTGGTTCGCACCGGCGCAGACGGAACCCGTCGTGCTTGCCGCCGGGCGTCTTGCCCCGGAAAAAGACTTCGCGATGCTCATCGAGGCCGTTGCAAGCGCGCGTAGCCGGGGATGTGCGTTGCGGCTGATGATCCTCGGGGAAGGACCGGAGCGCTCACGTTTGGAACAACGCGCGCGGCGGCTCGGCATTGCGGATGCCGTGGCGCTGCCGGGCTGGGTCGATGAGCCACAGGGGCACATGGCCCACGCGGCTGTATTCGCCTTGTCCTCCCGGGTCGAAGGCCTGCCGGTTGCGTTGATCGAGGCGATGGCCTGCGGATGTCCGGTGGTGGCCACGGATTGCCCGAGCGGGCCGCGAGAAATTCTCGAAGACGGTCGTCTTGGCCGCTTGGTGCCGGTCGGTGATGAACGGGCGATGGGCGAGGCGCTATGCGCTGCGCTCGCCGAGCCGCCGGACCGGCGGGCGTTGCAAACGCGCGCGGCGGAATTCGCGATCGAGCCGGCGATCGATGCCTATCAGCGCCTGATCGACCGCCTGATATGGATTGACCTGTCAACTACGACTTGTGACTGATTCATGATTTGTGTGCTGCAGCATGCCCTTGGAACAGAACACGGACGGCTGATGCGACGGTAGATCACTCTGATATACGTGGATTGGGTACCGACCTGA
>NZ_DASSKM010000159.1:0-13329 GCF_035690525.1 Salinisphaera sp.
CATCTGGAACCGCGCGCGGCCGCGCCGGCCCAGCGGCTGCGCACGATCGAAACCCTGGCCGGCGCGGGCGTACCGACCGGCGCGCTGGTCGCGCCGATCATTCCGATGATCACCGACTGCGAACTGGAAACGCTGATCGCCTCGGCGGCCGACGCCGGGGCCGCACGGGCCGGTTATGTGCTGCTGCGCCTACCGCACGCGATCAAACATCTGTTTCGCCAGTGGCTGACCGAGCACTACCCGGACCGCGCCGCGCATGTCATGAGCCTGATCAACCAGATGCGCGGCGGCGCCGATTACGACGCCGCCTGGGGCACGCGCATGACCGGCACCGGCACCTACGCGACCCTGATCGCCAAGCGCTTCGCGCTCGCCTGCCGGCGCGCCGGCATCAACGGCAAGCGCTTCGACCTCGACACGACGCAATTCAAGGCGCCGCCGGCGCCGGGCGACCAGATCGGGTTCGACTTCGACTGATACCAACCTGCAAAAAGGATATAAAAGAAAGATGAAATCAGTCCGCCAATGAACGGCAATTTCAATCAAATCGAAATACGACAGAGGATTCCGGCCTTTTATTCGCGCTTTTTGCGTTCATTGGCGGACTGATTTTGTTGTCGCGACGATCGCGCGGCCGAGTGCGCCTCGGCCTCGTGCACGAGTTCGCTGATCCAGTCGACGAACCGCGGCAACAGCCTTGGCGGCAGGTCGTGGCCCATGCCGCGGACTTCCTCGTAACGCGCGTGGGCCAGGGCTTTCGCGGTCGCGCGGCCGTGCTTGACCGGCAGCAACGGGTCGGCGGCGCCGTGGATGATCAGCGCCGGGCAGCGCACCGTAGCGAGTAGCTCGTCTCTGGGGGTGGCCGACAGCACGGCCAGGGTCTGGCGCGCCATGCCGGCCGGATAATAACTGCGTTCGACGGTGCGCCGGATCTCGGCCTCCCAGTCGTGAAAACTGCGGCCGATCTTGGGACTGCTGATCATGGTCATGGTCTTGGCCAGATGAGCGGCGATCACGTCCTTATCGCGGCTTTTCGGCGCCTTGCCGAGCCGCAACAGGATTTTCAGCCGTCCGCGCGGCAGCTTGCGCGCGCCCGAGGTGGACATGATCGAGGTCAACGACGCCACCCGCGCCGGCCGCGTCGCGGCCACGATCTGGGCGATCATGCCGCCCATCGAGGCGCCAACCAGATGCGCGCGCCGGATACCGAGCGCCACCAGCAGACCGATCGTATCCTCGGCCATATCCTCCAGGCTGTAAGCCGCCTGTATTTCGCGTCCGGTCAGCGACTTGAAAAAAGCCTGGCGCGCCGAGTCGTAGCCGCGGGCGGCATGAATTTTGGACGAAAGGCCGATATCGCGATTGTCGAAGCGAATCACCCGCAACCCGGTGTCGGCCAGCGCGCGGCAGAAGGCGTCCGGCCAACCGGTGAGCTGGGTGCCGAGCCCCATGATCAGGATCAGCGCCGGGTCGTCGTCGTAGCCGAACTGCTCGTATGCCAGCTCCAGCCCGTTGGCCTGAACCGTGTCCACGATGTCGGCGCCGTGCAGCGCCGGGGCAAGATACTCCGCCATCTTCGAATCCCACCTCGTTTATCGATGCAGCCGCGCGGCCGCTGCGTATAATCGCAGATCATGAGCCTACTGGACCGACTCGCCGACGCCCATATCGACGCCGCCGCCGAACGCGGCGAGTTCGACCATCTGCCCGGCGCCGGCAAACCACTGCCGGCCGATGACGCCGCACATGTGCCCGAACATCTGCGCGCGGGCTACCGGCTGCTCAAGAACGCCGGCTACGTGCCGCCCGAAATCGAGACCCGGCGCGAACTGCGCGAGGTCGAGGATCTGCTCGCGCGTACGCTGTCCGAATCCGACCGGGCCAAGCGCCTAACCCGTCGCGCGCGCTGGATCGAGCTGCGTCTGGCCCAATCGCCGCGCGGGCGCGCCTTGCTGCGCGATGTCGGCTACGGCGACCGTATTCGAGAACGGCTCGCCTCGAACCACATTACCACCGGGTGCTAGGGGCTGTTGATGCTTCATACGGCCCCGCGTTGCGACCCCAAATCGTGTCAGCCAAGACGCAGAGCGCCGACCGCAGTCATTCTGCGGTCAAGCTCTGCAACGCCGGATGGCGCGATTTGGTGCCGCAACCCGAAGGGCCGGGGCCATTTTGGCGCAATCCTGCGTTGCAGCGCGCTACGGTAGAATGACTACCGTACGCCCGCTGCGCCTTGTCTTGCGACAAAATGGCCGCCGGCGCGGCGTCGTATGAAACATCAACAGCCCCTATGGACACGATCGATCTGGTTGCCGCCGAAACGCCCGCGCTGCTGCTCGAACTCTCGGCCCTGGCGTACGTCATCTGGCATCAGCATTACACGCCGATCATCGGCCGCGCACAGGTCGAGTACATGCTCGAGCGCGGCTATAGCGAAACCGCCCTCCACGAACAACTGGCCGCCGGCACGCGCTTCACACTGGCCCGGCGCGGCGGGCGTTTCGTGGCCTTTGCCGCCGTCTCGCCGGATGCGCACGAACCGGCCACCGCCTGGCTCGACAAGCTGTACGTGCATATCGAAGCGCGCAATCTCGGGGTCGGCCGCAGCCTGATCCGGCGCGCCGCCGCCCAAGCGCACGCGCTGGGCGCGGCTACGCTGCGACTGCGCGTGCACCGGCACAACGCCGAATCGATCGCCGCCTACGAACGCATCGGTTTCGGGATCGCACACGAGGACATAAAAGACATCGGCAACGGCTTCGTCATGGACGACTATGTCATGACCGCGCCGGTCGAACGTCTCGCGCCGGCGCGCTGAGTCAGCCGCCTCAGGCGGTCTGCAAGTACCGGCGCGAGGTCGCCTCCAGATTATCGGTCAGCCATTCGGCCATGGCCTCGTTATCGCCGCGCAGGCGCGCCAGTCGGACCTGTGTTTCGTTCGCTCCGGCCTGTTCGGCCGCAACGGCAAGCGCGCGATAGTTGCTGATTTCGAAATGCTCGAAGGCCAGCGTCGCCGCCAGACTCTGCACGGCGGTCTCGCCGGTAAGCTGCGTGCCCCAGGAATGACCGAGTGCGGACAACTTGCCGCCGATATCCTTGGCGCGCGACAGCTCACCGCCGAGCGCCTCGATCGCGGACTCGATATCGGCGGCGTGATGACGGGATTCGGCTACATGCGCCTGTAACCGCTCGCGTAGCGCCGGATAATCCTCGAGCGCATCGGCGCGGCCGGACATCATGGTTTCGCCGTGCTCGACCATGGCATGCGCTTCCTGCAGCCAATTGATCAGAATCTGGGTCGCGGTATCGGTGGACATCGTGAGCCTCCGATCGTATTGAACGTCATGCCCGAGCCTCGCGCCACGGCGGTTCCACGTGCAACCCGGTTCATTACCTAATATTAGCTCAGCTCCGCCAGCGCCTTGGAAAACGCGCTATAGACACCCTCGGAAAACAGCACGAACCGAACGTGTTTGAGCGAGGCCGCCGCGCGGGCGTGCTCGGCCACCGTCTGCACCGCGATCGCGCCCGCCTCGTCCAGCGGATAGCCGTAGATGCCGGACGAAATGGCGGGAAAAGCGATTGAAGCCGCCTGCTTGTCCTCGGCCAGCGCCAGCGCGTTGCGATAACAGGCCGCGAGCTGCTCGGGCACCTCCGGCTTGTTCGAATAGACCGGGCCGGCGCAGTGCACGACCCAGTCGTTGGGCAGCTCGAAGGCCGCGGTGATCACCGCCTCGCCGGCCTCGATGGGCGCAAGCGCGCGGCTGGCCTCGACCAATTCCGGGCCGGCCGCGCGGTGGATCGCGCCGTCCACGCCGCCGCCGCCTTTCAATTGCTTGTTGGCGGCGTTGACGATGATATCGATATCGTTTTGCTGCGTGATATCGCCCTGCACACACTCGATGACGAGTTCGCCGATTTGTCGTTGCATGGCTCGTTGCATGGTCAGTCTCGTGGCTGACGAACCGATACCAGCCATCATGGCGCGGGGGCGCGCCCGATGCCAAACACGCCGATGCCGTATCGTGTCGGGCAGGCCATAGCCCGCGCCGCCTTGAAGCGCCGCGATCGGCCCGCACAACCCGACCACCACAACGGCGTATCCGCGCCAGTGCCTTTATAGCCGATTGACAACCGACGAGCCTCATGCCCAAACCATTCGACCCTTCACATCTCGACCCCCCCATCGCGCGGCGCAAACCCAGCCGGACCACCATCCACGATGTGACGCTCGCCGACGACTACGCCTGGCTGCGCGATGACGACTGGCGCGAGGCGATGCAGGACCCGGACAAGCTCGACCCCGACATACGGGCTTATCTCGAAGCCGAGAATGCCTATACCGACGCGATGATGCGTGATACCACCGAACTGCAGAACACGCTCGTGGCCGAGATGCGCGCCCGCATGGCCGAACGCGATGCCAGCGTGCCCACGCCCGACGGCGACCACGTTTACTACGTGCGTTTCCGCGAAGGCGGCCAGCATCCGATCTTCTGCCGCGCCCCGCGTGACGCCGACGGCTCCGCCGAGCCGGGCGAGCCGCTGACCGGCGAACAGATCTTGCTGGACGGCGACGCCGAGGCCGAAGGCCGGACCTATTTCGCGCTCGGCGCCGTGGATCACAGCCCGGACCACGCCAAGCTCGCCTTCGCGCTCGACGAGCGCGGCTCCGAGGCCTACACGATCCGGGTCCGCGCCATAAATGGCGATCGCGCGGTCGGCGAAGAGCTGCAACCGCCGATCGGCAACACCACCGGCAACGTCGCCTGGTCGGCGGACAGCGCCACCCTGTTCTATGTCACGCTCGACGACAACCATCGGCCCTGCCGGGTCTGGCGTCTTGCGCTCGGCGACGACCCGGCCGACGCCACGCTCGTCTATGCCGAATCCGATCCCGGCTTTTTCGTGGGCCTGGGCGAGACGCAAAGCGCGGCCTATCTGCTCATTCACGCCCACGATCATGCGACCAGCGAAGTCCGATTCATTCCGGCCGACGAGCCGACCGCCGAACCGCGTCTGATCTCAGCTCGCGCGCCGGGCCGCGAATACAGCGTGGATGACGACAACGGCAAAGCGTTCGTCATTCTCACCAACGCCGACGGCGCCGAGGACTTCAAGCTCATGCGCGCGCCGATCGCGACACCCGACGAAACCCACTGGGAAGAAATCGTGCCCCATGAGCCGGGCCGGCTGATCCTCGATCACGTCGAGTTCGCGAACTATCGCGTACGCATGGAACGCGCCGACGCCCTGCCGCGCGTCGTCGTCACCGACAAAACCACCGGCGAGGACCACGCCATCGGCTTCGAGGACGCGGCCTACAGTTTGGGCATGTCCGGCGGCTATGAGTACGACACCGCCAACCTGCGTTTTTTATACAGCGCGCCGCACACGCCGGACGAGACTTTCGACTACGACATGAGCGAGCGCACGCGCGTATTGCGCAAGCAGCGCCAGGTGCCGAGCGGCTTCGACCCGGATCAATACATCGTGCGCCGGCTTGCCGCCGAAACCGCGGATGGCGAGCACGTGCCGATCACCGTCACGCATCACAAGGACACGCCGCTCGACGGCAACGCGCCCTGCGTACTTCACGGCTACGGCGCCTACGGCATCTCCGAGCCGGCCGCGTTCTCCTCCACCCGCCTCTCGCTCATCGACCGCGGCTTCGTCCATGCCATCGCCCATATCCGCGGCGGCAAGGAACGCGGCTATCGTTGGTACAAGGAAGGCAAGCTCGAGAAAAAGCCCAACACCTTCGCCGACTTCATTCGCGTCGCCGAACACCTCTGCGGAGCCGGCTACACATCGGCCGGCAAGATCGCCGCTTTTGGCGGCAGCGCCGGCGGCATGCTGGTCGGCGCGGTGGTCAATAAACGCCCCGACTTGTTCGGCGCCGCGATCGCCGACGTGCCGTTCGTGGACGTCCTCAACACCATGATGGACGACACCCTGCCGCTCACCCCGCCCGAGTGGCCGGAATGGGGCAACCCGCGCGACGACGCAAAAGCGTTCGAAACCATCCGCGGTTATTGCCCTTACCAGAACGTCACCGCGCAGGATTAT
Organism: Salinisphaera sp.; assembly: GCF_035690525.1. GTDB lineage: Bacteria > Pseudomonadota > Gammaproteobacteria > Nevskiales > Salinisphaeraceae > Salinisphaera. Next base: position 6,070 of record NZ_DASSKM010000159.1, read on the forward strand.
CCAGCCATGCTCGTCATCGCCGGCGTCTCCGACCCGCGCGTGACGTACTGGGAACCGGCCAAATGGGTGGCCAAGCTGCGGGCGACCAAAACCGATGACCACACCTTGCTGCTCAAGACGCATATGGCGGCCGGGCACGGCGGACTACCGGGGCGGTTTGCGGCACTCGAGGAGACCGGACTTGTTTTCGCGTTCTTGCTCAAGGAGCTTGCGAGCGTCATTTAACGCGCGAGCTCGTTACAGCCGGTATCCACATCGAGTGCCGCGCCGGCGACTTGCAACGCGCCAACGCTTTACAAACGGCGCCCATGCATGCTTAAAGCTCGATCGATTGCGGCCGATACAATCCACTCTCGGTGAAAGGTGTCATGTGCAGGCGTGACGGACGTGGTGAATCAAAACAGCCGGACGACGGAGGCCTCGGACACGCAAAATATCGCGGTGTCCGCGCCCCGTTTTTTTTCGGGCCTGGTTGTTTTGTTCGGGGTCACGGAACTGGCGATCTGGCAGCTTCTAGCCCCTTGGGGCCTCTGGCCTTTCGATCTGATCACACGAATAGACTCCGACATACGGACGGCCATCGCCATCCTGCTGCTGGCCGTGACATTCATCACGGCACTGCTCATCCTCCGGCGGCGCGTGACGCGCCCGTTGCAGGATCTCGCCGCTTATATCGCGCTCGAAGGCTTGGAGACGCCGGCTGGCGAGTTACCGGAGGCGACCGGAGACACCAACTATGTCGCGAATATCCGGTACAACATCGGTCATCTACTCGGTGCGTTGAAACAACAGCGCGAAGCGCTTTTGCAGCAGACGCTCAACGATCCGCTGACCGGCCTTGGCAATCGCCGGCTGCTCGAACGCCATCTGGATACTCTCTTGCCGTTGAGCCAGCGGCTCAAAATGACCGTGTCGGCGTTGATGATCGATGTCGATCACTTCAAGACCTATAACGACCATTACGGTCACCTGGCCGGCGACGATTGCCTGATCGAGATCGCCAATGTACTGCGCGACACCTTTCGTCGCGACAGCGACCTGATCGTGCGCCTGGGCGGCGAAGAGTTCCTGGTCGTGCTGGCGGACACCGACAGCGACCACTCGGCGCGTTTGGCCGAGGCCATGCGCGCCATGCTGCAATTGGTGGGTATTCCGCACGAAAAATCGCCGGTGGCGTCGGTGGTCACGGTGAGCATCGGGGTCGCCACCACCGCCGCCGGAGACGATGTCGTGGCCGATTTGGATACGCTGATTTCCTGCGCCGACCGATGCCTGTACGACTGCAAAACCCGCGGCCGCAACCGGATCGCGCATCGCATCGTCGGCGCCGCCGGTGACAGTACCGAGCTGATCGTCCGGCCGGTGGAGGATTTGACCGACGAAATCTTCGATGTATCGGCTTGAACGCGGGCTTATATGCCGATAAAGCAGTCTTTAAAGACCCGGGTTTATAGCGGCGGGGCTGTCGCCACCGGCACCCGCTGTCACGTACGACGACGTTCGGCCAACGGGCGTCGCCGGCCGCGCCTCGATTGCTTCATTCGAGAATTTCGACGTCTTGGCCCACCACCAGTTCGCCGGTGTTTTCGGCGATAAGCTTCTGGCCGAAGTAGATTTCGTTGTCGTCGCCTTTTCTGTAGCGCGCCAGGGTGCGCGTGGGTTCGCCGTCGGGCCGGCGCCGGCCGGTGGCCGGGTCGACGGTGGTCATCACGCAGCGCTTGCAAGGCTTGGCGACGCGGAACACGACCTCGCCGATGCGGATACGCGTCCAGCCATCCTCGGCAAACGCCTCGCCGCCGGCCACAACGACATTGGGCCGGAACTGGAGCATGACATGGGTGGCCGCGGCGCGTGCGTTGACATCGGCCAGCGAGGCCTCGGTCGTGAGCAGCAGCGGATGGCCGTCGGCGAAGCTCACGCGGGTGCCGATCTTTTCGCGATAACGATTGGAGCGCTCACCGAGCCAGAGTAGATGTACCGGTTCGCCCATAATGCGGCTGAACCAAGCATCGAGCCGAAAAGTGGTGGTAAGCGCCGTAAAATCGTCGGCCCATACGTGCGTGTCGAACGGCCGGGCGGCGAACGCATGCCGGGATTCGACGACAGCGGCGTGATCGTCATGCATCAGCGACAGCTGCCCGCCGTCGAAGCGGGCGCACACGCGCTGCAGCGCCGGGTATTTTCGGGCGGTGACGAAGCCGCCGCCGGGCTTGACCACCATGAACCGGCGATCGTGCCGCAGGCCTTCCTCGGCGACCGCGGCCCGCGTCAGCGTTTCGCCGGCGGTGGATTTGATCGGGTAGCGATAAAGGGCGGACAACGTGGGCACGGCGTGTTATCGGTCGTGATCGTGACAGGGCAGCGCGCGGGGCGCGCCGCGCTGCACTGGATGGTGAAGCAATCGCGCCGCGCGCGCCAGCGGTTCTGTGGCCGCGCGCCCCGGGCACAAGCCGGTCCTGCGTATTCTCGTTGACTGCGGCGCCGATGCCACGCGTGACACCGACGGCGCACCGCCGCTGGCTTTTAGCGCCCGTCGGCTGGATTTCGTCGTGCTCACGGCAGCCGACGCGACTTGCCCGACGCGCACTTCGGCCGCATAACTGGTGAACTTCATTCGATCATCGGATTTTTGTCATGAGTCATCCTGCTCTGGTTCCGGGGCGCGTCGCGGTGGTGATCGGCGGCGCGGCAGGCATCGGCCGAGCGGCCGCCGAAGGCTTCGCGCGGCGCGGCCTCGACGTCTGTATCGCCGATCGGGACATGCAACGCCTGGACGAGGCCAAAGCGGCGGTTCGCGCGGCCGGCGCGGATCACGGTATCGACGTCCTGACCCACGCCGTCGACGTCGCCGACGTGGAACAGGTCAAAACGCTGGAAACGGCAGCAGCTTGGCATAGGCCGGATTGACGATACGTACGTCGGCGGCCCGGAACCGGGCGTTATAGGCCGGGTCACGCACCCAGGCCAAAAGCTTGCGCACCGCATGCACCTCGCGCGCGACCCGGCAGATCTGCAGATTATCCTCGTCGGTGTCGGCCATGGCGATCACGGTCTGTGCCTGCTCGATACCGGCTTTGCGCAGGCACTCCGACAACTGGGCGCGCGACGGCGCGTTGCCGTTCTCACCGACCGGCAGCTCGGTCATGGTGCGCACCTTGCGGCCCATCTGCGCCAGCCGCGCGGACAGCAGCGTGCCCGCGGCGAACGTCTCGCGCCAGCCGAAGGCCAGCCGGAACACCAGCGAACCGATCAGCTTCACGCCGAAGGCCGCGGCTAGCAGCCCCCCAATCGTCTCCCACGGCGAGTTCGAGGCCAGCAGCGCCGGCAGGTCGAATTTGACTCCGACCATGATGAAGAAGATCGGAATGAAGAAACCTTAGCCGATGGCATCGAGCTTCTCGCGCAGCACCGAACTCTCGCTGCCCGACAGCAGCGATACGATCGACCCGGCCAGAAACGCGCCCAGAATGTTCTCGATGCCGAGGCTCTCGGCCAGCGCGATGAAAATCAGCGCCAACGCCATCGAACCGCGCACGCGAATCTGCGAGGTTGCGCTGGACAGGGCGTGCATGAGCCGCCGGGCCGGCGGATTCGAGCGCGCCCGCTCGGCCAGGCGCCAGACCGCGGCGAACACCACCAGCAGCACGAGAATCAGCAATAGATCCACGGTCGCGCCGACCCGCAGCATGGCATAGCCGCTGACCAGCAAAATGGTGGCGAAGTCGGCGATCAGGGCCGCGACCAGCAGCGCCTGGCCGTAGGCCACCTCGATCAGCCCGCGCTCCTTGAGCACCGGCGCGACAGCGGGCCGTCGATCGCGAACAGAAACCGCGGCAGCCAGCCCGCGGCTCGGCCCGGTCGAAAATCGCCTCCGCCCGCTGTGTTCAAGTTTTTCGAACGCCGGCCGATGGAAGCAGTGTGGAGTCGTGTTGCGCAGTCTTGCCTTGGCGCCGCGTCCCGGGTCGCTAGAAGTCAAAAAAATAAGAAACAAACCTTAGAGAAGATCTTCAATGTTAAATCCAAGAAAAAGCGTTCGGGCCAAACTCGCGATCGGCTTTGGGTTGGCCCTGGCCCTGATCGCATTGCTCAGCGGGCTGTCGGTTTGGTCCATCCGGCGCGCGGCGGACAATACCGGTTCGATCTACAACCGCAATCTCGCCGGAATCGAGACGGTTTCCGGCATTAAGCAACAGGCGGATAAGCTGCGGGCCCGGGTCGGGGCGGTGTTGACCTCGCAGTCCGATAGTACGGCCATGCAAGATCTGGCGGCCGACATCGGCGCGATCCAGAAAAAGATAGATACAGGTTGGAAACGCTACTACCCGGCGCTGATCACCACGCCCAAGGAACGCGCGCTGGCCGTCGAGACACAAAAAAATCTCAAAACCATTGAGAACGCGCTCGGGGATTTTCTGGAGAATCTCAACGAAGGCAATATGATCGTTGCGACCAATATCTACGGCATATCGCTGCGGCGCCCGGTCGAAAACCTATCCGGCCAAATGAGTCAACTCTGGAAAATCCAGAAAGCCTCGGCCGCCGATGCCTACGCGGACACCCGCGTCGCGGCGCGAGAATCCCAGACGGTCATCATCGCGGCCGCGGCCGGGGTGTTTGTGGTGACGCTGCTGGTCATGCTCTGGCTGATGGTCGGCATCATGCGTCCGCTGGCGGCCGCGCGCCGGTTCGTCGCCTCGATTAGCGATGGCCATTTGCACACCCGCGTCGATAACCCGTACCGCGACGAATTCGGCACGATGATCGCCGGGATCGAGTCCATGCGCGCCCGGCTGTACGATGTCGTGAGCGATGTCAACCAGCGCGCCGACTCGGTCACGAGCGGCGCCGGCGAAATCGCGGCCGGTAACGACGAACTCAGCAACCGCACCCAGGCGCAGGCCGCCAGTCTGGAGGAAACCGCTTCTTCGATGGAGCAGATGACGTCGACCGTCAAACAGAATGCCGACAACGCGGCGCAAGCCGATCAGGTGGCGCAGAGCGTGCGCCGGCAGGCCGGCGAAGGCAGCGAGGTGGTCTCGCGCGCGGTGGCGTCGATGCAGGCGATCGAACAATCGAGCAGCCAGATCAACGATATCGTCGGGTTGATCGACGAAATCGCGTTTCAGACCAATTTGCTCGCCCTCAACGCCTCGGTGGAGGCGGCCCGGGCCGGTGAACAGGGTCGCGGCTTCGCCGTGGTGGCCACCGAAGTACGAAGCCTGGCCAGCCGCAGCGCCACGGCGGCCAAGGACATCAAGGCCCTGGTCGACGATAGTGCGAGCAAGGTCGCCGATGGCTCCGAGCAGGTGGCGCTATCCGGCAAGGCGCTCGACGAAATAGTGGTCAGCGTGCACAAGGTCAGCGATATCGTGTCCGAGATCGCGGCGGCCAGCCGAGAGCAGTCCTCGGGGATCGAACAGGTCAATCTGGCGATTTCGCAGATGGACAGCACGACGCAGCAGAATGCCGCGCTGGTCGAGCAATCGGCGGCGGCCGGCCGTTCGCTCGAAGAGCAGGCGCGCGCGCTCAAGGAGCGCGTGGCGTTTTTCGACCTGCAGGGTATTGAAACGGACGCGCTCGAAGACGGTGCAGGCGCGGCCTCGGAACGTCACGACCGGGCAGACATGGCTGAAAACCTGCACGCGCACCAAAGAGCTACGGCGGCGTAGCCGGTATCGACGCCGAGCACACCCTTCGAGGGGCCCGTCCGTCCTCAGCGGCGCCGGCCCGCCTCGGGTTGGCGCGCCACGGGTTCCGACGCATATGCGCCGGGGTTTCATTTGTCATGTGCCGAGGACTTGACGCCGCCGCCGTTTAGCGTTGACCTGGGGCATCTGAATTCACGGAGCCCAACATGGCCGACGCAAGCACATCCTTTCACGAGCCCGTCGAACGGCTGTCGGAGGAAACGCTGGAAACGCGCCGCGGCATCGCCTCGTTCATGGAAGAACTCGAGGCCGTCGATTGGTATTCCCAGCGCATCGACGCGGCACAAGACCCGCAGCTGAGGGCGATCCTCGCGCACAACCGCGACGAGGAAAAAGAACACGCGATGATGACGCTGGAATGGCTACGTCGCCGCGACCCCGCGCTCGACGCTCAGATGCGCACCTATCTGTTCACCGAGGGCGACATCCTCGCGGCCGAGGAAGAAGGCGCCATCGACGAGGCCCCGGCCGGCGAACCCGCCACCGACGGCTCGCTCGGCATCGGCAGCCTGCGCGGCGAGGGCTAACGTCATGAATCATCTGCACCGCGAACTCGCACCGATCACACCGGCCGGCTGGGCCGAGATCGAGGAAGAGGCCAGCCAGACGCTCCGGCGCATGCTGGCCGGCCGCAAACTTTTCGATTTCGAGGGGCCGCACGGCTGGGAACATGCCGCGGCCAATCTCGGCCGCGTTCAGAGCCTGTCCGATGCACCGGTTGACGGCGCCCGGGTGCGCCGGCGCATCGTCCAGCCACTAATCGAGGCGCGCATACCGTTCGAAATCGAGCGCGACGAACTGGAGGCCGCGGCCCGGGGCGCCGCCGACATCGACCTGGACGCGGTCGCCGAAGCCGCACGCCAAGCCGCGATGCTGGAAGACCACGCCCTGTTCAACGGCTACGACGCTGCCGGCATCGCCGGCGTCATGACCGCCTCGGAACACGAACCGCTGCCGATCGAAAGCGATTACACGCGCTATCCCGGTCTGGTCGCCGAGGCTAGCGAGCGGTTGCGCAGCGCCGGCGTCGACGGCCCCTACGCGATCGCGCTGGGCCCGCGCTGCTATACCGAACTGACCCGTACCACCGAACAGGGCTACCCGGTCATGGAACACGTCCGTCGGCTGATCGACGGGCCGATCGTCTGGGCGCCGGCCGTCGACGGCGCTGTGGTCATGAGCATGCGCGGCGGCGATTTCATCATGCATGTGGGCCAGGATTTTTCGATCGGCTATACCGAGCACAACGAGACCCACGTGCGGCTGTATATTCAAGAAAGCTTCACCGCGCTGGTGTTCGGACCGGAAGCTGCGGTACCGCTGCGTCATACCTGAATCGCGGGCCATTTAGGCCGTGTCTGATACCAACCTGCAAAAACACTATCCGACATCAGCCCAGCCGCGCTGAGTAATCGACGTAATCCGGCCGGGCTCGTCGAGCAACGCGCGCCACGCCTGACAGACTCGGTCGACGATGTCGGTGTAGTCCTGAAAGACGCGGTTGCCCAGGTAGGTCTGGCGCAGATATTGCCAGACGTTTTCGGCCGGGTTG
>NZ_DASSKM010000160.1:0-22810 GCF_035690525.1 Salinisphaera sp.
CCAGCCGGCGTTGGTGATCACGCCCACGTCCGGGCGCGCGAGGCCGGCCAGTTGGCCGATCTCGCCGGGATGGTTGGCGCCCATCTCGATCACGGCGCGCTCGGCCGAGGCGTCCAGACGCATCAGCGTCAGCGGCACGCCTAGATGATTGTTCAGGTTGCCCTCGCTCGCCATGACCGGTCCGGCCGCGGAAAAGATCGCGGCGAGCATCTGCTTGACCGTGGTCTTGCCGTTGGAGCCGGTCACGCCGACCACCGGCCCGGCGAAACCCGCCCGGGCCAGACGCGCGGCCCGCGCCAGCGCGTCCATGACATCATCCACAACCAGCTGCGAAATCCCGGCTTCGACCGGGTGGTCGACCACCGCGGCCGCCGCGCCGGCCGCACCGGCGCGGGCGACGAAATCGTGACCGTCGGCGTGCGCGCCGGCCAGCGCAAAGAACAGCGCGCCAGGCGCGATGCGCCGGGTATCGATGGCAGCGCCGTCGAATACGGCGTCGTCGCCGATCAAGCGCGCGTCGAGCGCCAGCGCGAATTCGGACAGCCGACCCTTCACGCCCCCTCCAATGCGTGGCGGGCAACCACGCGGTCGTCGAAAGAAAAAATAGCGTCGCCGTAGCTCTGGGTGGACTCATGGCCTTTGCCGGCGATCAGCACCACATCGCCCGGCCCGGCCGCCGCGATCGCCGCCGCGATCGCTTCGCCGCGCGCATGCACGACGGCGTAGCGCGCCGCGGCCGCTTCGGGGATACCGCCGATCACGTCGGCGACGATCGCCGCCGGGTCCTCACCGCGCGGATTGTCGTCGGTGATCCAGAACCGATCCGCATGGCGCGCGGCGACCGCTCCCATCAGACCGCGCTTACCGCGATCGCGATCGCCGCCGCAGCCGAAAACACACAACAACCGGCCTTCGACATGCGCCGAAAGCGCGGACAACGCGGCCTCCAGCGCGCCGGGTGTGTGTGCATAGTCGACGATCACCAGAGGTTGATCGTCTTTTCCGTCGATGCGCTCCATGCGGCCCGGCACGGTCGGCACCGCGGCCAGCGCCTCGACGGCCTCGGCCAGCGACACGTCGCGGACGAGGAGCACCGCCAATGTGGCGGCGAGGTTCCACGCGTTGAATAACCCGACCAGGCGACTGGCTAGCGTCGCCGGGCCGAGATGCGTGGAAAAATCGACCACCAGACCGTCGGCGCGCGCATGCACGGCCTCGATCCGGACGAATTGCGGGTATCGGCAAACCTCGGCCGACCGGCCGTAGGCGATACGCGCGACCCCGTCGGCGGCACGCGCCAGCCACTCGCGGCCGGTGGCATCGTCGGCGTTGAGCACGGTGGCGCGCAGCCCCGGGCGCTCGAACAGACGCCGCTTGGCGGCGACATAGGCGGCCTGATCGCCGTGATAATCCAGATGATCGCGGCCGATCTGGGTCAGCACGGCGACATCGAACGCCACCGCGTCGATACGCCGCTGGGCCAGCGCGTGCGAGGACACTTCCATCGCCGCGGCGCCGTGCCCGGCGGCCAGCAATCGCGCCAGCCAGCGCTGCAGGCGCGCGGCATCGGGCGTGGTATGCGTGGCTTCGGCCAAGTCGTCGACAGCGCCGAAACCCAGCGTGCCGAGATAGCCGCAACGCGTGCCGAGCGCATTCAACGCCCGCGCGATCAACCAGGCACACGACGTCTTGCCGTCGGTGCCGGTCACGCCGGCCACGAACAGGCGTTCGGCGGGCGCATCGTAGAGTCGCGCGGCGATGGCACCGACATGCGTCGACAGATCGGGCACGGCCACCGCCGGCAAATCGTGGCCGGGTTCGGTGCGACCGTCCGGCTCCCACAGCATGGCCGCGGCGCCGGCGGCCGCCGCCGCGCCCGCGTGCGCGATCCCGTGGACACGCGCCCCGGCGCAGGCGGCGAACAAGGCGCCGGGCGTGGCCTGACGGCTGTCGAGCACGATGTCCGACACCGCGACCTCGGGCACGCCCGAAACGTCAAAACCCGCCAGCAATTGCGGCAGGTCTTTTCGTACTTGCAGGTCGGCCAGCACCCTAGCCTCCCACCGTCGACGATTCGGCGGCCGCGGTGAGCACGCCCGGATTGTCGGGCGGCACGTGCAGAATCCGCAACGCGCTGGACATGATGTCGGAAAACACCGGCGCGGCCACCGTGCCGCCGTAGTAGGACCCCTTGGTGGGGGAATCGACCACCACCAGCGTGACCAGTTGCGGGTTGTCCGCCGGCGCCATGCCCACGAACAGCGCCCGGTGGCGTTCGTGGTTATAGCCGTCGTCGCCCATCTTGCGCACCGTGCCGGTCTTGCCGGCCACGGTGTAACCCGGCACCTTCGCCCGCTCGGCCGTGCCCTCGGGGCTGATCACGCCGCGCAGCAGCTGCCGCATGGTCGCCGCGGTGGAAGGTTTGATCGCTTGTTGCGGCGGCGGGTGCATGTTCGCGCCCTGGCCCAAGATCAGGCGCAGGCTGCGCAGCTTGCCCCGGTCGGCGATCGCGCCGTAGGCCCGCGTCAGCTGCAACGGCGTGACCGCGAAACCGTAGCCGTAAGACGCGGTCGCGGTCTCGATCTCGCCCCAGGTGTAATAATCGCGCAGCACACCGAAGCGTTCGCCGGGAAAGCCGGAGCCGGTGGTCTCGCCGAAGCCGAAGTCACGGAAGTTCTGCCAGACGTTCTTCGGCCCCATCTTCAGGCCGACATGCGCGGCGCCGACGTTAGAAGATTTTTGCAGGATCTTGGCGAAATTCTCGTCGCCGTAGTTGAGTTCGTCCTGGACCGTGAACCCATTGACCATGAACCAACCGTGGGTATGGATGATGCTCGAGGTGTCGTACAGCCCGCTGTCGAGCGCGCCCGAGAGCACGATCGCCTTGGCGGTCGAGCCCGGCTCCATCACGTCGGTGGCCGCACGCATGCGCATATCGCCCGGATCGATGGTCGAGCGATCGTTCGGGTTGAAGCTGGGATAAGACGCCACCGCCAGAAGCTGCCCGGTGTTCGGGTCGAGCATGACCACCACGCCGTCCTTGGCCTGGTGGCTGATCACCGCTTCCTTGATATTGCGATAGGCCAGATACTGCAGCCGCAAATCGATCGTCAGTTTGAGGTCGTGGCCGGGCTGCGGCGCCTTGAACTCGTTGACGTCGTCGACCACGCGCCCGAGGCCGTCCTTGATCACCTTGCGCTTGCCCGGCGAGCCCGACAGAAAGTCGTTGCGCGCCAGCTCCAGGCCCGACTGCCCCTTACCGTCGATATTGCTCAGACCCACGAGTTGGGCGGCCGCCTCGCCGGCCGGGTAATAGCGCTTGTACTCGCGCTGCAGAAAAATGCCGGGCGCGTCGATGGCCATCACCTGATGCGCGTCGTACGGCGAAAGCTGACGCTTGAGATAAAGAAACTGCCGGCCCTTGTGTCGTTCCAGATCGCGTCTAAGCTCGCTCGCCGACAGGCCGAGCTGTGCGGCCAGCGGGCCGATCTTCTCCGGCGCCTTGAGCACGGCCGAGGGCACCGCCCAAACCGACTCGGTCGGGGCCGACAGCGCCAGCGGCCGGCCGTTGCGATCGACGATCGCACCGCGATGCGCGGGTATTTTGACCGTGCGCACTTGGCGAATATCGCCCTGATGGGTCAGAAACTGCACGTCGAACACTTGCAGATAGACCGCGCGCCAGACCAGCGCAACCCCAAACACGGCGAACACGCCAAGCACGAACCAAGCGCGCCAGCGCGAGGGCGTGAAGTGCTCGGGGTCGTCGTCGCGGCTCATGGATTCGCTCCCAGCACGACATACTCGTGCGGCTGAATCATGCCGAGCTTGTTGCGGGCGATCTGCGCCACCCGGTCCGGGCTCGCCCAGGCGCTGTCCTCGAGCTGGATCTGGGCCCACTCGCTGGCCAATTGATCCTGGGTCAGACGCGCCGACTGCAATTCGTAAAACAGTTCGCGCGTCTTTTGCGTCGATTCCACCACCGCGATCGCGCTGACCAAGTTCAGCGCCAGCAGCCCGAGCAGTACCGGCACACGGCGCGTCACGGCGCCACCTCGGGCGCAGTCGTGCGCTCGGCGACGCGCATGATCGCGCTACGGGCGCGCGGGTTGGCAGAGCGCTCCGTTGCGCCGGCCGTGACCGGCTTGCCGATCAGGCGCAACGCCGGCTCGATCGCCGGCGCCATCGGCAACTCGGGCTGCCTGGGCCGGGCCTGATGCCGAAAGAAACGTTTGACGCGCCGGTCTTCCAGTGAATGAAAGCTGATCGCGGCCAAGCGCCCGCCCGGGGCGAGTACCGCCAGCGCGGCGGCGAGACCGGCGTCCAGCGCGCCGAGCTCGTCGTTGATATGCATGCGAAACGCCTGGAACGTGCGGGTCGCCGGATGCACCCGCTTGCCGGCGGCCACGCGCGCCGGAATAGCGTTCTTGATAATCGCGGCCAGCGCCGCGGTATCGGTCAGCCGGCCCGCAGCGCGCGCATCCACGATCGCGCCCGCGATACGCCCGGCCATCGGCTCCTCGCCGAGCGTCTTGATGACGCGCGCAATCTCGCCGTGGGAGGCGCTCGCCAGCCAGTCGGACAGTGGCGCGCCGACATCGGGGTCCATCCGCATGTCGAGCGGGCCGGCATGACGAAACGAAAAGCCGCGCTCGGCGATATCGAACTGCGGCGACGACACGCCGAGATCGAACAGCACACCGTCGATATTCGCGATTCCACGATCGGCCAGCGCGGCCGCCATGCCGCCAAACGACGCGCGCACGAATTCCAACCGCGCATCGGCCGCCGCCAATGCATGGGCGTGGCGCTCGGCATCGGGGTCCCGATCGAAGGCGATCACCCGGCCGTCGCGGCCGAGTCGCTCCAGAATGGCGGCGGTATGTCCACCCCGGCCGAAAGTCGCATCCACATAGCGGCCGTCGGGGCGCACGGCGAGCGCGCTGATCGCAGCCTCGAGCAGGACCGGTTGATGTTCGGCGTCGGCCATGGCGGTGACGGACCTCGGCGCGGTGGCGGTGGGTGCGCGGCGTGCGTTCGGTTCTTTCATAGACTGATGTCCATCAGAACGTCGGGCAGTTCGCCGTTGGCGGCATCGTCGGCCAGCGTTTCGGCGGTGTCGGCGTTGCGTTGATCGAAAGTGTTCTCATCCCAGAGTTCGAACAGGTTGCCGATCCCCGAAAGCACCGCCCTGGACTCCAGCCCCGCGGCCGCGCGCAGATTAGCCGGCAGCAACAGCCGACCCTGGCGATCCATATCGATATCGCGTGCATTGCCAATGAAGAACCGCTGAATACTGCGCACCTTCGGATTGAGGCTGCCGCGCGACAGCAACTGCTGTTCGAAAGCTTGAAACTCAGGGCCGGGATAAATCAGCAGACAGCCGTCCCAGTGGCGGGTGATCACAAGCCGGCCACCGCAGTCGTCGATCAACGACTGACGATAGGCAGCCGGGATCGCAATGCGACCCTTGGCGTCGATCGTGATCGGATGTGACCCCTTGAACACTGGTGGTGGTTCCTGTTCGCCGACTTAACCCACTTTATCCCACTTCTCGCCCTTCGGCGCCACTATAGGCAGCGCCAAAACAGAGTGTCAAGTTTCTCGGCAGGCTAAAAGATCCCGCCAATCAATTGTTTCCGAGCCATCCATGGGGCGATCACGTCAAGCCAAAAAGCAATTTTTTAAGCTTTATGTTCAACCGCTTGATAGCAATTAATGTATATCCATACAGAATAAACCGCGTCCAATACGCCAAAAGCGGCGCAATACATCCGACTTGTCGATGTCGGTGGGTGGAAGTGGTAGCGGCCCGGAGGCGGTGGGTCGGCGTCCCACCGGCGATGAGAACGAGCGCCGGAAACGAACCCGGCGCCAAGGGGCTGCTAATGACGCGATAAAAGATTCGGAGTCGGCCGGTAAGCCGGGTTCTGTCGCGCACAGTCATTCATCTGGGACTGCCGTCACCGGCAGCCTCATGCGACCTACCCGAGGACTGTGCGGGCCGCACGTCGTCCTCCTATTTGGTCTTGCTCCGGACGGGGTTTACCGTGCCGCGAGCCGTTGCCGGTCGCGCGGTGCGCTCTTACCGCACCGTTTCACCCTTGCCGGGCTCGCCGTCGGCGAGCCGTAGGCGGTCTGCTTTCTGTTGCACTTTCCGTAGGCTCACGCCTCCCAGGGGTTACCTGGCGTCCTGCCCTGTGGAGCCCGGACTTTCCTCGACATCGATCCCTCGACGCCGCGACTGCGTGGCCGACTCCGAATGCGGATTCTAGGGCCTATCGACATCTCGCGCGAGACCGTTTTCGGCAAGCCGTTTACTCGTCGAGCTCGATCGCACGCCGATAGGCCGCATTGCGCGCGGTACCGGTCAGCCGGGCGGCGATCGCGGCGGCCTTCTTGGTGCCGGCCAGCGGCACCAGCTCCGCGAGCAACGCGTCGAGCGAGATTTCCTGCATCGATGCCTCTTCTCGTTCCGGCGCGCCGTCGATCACCAGCACGAATTCGCCGCGCCGCCGGTTGTCGTCGGCCGCCAGCCACGCGGGCAGCGCGTCGGCGGAGAGCGCCACGCTCTGTTCGTGCAGCTTGGTCAACTCACGCGCCAGCACCAGCCGGCGCGCGCCCAAACGCGCGGCCAGGTCGGCCGCGGTGGCCGCGATCCGGTGGCTGGATTCGTAGCAGACCAGGGTCCGCGGTTCGCCCGCCAGTGCATCGAGCCGGGCGCGTCGGGCGCCGGCCTTGCTCGGTAAAAAGCCCTCGAAGACGAAGCGGTCGGTGGGCAGGCCGGCGATCGAGAGCGCCGCGATCGCGGCACAGGGCCCCGGTACCGCCAGCACCGCGTAGCCCTCGCCGCGCACTGCGGCGACCAGCGCATAACCGGGGTCGCTGATCAGCGGCGTGCCGGCATCGCTGATCAGCGCCACGCGCTCGCCGGCGGCCAGCCGCGCGAGAATCCGCTCGATTCGCGCGCGCTCGTTATGCTCGTGCAACGAAATCAGCGGGGTGGCGATGCCCAGATGCGAGGTCAGGCGGCGGCTGTGGCGCGTATCCTCGGCAGCGATCACATCGGCGGCGGCCAGAACCTCGCGGGCCCGTGGCGACATATCGTCGAGATTGCCGATCGGCGTGGCGACGATCGAAAGCGTGGCCGCTGACGATGGCATGCTGGCGTCCTTTCCAATAAAGCCATATACGAGACCGGGATCGCCGCCGCGCGACGCCGCCGCTTTCGCGCTGATATTATGCGGCAACACGCGCGCGGCGGGGGCCGCGGGGCGGATCGTCTTCCGGGAGCTACAATAATGACAGTCTTCAAGGCAGGCCTGCGGGCCGCAGCGATCATGGTCAGCGCCGCGGCGATGGCCGGATGCGCTTCCCAGATGGCCGGCGGGCCGTCGTCGCAGCCGAGCAGCCCGGCCGATGCCGCGGCCCGGGCCGCCGCGACCGGACACTATCAAGAGGCCGTTCGCGAGTACATGCGCGCGTCCAGCCGGGCTAGCCGGCCGGATGCCCGATACCGGTACCGGCTCGAAGCCGGACTGGCCGCGGCCCAGGGCGGCGACGCCAAGACCGCCCGGCAACTGCTCGCCGGCATCAACCCGGATAGCCTGGATGCCACCGATCGGGCGCGCTACAACCTTGCCCAGCGCGAGATCGAAATCGCCGATATGCCGCCGGGCCAGGCCCTGACCCGTCTGCCGAAACCGACACGCAACACCGTGCCCGCCGTGGCCCAGCGCGTCTGGGAAAAACGCGCCGCATTGCACTTTGCCGACAACGATCCGGTTCAGGGCATCGAGGCTTTGGTACAGCGCGATGTCTGGTTGATGAACGACCGCGCCGCGCGCGCCAACGACAACCGCATTTACGACAAGTCGCTGGACGCGATCGGGCTCGGCATCGGCCCCAACAGCCGCGCCGCCGCCGACGCCGGCAAGACCACCCGCGGCTGGCTCGCGCTGGCGCAGATCGGCCAGCAGCGTTTCGCCGATCGCGCCGCGCGCGACCGGGCGCTGGCGAACTGGCAGCGCAAGTATCCGAACCACCCGGCCAACCGCAGCGTGCTGGCCAAGCGCTTCAACTACGCCGGCGCGACCCCGGTGGCGCCGCGGCAGCCGGGCCGGTTCAACGGCGGCGTCATGGGTCCGGTGCAGCCCACCAGCGATCAGGTCGCCCTCGCCCTGCCCACGACCGGCCGGTTCAAGAACGCGGCCCAGGCCATCCGCGACGGCTTCATGTTCGCCTATCGGAACAAACCGGGCGGCATGCCACGGCCACTGATCTACGATAGCGCCAGCATGCCCCCGCGGGCGCTGGTCTCGCGCGCCGAGAGCGACAATGTCGGTCTTCTGGTCGGCCCGCTGGGCAAGCCCGAGGTCACGGCGATGTCGAACGCCGCGCTGCCGATGCCCGAGATCGCGCTCAATACCTCGAGCCAGGCGAGCCGGCGGCCGGGCTTCTACCAGTTCGGGCTGGCGCCGGAAGATGAAGCCAAATCGGCAGCCGCGTACGCCGTACAAGCCGGCTACCGGCGCGCGCTGGCCCTGGTACCCAGCGGCGAATGGGGCGACCGCGTGCTGGACGCCTTCCGTAGCGCGCTGACCGTCCGCGGCGGCCGGCTCATCGGCTATCAAACCTATGACGGCGACAGCCACGATCACACCCAGGCGATCAAGGCGGTGCTGCAGAATCAGCCCAGCGCGGATTTCATCTTTGTCGCCGCCCAGCCGCTGCAGGCGCGCCTGATCCGCAGCCAGCTAAAGTACTATCATGCCTTCGATCTGCCGATGGTCACCACCTCACACGCCTACTCCGGGCAGGTAAACCCGGGCGAGGATATCGACCTAAACGGTGTGCACTTCGTGGACATGCCGTGGCTGCTCGGCCGGGGCGGCACGATCACCCGGCTGCGCCGCGAAGCCGCCGACGCCTACGGCATGGAAGCCAAAGCCTATGCACGTCTGTTCGCCATGGGCATGGACGCCTGGCTGCTGGCGCGCCGGCTCTACCGGAGCGGGTTGTCGCCGCAACAGCCGATCGAGGGCATGACCGGCGTGCTCTCGGTCCAGCCGGACGGCTATATCAGGCGCTATCTCGGTTGGGCGGTGTTCCGCAACGGCCGGCCGCAGACGCTGTCGATGCCGTCGATCAGCCAAGCGCGGCGCGGCGACAACTACGCGCAGCAGAGCGCCAACGCCATGCCCTCGAATCCGAATCCGTCGTCGGGCCCGAACCGGTTCGACTCGACCCGGACTCAGGGTTTCAAGCCGTTACCGCCACGGCGACAGTCCGCGCCGTCGGGCAACGATAACGGCCCGTGGCCGTCGGAAAACTAAGCCGTCTCGCGCTCGGCCGTGACGCCGAAACCCGCGTCGATCGCGCGGCCCGGCGCCGCGGCTGGCGCCGTGTGGCCAGAAATTACAATGTACGCGGCGGCGAGTTGGATCTGGTCTATCGCACCGCCGATTTGCTGGTCGTGATCGAGGTGCGCTATCGCAGCCGCGGCGATTATGGCGGCGCCGCCGCCAGCGTCACCCGGGCCAAGCAACGGCGCATCATCCTCGCGACCCGGTATCTGCTGGCCGCGCACCCGGAATACGCCGATCTGGCCGTGCGTTTCGACGTGGTCGGCGTCGACCGCGCCGACACCCTCAACTGGATAGAGAACGCTTTCTATGCCGAATGATGTTTCTGCCGTCGCGACCGTAGCTGATCTATTTGCCGACAGCCGACGCGCCAACGAGGCGACGCTGGCCGCGACCGCCGATGCCATACCCGCGGTCGCCGAGCGGATTCTGGCCTGCTGTAACGCCGGCAACAAGATCCTGGCCTGCGGCAACGGCGGTTCGGCGGGCGACGCTCAACATTTCGCCTCGGAACTGGTCAACCGGTTCGAGCGTAACCGGCGGCCGCTGGCCGCGCTTTCACTGGTGACCGAAAGCTCGACCCTGACGGCGATCGCCAACGATGCCGGCTACGACCGGGCTTTTTCGCGGCAGGTCGAAGCATTGGGCCGCCCCGGCGATGCGCTGATCGCGATTTCGACCAGCGGCAACTCGGCCAACGTGATCACCGCCATCGACGCCGCCCATGCCCAGGGGCTGTCGGTGATCGCGCTCACCGGCCGCGACGGCGGAACGATGGCGGGTCGGCTCGGCGCCGGCGATATCGAACTGCGCGCGGCCTCGGACGTGACCGCCCGCATCCAGGAAATGCATCTGTTGATCATCCACTGCATCTGCCGCCTGATCGAGGACGCCATCGCCCTGGAATGAGCGCTGCGTGGCCGGCGCGCAATGCGCCTATTTCACGACCTTCAGATGCGGATGCTTCTTCCGGGTCGGGGTGTCGTCGCCACCGTCGCCGTCGCTTTCGGTCGCTTCGGACTTACGTTCGCGACCGGCGAAGGTTTCTTCGCTGGCGGTCTCGGTTTCCTCGACTTCGCCGAACAGCATGCCTTCGCCGTTCTCGCGGGCGTACAGCGCGAGCACCGCGCCCGGCGGCACGGCCACGTTGTAGCTGGCGCCGGAGAAACGCGCGGAGAAGCTGATCAACTGATTGTCGAGCGCGAGCCCGCGCACCGCACCCGGGCTGACGTTGATGGTGATCTTGCCGTCGTCGGTGACGAACTGGCGCGGCACGTCCACGCCTGGTGCGTCGGCGGCCACCAGCAAATGCGGCGTGAGATCGTTGTCGAGCACCCAATCGTAAAGGGCTCGGATGAGATAGGGGCGTCGCGAAGTCAGTTCGGCCATTCCAATTTCGCCTCGTCGTCGTTGCCTCAGTAAGCCGCCAGCGCCGGCCGCATGTCGGCCTCCTCGGCGGACAGACTGGCCTCGAAGGCCGGGCGCGCGAACAAGCGCGCGGCATACTGTCCGAGGCGCTCGCCGTGCCGGGCGGGCAGGCTCACCTGATAATGCTCCAATCGCCAAAGTATGGGCGCCAGCGTACAATCCAACAGCGAGAACTCCTCGCCGATGTAATGTCGGGGCGCGAACTCCGCGGCCAGGGTCGTGAGCAGTTCGGTCATCCGCGCCCGCGCCTTGCGCGCCACCGCCGGCGTGCCTTCCAGGTCCTCGCAGAGCGCGTACAGATCCGACTCCATGCGGAAGATCGCCAGCCGGTACTGCGCCCGAAGCACCGGGTCGGCCGGCATCAGCGGCGGGTGCGGATAGCGTTCGTCGATATATTCGACGATGATTCGCGGATCGTAGACCACCAGTTCGCGATCGACCAGCGTGGGCACGGTGTTATAGGGATTCAGGTCGATCAGATCCTCGCTCTGTTCGTCCTCCCGCAGTTCGACCACATCGTAGTTGGCCACGCCCTTCTCGGCCATGACCAGCCGTACGCGATGACTGTGAACCGATCGGCAATGGCTGTAGAGGGTGATCGAGGAACGACGGGCCATACTGGTTTCCTGTTCGACGCCGGCGCGGCTGCGGCGACGGCTCGCACGCAACGCATCGCGGATGTCTATGAACGTCCGCCGAATATAGCACGCCGACGTCTTACCGAACGCTCAGCGTGGCAGGTACCACACTGGCGCAACCGGGCTAGCCGGCGCGCCGGCCGCGAGCGCGGGCCGATGCCGCCGCGGCGTGGGCGTACAGCCCTTCGCCTTCGGCCAGACGAACCGCGATCGGGGCCAGCCGCTCGGCGCCGGCTTCGCTGGCCGAAACCAGCGATATCCGCTTTTGGAAGTCGTAGGCACCGAGCGCGGAGGAAAAACGCGCCGTGCGGCCGGTCGGCAACACGTGATTCGGCCCGGCGCAGTAGTCGCCGAACGCTTCCGGCGTGCGATGACCCATGAAGATCGCCCCGGCGTGGCGGATGCCGTCCAGCAGCGCCCCGGGGGCGGCCACGGCCAGTTCCAGATGTTCGGGCGCGACGGCGTTGACCAGGTCGATGGCCTGGTCGAGATCGGCGCAGCGGATCAGCGCGCCGTGGCCGGCAAGCGCGGCGCGAATGATGGCCGCCCGCGGCTGCTCGGAAATCAGGCGCTTGACCGCGGCGTCCACCGCGTCCAGATAATCGGCATCCGGGCTGACCAGGATCGCGCGCGCCATTTCGTCATGCTCGGCCTGGGCGAACATATCCAGCGCCGCCCACTCGGGATCGCCGGTGCCGTCGGCCACGATCAGCACTTCCGACGGCCCGGCCACGGATTCGATGCCCACGCGCCCGAACACCTGCCGCTTGGCCGAGGCGACATAGGCGTTGCCCGGCCCGACGATCTTGTCGACTTCCGGAATGCGTTCGGTGCCATAGGCCAGCGCGGCCACGGCCTGCGCACCGCCGATCGTGAAGAAACGATCCACGCCGGCCACCGCGGCGGCCGCCAGCACCCATTCGTTGACCACGCCTTCGGGCGCGGGCGACAGCATGACGATCTCCGACACACCCGCCACCTTCGCGGGCACGGCGTTCATCAACACGCTGGAGGGATAGGCCGCCTTGCCGCCCGGCGCATAGACCCCGGCGCGTTCGATCGGGCGCACGAGCTGGCCGAGTTCGTTGCCGTCGTCATCGTGATAACGGACCGGCGCGATCTTTTGCGATTCGGCGAACGCCGCGATCCGATCGGCAGCCGCCTCGAGCGCGGCCCGGTCGGCGGGGCCCAAGCCCTCGAGCGCCCGGCGCATACGCGAACGCGGGATCTCCAGCGCGTCGAATTCGACGTCCGGGCGCCGGTCGAGCTCGCGCGTGTATTCGAGCACGGCGATGTCGCCGCGCTCGCGCACGGCGGCGATGATTTGCCCCACCCGCGCATCGATTTCGGTCTGCGCCGGGCTGTCGCGGTCGATGAGCGCGGCGAACCCGGCGTCAAACCCGGCAGCCGCGGTATCGAGCCGTCGCATATTCATGCCGCCTGCCCCGCGGCGCCCCGAGCGAACAGCTCGACCAGTTCGCTGATCGCGGCGTGTTTCATCTTCTGCGCGGCCTTGTTCACGACCAGGCGCGCACTGATGTCCTCGAGCACCTCGAACGGCTGCAGGCCGTTGGCGGCGAGGGTGTTGCCGGTATCGACCAGATCCACGATCACGTCGGCCAAGCCCACCAGCGGCGCCAGCTCCATCGAACCGTAGAGTTTGATGATCTCGACCTGACGGCCGAGGCGCGCGAAATGCGCCCGCGTGGTCTCGACGTACTTGGTGGCGACCCGCAACGGCCGGTGGCTGGCCGCATCCATCGCCCCCGGCAAACCGGCGGTCATCAGCCGACAGCTAGCGATGCCCAAATCCAGCGGCTCGTAGAGATCGGCGCCGCCGTGCTCGATCAGCACGTCCTTGCCGGCCACGCCGACATCGGCCGCGCCGTAGGCCACGAACGTCGGCACATCGGACGCTCGGATCACCAGCAGGCGCAGGCCGGGCTTGTTGGTGGCGAACACGAGCTTGCGCGATTCGCCCGGATCGACCTCGGGCTGGATACCGGCGGTCGCCAGCACCGGCAGCGTGTCGTCCAGAATGCGGCCCTTGGACAACGCCAGCGTGACGGTATCCGGATCGGCGCTGCTCATACCGCGACCCCTCTGGCGGTGACCGGCGCGCGATCGGACACGCGCCGGATAGCGCCGCCGAGCTGGGCCATCTTCTCCTCGATGCATTCGTAGCCGCGATCGATATGATAGATGCGCCGGACCTCGGTGGTGCCCTCGGCGATCAACCCGGCGATCACCAGCGAGGCCGAGGCCCGCAGGTCGGTCGCCATCACCGGCGCGCCGGTGAGCTTCTCGATTCCGCTCACGCGTACGGTGTGGCCTTCCTGGCGAATCCGCGCGCCCATGCGCTCCAGTTCGGAGACATGCATGAAGCGATTTTCGAACACGGTCTCGGTGACCATACCGACCCCGTCGGCGACCGCGTTGAGCACGCAGAACTGGGCCTGCATATCGGTGGGAAAGCCGGGATGCGGCGCGGTGCGCACATCGACCGCCTTGGGCCGCCTGCCCTGCATGTCCACGCTCACCCAATCCTCGCCCCGCGTCACTTGGGCGCCGGCGTCGGCGAGTTTGGCCAGCACGACGTCGATCAGACCCGGATCGGTGTGCGTGACCGTAACCTTGCCGCGGCTGGCGACGCCGGCCACCAGGAAGGTGCCGGTCTCGATGCGATCGGGCACCACCCGGTGGGTGGCGCCGTGCAGCTTGGGCTGGCCGTGAATGGTGATGGTGGCGGTGCCGGCGCCCTCGATCCGCGCGCCCATCGCGATCAGGCAGTTGGCCAGGTCGATCACCTCTGGTTCGCGGGCGGCGTTCTCGAGCACCGTGACGCCCTCGGCGAGCGTGGCGGCCATCATCAGGTTTTCGGTGCCGGTCACCGTGACCATCTCCATCGGAATACGCGCGCCCCGAAGGCGCCGGCATTTCGCCTTGACATAGCCGCCCTCGACGCGGATCTCCGCGCCCATGGCCTCCAGCCCGCGCAGATGAATATCCACCGGGCGCGCTCCGATCGCGCAGCCGCCCGGCAACGACACCTCGGCCTCGCCGCGCTTGGCCAGCAGCGGGCCCAGCACCAGGATCGAGGCGCGCATGGTCTTGACCAGATCATAGGGCGCCACGCAGCGGCTGATGGTCGAAGCATCGGCCTCCACGACCATATAATCACCGACCGTGACCGACACGCCCATATGCGCCAACAGCACGTTGGTGGTGGTCACGTCCTCCAGATGCGGTACGTTCTCGATGAACAGCGGCTCGTCGATCAGCAGCGCCGCGGTCATGATCGGCAGCGTGGCGTTCTTCGCGCCCGAAGCGCGCACGGTGCCGTTTAAGGGCGGCCCACCCTCGATACGCAGAAGATCCATGCCCGAGCCCGCTACGACGCGCTGCCGGCCTGGTCCGGCGTCATGGTCTTGAGCGACAGCGCATGGATCTCGTCGCCCATGCGCTGCCCGAGCGTGGCGTAGACCATGCGGTGCTGCTCCACGATGCCCTTGTCGGCAAAGCTCGGGCTGATCACGCGCGCGGCGAAGTGGGTGCCGTCGTCGCCGACCACCTGCACGTCGGCATCCGGCAGTCCGGCTTCGATGAGTTCGCGTATGGCGTCTGGGCTGTACATGACTCTGGCCTCCAATGACTGGCGCAAAATGCTAGCACGCCGGGCGCATCATCCGAGCGTGATCACCCGCGAATCTTGGTGCCGCGGGCGAGCATGGTGATCGCGATCGCCGACACCACCACGAAGAACGCCGCGGCGACCGCCAGGCTGATCAGCGGATTGGCGTCCCCGACCCCGAAGAAACCGTGCCGGAATCCGTCGATCATGTAGAAGAACGGATTGAAATACGACGCGTGCTGCCAAAAGGCCGGCAGGTTGTGAATCGAATAAAACACGCCCGAGAGAAAGCTCATCGGGAGAATGAAGAAGTTCTGGAATGCCGCCAGATGATCGAATTTGTTGGCGAGAATCCCGGCGATCAACCCCATTACCGCCAGTGTGCCGCCGGAAAAGACCAGCATCGCCAGCATCAGCAACGGCTCATGAATCGGCACGTGCACGAAAAACTGGGTGACGATATAGAGCACGGTCGCCACCAGCACCGCGCGTACCAGCGACGCCACAATATAGGCCAGATAAATCTCGAAGGCCGACAATGGTGTCATGAGAAGAAACACCAGATTGCCCATGATCTTGGACTGGGTGATCGACGACGAGGTATTGGCGAACGAGGTCTGGATGATACTCATCATCATCAGCCCGGGCACCAGAAACTCCACCGCGCGCACGCCCTCGATGGTCTGGCCGGCTAGCACCTGGCCGAACACCGCCATATACAGGAGCGCCGTGACCACCGGCGCGCCCACGGTCTGCAGAATCACGCTGTAGAAGCGGCGGACTTCCTTGATGAACAGCGTATAGCAGCCGCGCCAGTTCATGCCGCCGCCTCGGATTTGGACTCCATGGTCAGCTCGACGAAGATATTCTCCAGCGACGGCTCGCGGGTGTGTACGTCGGTGATACGCCAGCCCGCGTCGCGAATGCCCTCGATCACGTCGCCGATGAAATCCTCGCCCTGCTTGAGCTTGAGATCGAGCGTATCGCCGCGCCGTTCCTCGACCAGCCGCTCGACGCCGGCCGGCAGCGCGCCGCCGTCGCCGGTCAGCTCCAGCGACAGAAAACGATACGGATGCCGGCCGAGCAACGTATTCTTGTCTTCCAGCACCTGCAGCTCGCCGTGATTGAGGATCGCGATCCGATCGCACAACGCCTCGGCCTCCTCCAGATAATGCGTGGTCAGCACGATCGTATGGCCGGCGGCGTTGAGGTCGCGGGTGAACTTCCACAGCGTGCGCCGCAGCTCGACGTCCACGCCGGCGGTCGGCTCGTCGAGAATCACCACCTCGGGCTTGTGCACCAGCGCCTGGGCGATCAGCACGCGGCGTTTCATGCCGCCGGAGAGCTGGCGAATCGAATCCGTGGCCTTGTTTTCGAGTTCGAGGCGCTCCAGCAGTTCGTCGATCCAGGGCCAGACTTCCTTGCCGCAGCCCTGGTAGCCGGCTTGTAGGCGCAGCATCTCGCGCACCGAGAAAAACGGATCGTAAACCAATTCCTGCGGTACCACGCCCAGCGCGCGCCGGGCGGCGCGATAGTCGGCGACGACGTCGTGGCCGAGCACGGCCACCGAGCCGGACGTCGCCTGGGCCAAGCCGGCGGTAATGGAGATCAGGGTAGATTTGCCGGCGCCGTTCGGCCCCAGCAGACCGAAGTATTCGCCGCGCCGAATATCGAAGGACACGCCCTTGAGCGCGTGCGTGGTCGCATAACGCTTGTGGACATCCATAAAGGATATCGCCGTATCGGTCATGACTTGGATGTGGATCGGGGCAAGACCGCGCAGTATACGCGCCGCGTCACGGCGTCCCAAGTCGGCGCGGCGTCGCGTGAAACGGCAACAGGCCCTAGAATGCGCCGCATGAACAGCGAGACCCTCATCGCCGCCGGACGGCGCACGATCGCCATTGAAGCGGCCGCGGCCGCGGCGCTCGAAGCCCGCATCGACGGCGCCTTCGCCGATGCCGCGGCGCTCATGATGCGTTGCGCCGGGCGTGTGATCGTCACCGGCATGGGCAAGTCCGGGCACATCGCGGGCAAACTTGCGGCGACGTTCGCCTCGACCGGCACGCCGGCCTTTTTCGTGCACCCCGGCGAGGCCAGCCACGGCGATCTCGGCATGGTTACCACGCAGGATGTGGTCGTCGCCCTATCCTATTCCGGCGAAACGGCCGAAATCCTGACCATTCTGCCGCTGCTCGGCCGGCTGGGCGTGCCGTTGATCGCGATGACCGGCAAACCGGGGTCGACGCTGGCCGCCCGGGCCCATGTCCATCTGGATGTCTCGGTCGAGATCGAGGCCTGTCCGCTGGAACTCGCGCCCACGTCCTCGACCACGGCCGCTTTGGTGATGGGCGACGCACTGGCGATCGCCCTGCTCGAAGCCCGCAACTTCACCGCCGAGGATTTCGCCCGCAGCCATCCGGGCGGCACGCTCGGCCGACGGCTGCTCTTGACCGTGGCCGACGTCATGCACACCGGCGGCGCGCTGCCCCTGGTCGGTGAACGGGCCATGCTGCGCGAAGCGCTGCTGGAAATGACCGCCAAGGGGCTCGGCATGACCGGCGTGATCGACACCGGCGGCCGGCTGATCGGTCTGTTTACCGACGGCGACCTGCGCCGCGCGCTGGACCGCGATCTCGATATCAAGCGCGCGGAAATCGCCGACTTCATGACCCGCGCGCCCAAGACCGTCGGCCCCGACGTGCTCGCCGCCGAGGCCGTGCGGCTGCTGGAAACCCATCGCATCGGCGGCGGCGCGCTGATGGTGGTCGACCACGAAACGCGCCCGATCGGCGCACTCAACATGCAGGATCTGCTGCGGGCGGGCGTGATATGACTTTTCTCGACCGACCCGGCGCCGCGCGCGAGGCTCGCGGGCTGATCGGCGTCGTCCGGCGAGGCGGCTGAAGATGCGGCGCATCGGCGCGATACTGGCGATAGCATGCCTGGTCCTGATCGGTCTGGGCGTTTGGATCGGCTCGAACCGCCACACGGCGGCCGAACCCGAACCCGTGCGCACGCCCGATAACAGCGATTACTACATGCAAGGCGCCACGGTGTACCAGATGTCCCCGCGGGGCCAGCTCGCGTATCGTATGCAAGTCGCGCAGACGCTGCATTTCGCCGACGGCTCGGCCCGGCTTTCCGATATTGACGTACACTATCTCGAAGGCACCCAAACCTATTGGAACCTGCATGCCGACAAGGGCCGCGTCCCGGCCGGCCAACGTGATCTGTATCTCTATGGCGGCGTGATCATTCATCATCCGCGCAAAAACGGGAATATGGTCAAGGTGACCACGCCGCATGCCTGGGTACATCCCAAGGCCAACCGGATCAAATCGGACGCGCACGTCACCGCCATCGAACCCGGACGAAAGATCACCGGCGACGGCATGCGGATCAACCTGGATACGAAC
This sequence comes from Salinisphaera sp., assembly GCF_035690525.1. Taxonomy (GTDB): domain Bacteria; phylum Pseudomonadota; class Gammaproteobacteria; order Nevskiales; family Salinisphaeraceae; genus Salinisphaera. Next base: position 18,482 of record NZ_DASSKM010000160.1, read on the forward strand.
AAGCTGAATCTGCTCGACAATGTTCATGTCACCTACACGCCCTGACCGCCGCGCCATGCGTTTATTGCTGCTCGCCCTGACGATGGCCGCCGTACTGGCTTTTGGCCCGGCGCAGGCGGCCGGCAACGACCAATCGCAGCAGTTGCCGATCCATATCCAGTCCGACAACGCCGATTTCACCCAGAAATCGGGCGTGAGCACCTACACCGGCGACGTCCGCCTGACCCGCGGCGGCCTGACGCTGACCGGCGACAAGCTCGTGATCACCCGGCTCAACGACCGTAGCCGGATCCAGGCGGTGCTCACCGGAGACCCGGCGCATATCGACAAGCAGCCCGATTCGTCCGGCGACCAGGTCGTGACCGGGCACGCCCATCGGATCGAATACAGCAACGACAGCTCGGTGATCACCCTGCGCGGCAACGCCGAGGTCAACCGTAACGGCGATCAGATCCGCGGCGCGGTGATCACCCACAACCTCGATACCGGCGCCACGCACGCCGAAAGCGGTCAGGGCGACAAGGCCCGAGTGCACATCACCATCCAACCGGCCAAGCACGACGATTCCTGATGACCGCCGCGAACCGGACCGCCGCCGTGGCCAGCGACGCGGAACTGACCGCGACCGGCCTGTGCAAGCGCTACAAGGGGCGCGACGTGGTGCGCGACGTGGACTTATCGGTCGCGCGGGGCGAGGTGGTCGGCCTGCTCGGGCCCAACGGCGCCGGCAAGACAACATCCTTCTATATGATCGTGGGCTTGGTTTCGCCCGATAACGGCGAGATCCAGCTCGACGGTCGGCGCTTGGTCGGGCTGCCCATGCATCGGCGCTCGCAGATGGGCATCGGCTACTTGCCACAGGAGGCCTCGGTTTTTCGCAAGCTGAGCGTGGCCGACAATATCCGCGCGATTCTTCAGGTGCGCAAGGACCTCGATCGCGCCGCCATCGAACGCGAACTGACCGATCTTCTGGACGAACTCTCGATCGGCCATATCGCCGACTCCAAGGGGCTGAACCTGTCGGGCGGCGAACGGCGCCGGGTCGAGATCGCCCGCGCGCTGGCCGCCCGCCCCACTTTCATGTTGCTGGACGAGCCGTTTGCCGGCATCGATCCGATCTCGATCGGCGATATTCGCGGCATCATCCGGCATCTGCAGAATCGCGGCATCGGCGTGTTGATCACCGATCACAACGTGCGCGAGACGCTGTCGATCTGCGACCGGGCCTATATCCTGGCCGACGGCTCGGTAATCGCCGCCGGCGCCGGCGAGCGGATCCTGGCCGATCAAAAGGTTCGCGACGTCTATCTGGGCGAGGATTTTCGGCTATGAAGCAGACGCTCGGTCTCAATCTAGGCCAGACGCTGACCATGACGCCGGCGCTGCAGCAGGCGATCCGCATGCTGCAGCTCTCGACCCTGGATCTGAAGAGCGAGATTCAGGACGCCCTGGAATCCAACGTCATGCTCGAGGCCGACGACGGCCACGACGAGATCGACGCCGGCGAGAGCGCCGAAGCCCGCAACCGCGAGCGCGAACCGGCCGCCGGCCAGAACACGAACGAAAACAGCGACATCCCGGAGAACCTACCGGTCGACGCCGACTGGAACGATATCTATGCCGGTAGCGCGGCCCCGGCCGCCCCGGCGCCGACCGCCGACGACGAGGATTACTGGGACTATCGTCAGGCCAACCTGTCGAGCACGCCGGATCTGTATGCGCATCTGACCTGGCAGGCGGATATGCACCCGTTTAGCGCGGACCAGCGGGCGATCGCGGCGGTGATCATCGACGCGATCGATACCAACGGTCTGTTGCTGGACTGGAACGAAGTCGGCCCACGCATCGCCGAGGATTTCGCGCTATCCCCGGCGCCGGTCGAGGCGGTGCTGCACGCGATCCAGGACTTCGATCCACCCGGCGTGGGCGCCCGCAGTCTGGCCGAGTGTCTGGCCATCCAACTGCACGGCCTGCCCGTCGATGTCCCGGCCCGCGAGATCGCGCTCACGCTGGTCACACGCGGATCGCTGGAACAGCTCGCCGACCCGAACCGGGACGCCCTGGCCCGGCGGCTGGCGGTCGAACGCGCCGACCTGGAGGCGGCGATCGAACTGATCCAGACGCTACAGCCGCACCCGGGCGAGGCCTTCACCGAGCACGAATCCGACTATGTGATTCCCGAGGTGTTCGTCACTCGCGGCTCGGACGGCTGGCACGTCGCGCTCAACGCCGACATCGCGCCCCGGCTGCGCATCAACAGCCAGTATCTGGCCTTGATCAAACGCGCCGACAAGTCGGCCGACCAAACCACGCTGAAATCGCACCTGCAGGAAGCGCGGTTCTTTCTCAATAGCCTGAAATCGCGCAACGACACCCTCCTCGAAGTAGCGCACCGCATAGTTGAAGCCCAGCGCGCTTTTCTGGAATATGGCGAAGAGGCAATGAAACCGCTGGTGCTGCGCGACGTGGCCGAACAACTCGATATTCACGAATCCACCGTATCGCGGGCGACGGCCAACAAGTACATGCAGACACCGCGTGGCATCTTCGAGCTCAAGTATTTCTTCTCCAGCCACGTATCGACCATCGATGGCGGCTCGGCTTCGGCCACGGCGATCCAGGCCATGATCAAGCGCATGGTCGCCACCGAGGCGCCGAACAAGCCGTTGTCCGACAGCAAGCTCGCCGAAGCGCTGCTCGACAACGGCATCCAGGTCGCACGCCGAACCGTGGCCAAATACCGTGAAGCCCTGTCGATCCCGTCCTCGCACGAGCGGCGTAAGGCGGGATGAGCGGACGAATGTTAATCCTTGTTTGTTCACCCAAGCTGCCAAGGAGTAAGCGATGAACCTGAACATCTCCGGCCACCATGTCGACATGACCAATGCACTGCATCAGTACGTGGCCTCAAAGATGGAACGCATCGAACGCCATTTCGATCAAGCGCTCGACGCAGAAGTGGTTCTCGAGGTCGAAAAATTGCGGCACAAGGCCGAAGTGACCATGCAATTGAGCGGCGCGACGCTGCACGCCGAGGCAATCAAGGAGGACATGTACGCCGCCATCGACTGCATGGTCGACAAGCTCGACCGGCAGACCCTGCGGCACAAGGAAAAAGCCTGCGATCATCACAACCGCCAGGCCCGGCATATCGATATGAGCACGGACTAGAACCCGATTCCGCATGAATATCGCCGATATCGTCGCGCCCGAACGGGTCCGGCTGGCCGCCGACGTGCAGTCGAAAAAGCGTGCGCTGGAACAGCTGGCCGACATTCTGGCCGACGGCACGCCCTATCTGACCGCCGCCGACGTGTTCAACGGGCTGATCGGCCGCGAGAAACTCGGCAGTACTGGCGTGGGGGACGGCGTGGCCATCCCCCACGCACGCCTCAAGGGCATCGACGACTGCATCGGCGCCTTCATCCGTCTGCCCCAGGGCGTGGATTTCGAAGCCACCGACGAGCAACCGGTTGATCTCATCTTCGGCATGCTGGTGCCCGAGGAAGCGACCGACGAGCATCTCAAGCTATTGCGCCAATTGGCCGAGATCTTCTCCGCGGGCGAGACCCGCTCCGATCTGCGCGACGCTGGCGACGATCGCGAACTGCACCGCGCCCTGCTCGACCACGACACGATCGCCACCTAAAGCCTTATCGCAACCACAAGCCGCCCCGCCTATGGACAAACCCCGCGCCGAGTCCGGTGAGGCCGCCGATCGCCGGGTCACCATCGAGGCCCTTTACGAGCATCTGTCCGACTCGCTCGGGTTGCGCTGGCCCGAACCGGCAATCGGCGCCGCCGGCACGCTCGGCGCGACCCAACACGAGGGCTGGCGCGTACCTACGGTCGGCTATCTGAATTTCATCCATCCGCCGCAGGTCCAGATCGTCGGCAACCCGGAGATCGCCTATCTCGACGAATCGTCCGGGGAACTGGCTAGGCATCTGCGCCATCAGCTCACCCGCGGCGCGACCCGGCTGGTGGTCGTGGCCGACGGCCGGCGCCTACCCTACACTCTACACCAGGCGCTGCGCGACGCCGAGCCTTGTCCAATGACACATGAGCCTGAGCGAAGCGCGCGATTCCAGGGTGAGATGAGCCTGAAGGCGGTCTGGAGTTTGGGATCATCGGAGCATGATCGTGCGACTCCATACCCAAAGACTCCAGACCATTGACGAGATTCGAGCGTTCGTTGCGGCCAGTCAAGCCGCCGACTTCGCGATCACCGATCGTGACCAAGCGCACCGCTTCATCAGCCAGACGCTGCGCCGCTTCGGCTATGCGCGGCGCGGCCGGGCCGACAAGGGCGTATTGCGCCGTTATCTG
>NZ_DASSKM010000161.1:0-40912 GCF_035690525.1 Salinisphaera sp.
AACCCGGTTCTGGTCGGCCGCCGAACAAGCTTACGTCGAAGCGTATGCACGCGACTGGACCGGTCTCGAGGCTTATCGCGGCGCCAACGCCAATATGCATGCCACCGAGATGTGCTTGGAACTGGCCGACGTGTTGGACGATAACCGCTGGCGCGAGCGCGCACTGGCGATCGTCGATCGGTTGATCCACCGGGTCGCCGCCGACAACGATTGGCGCGTGATCGAGCATTTCGACTCGAACTGGCGAATCCTGCCCGACTTCAACGCCGACAAACCGGACGACGGCTTCAAGCCGTTCGGCGTCACCCCCGGCCACGGCTGCGAGTGGGCGCGCCTGTTGCTGCATCTCGAAGCGGGCCTCGGCGCCGACGCGCCCGACTGGCTCGCCCACGACGCGGCCAAACTCTTCGATACGGCGCTGGCCGAAGGCTGGGAGGCCGACGGCAACCCGGGGCTGGTCTATACCGTCGATTGGGACGGCCGGCCTTGCTCGCGTCGACGGCGCCACTGGACCCACGCCGAAGCCGCCGCGGCGGCCGCCGCGCTGGCCGAACGCACCGGCGAGGCGCGCTTCGAGACCTGGTACCAGCGTCTTTGGGATTTCATTCGCGATGTCTATATCGACGACGATCGCGGCAGTTGGCTACAGGAATTGAACGGCGAACTCGGCCTCGATCCGGCCGAAGGCCATCTCAAGGCCGATCTGTACCATGCTTATCAGGCCACGCTGCTGCCGCGCCTGCCGCTGGCGCCGACGCTGGTTGCGGCGGTGGCCGCGCTGTAACGCAAGCCCCGCCCGCAGCGCACCCGCCGGCGCCGGCCTCCGTAAAGCCCAGTATTTCATTCCGGTCGGTTTGATGCGATGAGTAGGCGTAAGGCCGGTCGAACCGGCCCTCCGGGTGGCGGTGACCGGCACAGCGATCGGGCCGCCCAAGCGCGGCGCGCGTGGCCAAGCGCCATCAAGTAACCCGCCGCGCACGACGATCATCGGACAGGCTTGCCAGCCGGCGCGCGAGCCGGAATCGCGGGCGCGCGGCCCATACGAAGAGACCGACAGAGCATGAACGCACGGAGCGATAGCGCGCCGCAGGATTCGATCCATCCTTCCAGAACCGGCTACGAGTTGGACGAAATCGACGTGGCTGATCCGGCGGAGTTGTCGCGCACGGTCGGCGGCACGGCGATCGGCAATTTCACCGAGTGGTACGACTTCGGCGTCTACAGCTATGTGGTGCCGGTATTGAGCTCGGTCTTCTTTCCCCATTCGTCACTGGCCCAGATCGCGACCTTCGCCGGTTTGACGGTGTCGTTTCTGATCCGGCCGATCGGCGGCATTTTCTGGGGCATTCTCGGCGATCGCGTCGGCCGCAAAGGCATCCTCGCCGCCACTGTGCTGCTGATGGCGCTCGGCACGTTCCTGCTCGGCGTGCTGCCGGGCTATGCCGCGATCGGCGTCGCCGCGCCGATCCTGCTGTTCGTAACGCGGGCGATCCAGGGGTTTTCCACCGGCGGCGAATACGTGGGCGCCATGACTTTTCTCGCCGAACACGCGCCCGATCGCCAGCGCGGCTACATCGGCAGCTATCTGCCGGTGGGCACGCTGTCGGGTTATATCCTCGGCGCGGTGCTGGTCACCGTGCTGCAAGCCGTGCTGTCGGACACGGCGATGAGCGCCTGGGGCTGGCGGATTCCGTTCCTGCTGGCGGCCCCGCTGGGCCTTATTGGTTTATTCGTCCGGCTGAAGCTCGAAGAGACGCCGGCCTACGAAAAACAGACCGACGACGAGCGCATGGACCACCGCAGCCGGTTCGAGCAGCTCAAGGATACCGTCGCCGCCCAATGGCGGCCGCTACTCGTATGCGCCGGCCTGGTGCTGGCGTTCAATGTCACGAACTATATGCTGACCGGCTACATGCCGACCTATCTGTCGTCGGTGCTGGGCGTGGCCGAGACGCCGGCGCTGACGGTGGTCATCCTCGTGATGCTGATCATCGCGCTGATCGTGGTGTTTCTCGGCCGTCTGAGTGACCGCATAGGACGCAAGCCGGTCATGTACGCGGGCTGCGCGCTGCTGATCGTGATCTCGATACCGGCGTTCTGGCTGGTGACCCAGGGCGGCTACGTCGCGATCTTCTTCGGCACTCTGCCGATCGGCCTAATGCTGGTCTGCTTCATGAGCACCGAGCCGTCCACGCTGCCCACGCTGTTTCCCACGAGCGTGCGCTACGGTGCCACCTCGATCGGGTTCAACCTCTCGGTATCGGCCTTCGGCGGCACCACGCCGCTGATCGCCGCGGCCCTGATCCACGGCACCGGCAACCACTTCATGCCGGCGTACATGCTCGTCGTCGCCGGCGTAATCGGCGTGGTGTCGGTCTACTTCACGCCCGAACCCGCGGGCAAGGCGCTCAAGGGCGCGGCCCCCACGGCGGCCAGCGAAGAAGAAGCGCAGGAGATCGCCCGCGATGCATGAGCGCGTAAAAACCCACACCGATCGCCGATTGCCGATTGCCGATTGCCGAAAGCCGCGACCGCCGGCCGGCCCGGGCCAACCGGTATTTCAGCGGCGGCCATCCGCGGCCGATACGCTACTTCGAGGCCGCGCATGCAACGGGCGAGCCTGCGCGCTGCGTATCCATATCATGGCGCACACCGCCTTCGAGGACGTGCCGCGCCCGCAATTCAAGCCAACGGTTATTGCCATTGCCATGCACCCGCAAGACCCCAACGACGGCCGCCGTAATCCCGGCGGCCGACGCCTGCCCCGCTGGGCCGGTTATCTGCTGATCGCCGCCGATGTCGTTTGCCAGCCGCTGTTTCTGGCCTGCTGGCTGGCGACGCTGGTCGCGCTATGGATGACGCTGCCCGCAGATTCGCTCCGAATCCAAATCGCGGTGCTGGCGATCGCCGCCGTGGCCACACCGGCCGCGGCAACGCGCGCGGCGGCCATCCAGGCAGCCCAGCGCGGCGCGCTCGGCGCCTACGTTGCCCGCCTTGCCGCCACCACCTCGTTCGGACGCTGCCTCACCGATTTCCTTAACGGCCGCTCGGATTAGCGGAGGCATCGCGGCGATGTCAGACTGGACGCATTGCAAGACGCCGATTCCGGAGTGCGCCATGCCCACCGACTCATTCGTTTGTCCCGCCTCGATTCGCGACCGCTTCGCTACGGCAATGTCGCGGATGTATAAGCGTGAAGTGCCGCAGTACGGTGCGCTGCTGGAACTGGTCGCCGATATCAACGCGCGCACGCTCGAGGACAATCCGGCGCTCGCGAAGCGGATGGCCGCGGCCAATGAGCTGGACCGGCTGGCGGTCGAGCGCCACGGCGCGATCCGGCTCGGTACGCCGGACGAACTCGGCATGCTGGCGCGCCTGTTCGCCGTCATAGGCATGGCCCCGGTCGGCTACTACGATCTGGCCGCCGCCGGGGTGCCGGTGCATTCCACCGCGTTCCGGCCGGTGGACAGCGATGCGCTCGCGAGCAATCCGTTCCGACTGTTCACCTCCCTGCTACGGCTCGACCTGATCGAGAACGACGGCCTGCGCCGGCGCGCCGCCGATATTCTGGCCGGCCGCGATATCTTCACGCCGCGCGTGCGCGAACTCGTCGCACGCCACGAGTCCGAAGGCGGACTGACCGACGCCGAAGCCGAAGAATTCGTCGCCGAAGCGATCGAGACCTTCCGCTGGCACGAAAACGCCACGGTCGACTACGCCACCTACGAAGCGCTGGCCGCCGAGCACAAGCTGATCGCCGACGTGGTCTGCTTTCGCGGCCCGCACATCAACCACCTGACGCCGCGCACCCTGGATATCGATGCCGCCCAGGCCGCGATGCCGGCGTACGGCATGACGCCGAAGGCGACCATCGAGGGGCCGCCGCGGCGGGACGTGCCGATCCTGCTGCGCCAGACCAGCTTCAAGGCGCTGGAGGAGTCGATCCGTTTCGCCGGCGACGCCGAAGGCCGGCATACCGCGCGCTTCGGTGAGATCGAGCAGCGCGGCGTGGCGCTCACGCCGGATGGGCGCGCGCTCTATGATCGGCTGCTGGCCGCCGCCAAAACCTACAAGACCGACTCGAACGACGACTATCAGGCCGCGCTGGCCGGCATCTTCGAGGAATTCCCGGATGACCTCGATACGCTACGCCGGCGCGAACTGGCCTATTTCCGCTATGAAGCCGCCAGCGCCTCGACAATCGACCCTAACGCGCCGACCGATGCGGACAGCGCGATCGAAGCGCTCATCGCGGCCGGCCATATCGTGGCGCATCCGATCGTCTACGAGGATTTTTTGCCGGTCAGCGCCGCCGGCATCTTTCAATCGAATCTCGGCTCCGACGAGGCCGGCGAAGGGGCGGCAGCCGCCAGCCAAAGTCAACTCGAAGCGGCGCTCGGCCGGCCCGTGATCGATCCGTTCGCGCTGTACGCCGAGATCGAAGCCGAATCGAAGCGCGCCGCGCTGGCCGCGCTGACACGGCGGTCGCGGCACGAATCGGCATGAACCGCGCAGAATGGAAGAAAGAGCGTCCGCGAATGCACGCAAATCGACGCGAATCAAATGTTTTTCGACCACGCGATATGAAACCGTGCGGTTGACCAAAGAGGAGAGCTAACGCTTGAACTCAGGTGCATTTGAGGGGATGGCCGTTTTGCGACAGCAAAAATGGGCGGCGGATCGAACGTCACTTGCAGCGATTTGCTAGGTGAGGTTTTGCACGACCCTACATTTAGGATAAGTCGAGCATCCCCAGAACTGATTGCCCGCATTCGCGCCCCGCTTTGCAGTGCGCAAGACCATGCTGCTACCGCATTTAGGGCATTTCCGCTCCGCAAACGGATTGGATCGTGTTTTGAGTTGCTGGACGTGTAGGCGATGTGTTTGCCGAGATGGCTCCAGCCGGCCAGTCTGAATCTGAGACACAGCGCCCTGAACCTCGGATTCGCTCAACACCGGCTGACGAAACGACTTGACGTAGGTGATATAGCCGCCGCCCCGTGTGACATTAGCTGGCATGGGCGATTTGAACGTGCTTTCACCCGCAAAAACGACCACAGAGTGGATGACCTCCGGCGGGACATCAAGCGCTGCTTCCAACGCCTTTACGTGTTTGTAGTTTTGGCGAAGCGGATTTTGAAATTTGAATGATTTCTTGAAAATCTTTTGCGTCCAATGAGCCTGGTTCTCGCCACCGAAAATCCAACCCTTCATGTTCTTCGTTTCCACCACGAAGATGCCAAACCGGGATACGAACACGTGGTCGATTTGCGTGGTTCCGTCAGGCGTCGACAATGTAACATTGTGGATTCGGTGGTAAGTGTCGGCCGGAAGCCTCAACTTCGCCGCGAATTTAACCAAGGCTTCGCCAAGTGCTCCCTTGAACCACCGAGATTGGAAGAAGCCTATTACCAAGGCGACCGGCACCAACCACCACAGCCCCCTCAGGACTTCATTGACTATTGGGGAATAGTCCATTGCTTCTTGTGCCAGGCATTGGTGAATAAAACCTCACGCCATAAACATCGAGGCGCTTCCCGCAAGAAGCGCCTCGATAATAAGCCGGGCTGTCGAATCTATGATCCGTTGCCGGCCGGCGGCGCCTTGTGGAAGTATTTCTTGTAGATCTTGGCGTAGGTGCCGTTGTCCTTGAGGGCCGCCAGGGCCTTGTTGAACTTGTCGGCCAAGTCCTGCTCGTTCTTTCGGAAGGCGATGCCGAAACCGCTGCCGAAGTATTTCTTCGGCTGGGTCATGCTCGGGCCGACCTGGTGATATTTGCCCGGATGCGCGTCGATCAGGGCGCTCTGGCCGGTGATCTGGTCGAAGAAGGCCAAATCCAGCCGCCCGGCGGCCATGTCCACCGCCACGTCGTCGGCGTTCTGGTAGCGCGTAATGTCCGCGATGTCGCCGTACTTGTCGGTGACGTAATTGTCCTGGACCGTGCCGCGCTGTACGCCGATCTTTTTGCCTTTGAGAACCTCATCGCTGATATGGTCGATCGGGCTGCCCGACGGCACGAAGAAAGCCGACGGCACGACGATATAAGGGTTCGAGAACAGCACGTGTTTCTTGCGCTGCTCGTTGATCGTCATCGAGGACATGATGGCGTCGTACCTGCGCGCCATCAGGCCCGGGATAATCCCGTTCCAGCCCTGCCGGACCCAGCTGCAGTCCAGGCCGGCCTGTTTGCACAGCGCATTGCCCAGATCGATGTCGAAGCCGGTAAGCGTGCCGTCCGGCTTGGCGTATTCCATCGGCTTGTAGGGCACGTTGGTGGCGATGCGCACGTTGTCGTCCGCGGCACTCGCGGTCGTCGCCACGCCGGCACTCAGGGCTACGCTCGCGACCAGCGCGGATACGGTCAGCAGTTTTTTCATGATCGATTCGGTCCTCGTGAATGGGTTCGGCCGGCATGCGATGCCCGCATCCGGCCCGACGCATGGATTGAACCACGGATATCGCGTGGTGAACATGCACAAAACGTGCAATACCCGCCGCGCCGTGGGTCAGGCGGGCTGGAGATGTCGCAGCAGACGCTTCTCCGCCAGCCGAAAACCGCCCTGAATCACGAAGCTGAGCACCATATAGACGCAGGCAACGAAGATAAACGCCGGAAACGGCGAGTAGAAGCGCGCATAGACATAATAGGCCGCGCCGGTCAGGTCGGTGATCGTAACCGTGGAGGCGATCGCGCTCGCGTGCAGCATGAAGATCACCTCGTTGCCGTAGGCCGGCAGGGCACGACGCAAGGCCGACGGCAGCACGACGCGCCGGTAGGCCGTGAACGACGACATGCCGTAGGCGCGCGCGGCCTCCAGCTCGCCGCGCGGGGTGGCCCGGATCGCGCCGTAGAAGATTTCGGTGGTATAGGCGCCGGTGTTGAGCGCGAACGACAGCAGCGCCGGATACAACGGGTTATTGATGAAGAACGCGAACCAGCTTTCCTGGACGCCCGGCACGAAGGCGAAGCCGTAGTAGGCGATATAGAGCTGAATCAGCAGCGGCGTACCGCGAAAGACATAGGTATAGATCCAGATCGGCGTGGATATCCACCACGTCGCCATGCGCCCGATCGACAGCGGTACCGCCAGCACGATGCCGATCGCCAGCGAGATGAAGACCAACTGTACGGTATTGACCAGGCCGTCCCAGTACACCGCGAGCGTCGCCGGCGTGAAGATGTCGTTATTCGACAGAAACGGCGCGACATGAGCCAACCATTGCTCCATTACGCCGCCCCTTCGAAACCGGTATCGTAGCGGCGCCGCAGCCAGCCGACCGCGAGCTCCGACACGCCGGTGATCGCGAGATAGCCGAGCCCGACCGGCACCATGAACAAAAACGGCTCATGGGTGGCCTTGGTCGCCTGATCCGCGATGCGCACCATGTCGGACAGGCCGATGATCGAGACCAGCGCCGTGGACTTGAGCAGCACCATCCAGTTATTGTTAATGCCCGGTAGGGCGTGGCGCATCATCAGCGGGAAGCGCACGCGGCGAAACGCCAGCCAGCCGCTCATGCCGTAGGCGCGCGCCGCTTCCATCTGGCCGGCGTCCACGGCGAGAAACGCGCCGCGAAACGTCTCCGACATGTAGGCGCCGTAGATCACGCCCAATGTGATCACGCCGGCGGCAAAGGCATTCACGTAAATGAAGATCTCGGTGCCGGCCCAGGCGTTGATCTGGTCCACCACCATGTTCACGCCGATCTGGCCGCCGTAGAACAACAGCATCATCATCACCAGATCGGGCACGCCGCGGATAACCGTCGTATAAACGAGCGCCAGTCCGCGCAGCGCATACGAGCGCGACAGCTTGATGCTCGCCACGACCAGTCCGAGCACCAGCGCCAGCACCAACGAGAGCGCCGCCAGCTCCGCGGTGAGCAGCGCCCCGTCGAGCAACCGCCAGCCGTATCCCTGAAAATCGATCATTCGGATAGCGTCTAGAACCGCGGGCCGAGGAACTGCCTGAGCCGATCCGAATTCGGATTGCCGAACACGTTTTCGGGATGCCCGGCTTCCTCGACCCGCCCCTGATGCAGATAAATCACCTGCGACGACACATCGCGGGCGAAATCCATCTCGTGGGTGACCACCACCATCGTACGGCCCTCGTCGGCCAACCCGCGCATGACCTTGAGCACGTCGCCGACCAGTTCCGGATCGAGCGCCGAGGTGGGCTCGTCGAACAGCATGACTTCCGGATCCATCGCCAAGGCGCGCGCAATAGCGCCGCGCTGCTGCTGACCGCCGGACAACTGGGCGGGGAAATATTCGGCGCGTTCGGCCAGGCCGACGCGCTCGAGCAGCGCCATGCCCTGCTCGCGCGCTTCTTTTTTCGACTTGCCCAACACATGTATCGGCGCTTCGATCACGTTGCCGATCAGCGTCATGTGGGCCCAGAGATTGAACCCTTGAAACACCATCGCCAGGCGCGCCCGGATACGTTCGACCTGCTTCCAGTCGGCCGGCTCGCGCTTGCCGCGCCGCGTCCTGAAGTTCACCGTCTCGCCGTGCACCGCGATCTCGCCGGCGTTGGGGATCTCCAACAGATTCATGCAGCGCAGGAACGTACTCTTGCCCGAGCCCGAAGCGCCGATCAACGAAATGACATCGCCCTCATGGGCCTCGAGCGACAGCCCTTCGAGCACGGATACATTGTTGAAGCTCTTGTGCAGGTCGCGAACGACCAATGGTATCGCGTTGTCGCCCATGCGCGTCGCGTCGCCCTCGCAGTGCCGCAAACACGCTAGCCTAGCAGCCGCGTGATCACAACGACATCACGAATCCGTCGCATGCCGGGCATTGCGGGCATTGGAGGCTTACGGCCCAGGCGCCGGCCGCGCCAGCAGCGCCGCCCGTGCCCCGCGTTCGACGTTCGCGTTGGGAAACACGACATAAACCGGCGCATCAGCGACCACCGTCGCGCCGGCCGCGCCGTCCCGGGCGATCACGCGGCCGACGTCGAAGGCGGTGAAATTCGCGACTTCGTCATCGAAGCCGAGCGTGAAATCGTCGCCGACACGGCGCAGTTCGTCGACTACCCGGAAGAAGGCCATCGTGCTTACCGCCGCCTCCGCCGCGGGCGCTCCGGCGACCCGGGCCGCCAGCCAGTCGGCCACCGGCGCGAGCACGGCCAGATCATTGGCGCCGAAGGCCGCTACGCGCCCGAGTTCAAGCGTGAACGCCGCGATCCCGTGTTCGGCGCGGCTGTAGTGCGAAAACGTCGGGCTCGGCGCATGCTGCGATAACACCGCCTGCAGCCCGGCGGCGGCCAGGGCGCGCCAGAGCGATGGCGGCGTGGCCCTATCGGCAAACGGTTCCACCGCGAAACGCGGATAACGACTTTCGCGGATCGCGGTGTGCAGATCCAGATGCAGCGGCGTGGCCCGCTGATCGTCGGGCGGAGCCGCCTGTCCGTGCGCGCTCCAGAACGCATCCACCGCATCCATCAGTTCGCGCGCCCGGGCGTATTCGCCGCCCGCGCCGGCGGCCGCCGGGCGTACGAACAACCGATTCAGATTGGTGTCGATATAGCGCGTTTCCGCGACGATCGCCGCCGGATGGCCGACAATGAGCAACACCGGCGCGCCAACGACGAGGCTGCCGGCATCCAGATCGTTCGCCAAATCCAGCAACAGTTCCAGCGGCGCGGTCTCGTTACCGTGGATGCCGGCCGAGATGACCGTGGCCGCGGCACCCGCAGCCGGCGCGACCGGCGCCAGTTCGACCATCCCCGAGCCGCGATCGATCACCCGGCCGCCGCCCGGCAGTTCGATGGCATGATATGCGAACGGCCGGTTCGCCATGGCGGCGCACAGGATGTCGTACAGGCGGCGCGGCGGGCAGCGCCGCGCATCGCAGGCGCCGCGCATCGTCAGCCGACCGCCGCGCGCCACGGACCGATGCAGGCCACCGGCGTCGCGGCCGACCCGGGCAGGATCGTCACGCTGCTCGTGCCCCGGCCGCCCCGGACTCGCCGGTCACATCCTCCAGCCAGCGCTGCATGAGCGCCTGGTTGCGGCGATTGGCCTTGTACGCCATATCGAACAAATCACCGGCGACCGGGATCAGGCCGACGACAAAATCCAGGCCCACGTTCGCGCCCATGCGCACCAGCAATCGCCGGGGCGCGCGCAAACGCACGGCTTCGCCGATAATCAGACTGGACAGGGCCAGCCCGGTGAAGTCCCCGGCGACCGGCAGCACGCCGAGGATGCCGTCGATACCGACGCGCTTGCCGATGACCGGTATGCGAAAGGCGTCGTCGAGCCAGTACGCCAGTTTCTGAATCCGGGCGAGGCTGGCGCGACGTCTGGCCTGCAGATTGGGGTTGGCGTGATCGGGCATCGATCGGTATGAATAGACAGGAGAATTTGTTCGTCACCGGCAGTATACGTGAACGTCGGCTTTGGCCGTGCAACCACAGGAGGCACATGAGGACATCGCTCGTGGTATCGATCGCCGCCGGAGCGTCTAGCGTGCGCCGCGACGACAGCGATGCGGCTGATGCGCCGGTCGCGGGCGCGACCGCGCATGGCGATAGGTTTTACCTGTGCTTTGATCGGGGCAACCTCGAGTCCCGACACGCCGGCGGCTGCGCCGCGAGGACACCGTGATCGTCGCGCCGCGCCCGCTCGGCGACGCGCTGGCCGCGCTCGGCGAGGCCCGCGCGATCATCGCAGAACGTCGCGATCCGCTGTTTCATCAGCGCCTGGCCGAACTGCGATACTGGCAATGCGCGCATGTGGCCACGTTCCACGGCGCGCGCGTGACGCCTTACGACGGCGCCCCTTTGTTGCGGTTTCTCACGCAACGCTTCTATCGCGATGCCGACTGGAGCGAGCTGACCGGCCGGCCCGAGAAGGTGGCCCTGGCGGTGGATCGCATCGTCGATCGCGACCGGCCGCTGGTGATCGCGATCGAACTTCAAGCCGCGGCCGAAAGCTTGGATATCGCGATGGCCGATGCGCTGGTCGCCGAACACGCCACGCTCAATCCGTATAGTTATATCCGCGCCATCCGCCGGGTCGGCCGCCACGAGGCCAGGCTGCAGCAGGTCCTCTGGCTGGAAGAACTTGTGGAGTTGGTCGCCGGCTATGCCGACAGCCGGACCGCCTGGTGGGCATTCAAGCTGGCGCGGACGCCGGCGCGCACTTTCGGGCTCGCCGCCACCTATGATTTGCTGGCCGAAGGCTTTGCCGCCATGCGCGCCGCGCGCGATCTCAAGGCGGGCACGCATGAGGTGATCGCGGCCCAGCGCGCGCGGTTGGAGCGCGTGATCGGCGCGGATCTCGGCCGACTATAGGCGTCGAACGCTTCGCTTGTAGATACGGCCGGCTTGGCCGACACTATCGCGCGTTTTCCCACGCACCAAGGATTTCGAAGCATGACGATCACCATCAGTAGCGGCCATTTGGCGCCCATCGTTTCGCTGGTCGCCGGCGTGGCCATCCTGCTGGCGCCGCGCCTGCTCAACTACATCGTCGCCGGCTATCTGATCGTCATCGGCGTGCTGGGCATCGTCAATTTTTAGAGCATGCCGACCTGCAGCTTGGCGGCGTCGCTCATCATTTCCATGTTCCAGGGCGGATCGAACACGAGTTCGACGTTCACCTGGGTGACGGTCGGCACCATTTTCACCTTGGAACGCACATCGTCGACTAGGATATCGCCCATGCCGCAACCAGGCGCGGTGAGCGTCATGTCGATATCGACCACGCGGGCCGCCGGGTCGGAATGGTCGAACTCGCAGCGATAGACCAGGCCCAGATCGACCAGGTTGATCGGAATTTCCGGGTCGAACACGGTCTGCATCTGTTCCCAGACCAACGCTTCCACGTCCTCGGCGGTGGCGTTGTCCGGCAGCTTGAGCGGCTCGGGGGCTTCCTTGCCGATGGCATCGGCGTTCTCGCCGGCGATACGAATCAGATTGCCGGCGATATAGACGGTGAAAGCGCCGCCCAGCGCCTGGGTGACGTTGCCGTGCGTGCCCACCGGAATTTCGACCGTATCGCCGGCCGGAATGAGCACGGCCTCGCAGTCGCGCGTAAAGGTCACGGGTTCGTTTTGCGGCATTAACATGGCGCACCTCGCCGAAATCGGCGGCATCTGTCGGTCAGGGCGCTATTCTATCAACTAGGCTATCAACTGGCCTATCAATTGGGAGAGGCCGCGTCTGATAGCATCGACGCATCGTAGTTTCCGGTCAGCAACGGCCGCGGCGTGCCGCCGCCTTATCGAGAACCGTATATGATAGATGCTTTGCTGGTCGTGGCCCACGGCAGCCGCCGGGCCGAATCCAACGATGAGGTGCGCGTGCTGACCGAACGGGTACGACACGCCGCCGGTCACCGCTTCGCCGCCATCGAATGCGCTTTTCTCGAGTTGGCCCCGCCGAGCATTCCGGACGGCTTGGCGCGCCTGATCGACCACGGCGCGACCCATATCACGGTACTGCCCTATTTCCTGGCGGCCGGCCGGCACGTGGCCGAAGACATTCCGGCCGAAGTCGAGCACACGCGCCGTCGCCATCCGGGCATAACGATCGAAATCGCGCCTTATCTGGGCACCTCCGACGCCATGCCCGGACTGCTGCTCGACACCGTCGACGCGACGGGTTGACAACAAAGGAGCCGGTCATGGCCGCCGACGATACGTATCCGAACTTCAATCCCGCGCTGGCCGCGGCCGCGTGCGGCATTCTGGTCGCCCTAACCTCGCTGACCGGCGCGCTCGCCCCGCCCGGCGATTGGTACGCCGCGCTCAATCGGCCGCCGGGTACACCGCCCGACGTGGCGTTTCCGATCGCCTGGACGCTGCTTTATATCGCCATGGCGGTGGCGGCATGGCGCGTCTGGCGGGCGCGCGGCCCGGGCCGGGAAGTGGCCTTGTTCGTGCTCCAGCTCGCGCTCAACGCGCTCTGGATGCCGGTGGCCTTCGGCGCGCACGCGCTGGGTTGGGCATTGCTGGTGATTGTCGTTCTCTGGCTCGCCGTGGCGGCCACGACAGCGGCGTTCTGGCGCGCCGACCGGCTCGCCGGGCTGTTGTTCGCAATCTATCTGGCTTGGGTGAGCTATGCGGTATATCTCAACGCCGGCCTGTTCTGGCTGAATTAACCGAATAAGGTGAACATCATGCGTTTCGCGGATAAATACGGCCCCTGGGCATTGGTCACCGGCGCCTCATCCGGCATCGGCGAGGCGTTCGCCCGCCAGATCGCCGCCCGCGGCGTCAATGTGGCGCTGGTGGCGCGCCGCGCCGAGCGGCTGGCGGCCCTGGCCGCCGATATCGAGGCCGAGTCCCAGGCCCGCGCCCTGGCGATTCCCGCCGATCTGCGCGCCGACGACTGTCTGGATACGATCGCCGCGGCGCTGGATCTGCGCCATATCGGTTTACTGGTCAACAATGCCGGCGTCGGCCAAACCGGGCGATTTCTCGACCACGATCTCGACGACGAGTTGGCCACGCTGGCGCTCAACTGTCGCGCGCCGCTCAAGCTCACGCATCATTTCGGCCGGGCGATGCGCGACCAGAAAAGCGGCGGCATCATCATGGTGTCGTCCATCGTCGGCATTTTGCCGACCCCGGAATTCGCCGGCTATTCCGCGACCAAGGCATGGAACCGCTTTCTCGGCGAATCGCTACACGAGGAACTGGCCGACGACGGCATCGACGTGGTCTCGCTTTGCCCGGGCCTGACCGAGAGTGAATTCTTCGGCAAGGTCGATTTCGATCCATCCGGCTGGCCCGGCCCGCTGAAGGCCGGCACGATCCTTTCGACCGAGGACGTTGCGCGCGCCGCGCTGCGCGGGCTCGGCCGCACCACGCAGGTCGTCCCCGGCTTTTCCTATCGCTGGCTGATGCGCGCCGGCCGGCTCGCCCCCAGCGGCCTGCCGCCGTGGCTTGGCAAACGGGTAATGCACCTCGCGTTACCAAAGCTATAAAACACGACTCATCATCGATTTCTCGGAGGAGACATGGCCGAATCGAGTTCATCCGCCGCGCCGGGTCTGGCCGGCAAGACGCTGTTCATCACCGGCGCCTCGCGCGGTATCGGGCTGGCGATCGCCAAGCGTGCCGCCGCCGACGGCGCCAATATCGCGATCGCCGCCAAGACCGATCAGCCGCACCCGAAACTGCCCGGCACGATCCACAGCGCCGCGGCCGAAATCAAATCCGCCGGCGGCCACGCCCTGCCGATCGTTTGCGATATCCGCGACGAGAACGCGATCGAGGCCGCGGTGCGCCGGACCGCCGAGCATTTCGGCGGCATCGATATTTGCGTCAACAACGCCAGCGCGATCTCGCTGACCGCCACCCCCGACACCCCGGCCCGGCGCTATGACCTGATGCACCAAGTCAACGGCCGCGGCACGTTTCTGGTCAGCCAGGCCTGTATCCCGTATCTGAAGCAGGCCGAGAACCCGCATGTGCTTAACCTCTCGCCGCCGCTGGATTTCCAATCCAAGTGGTTCGCCCCGCATGTGGCTTACTCGATGGCGAAATACAACATGAGCCTGTGCGTGCTGGGTATGGCCGAGGAATTCCGCGAAGACGGCATCGCCGTCAACGCGCTGTGGCCGCGCACCGGCATCGCGACCGCCGCGATCGACCTGATCGGCGGCGCCGAGCTGCGCCGGCACTGCCGCACGCCGGATATCGTGGCCGACGCCGCGCACGTCATCCTGACCCGGCCCGCGCGCGAATTCACCGGCCGGTTCTGTATGGACGATCGTGTTCTGGCCGACGCCGGCGTGAGCGATTTTTCGGTCTATGCGGTCGACCCGGGTCAGGAACTCTGGCCCGATTTCTTCGTGCCGGACGACCTGCCGCCGCCGCCCGGTTCGATGGGCGACGCCGGCTAATCGGGTGCGCCGGTCATGGCCAAGCGCGATTACATCACCCGCCAAGGCTGGCAGGCGCTGGCCGACGAACTGGACCATCTGTGGCGCGAGAAACGGCCCTTCGTGGTGCGCAAGCTCGCCGATGCCGCCGCCGAGGGCGATCGTTCGGAAAACGCCGAATATATCTACCGCAAGAAAGAACTGCGCGAGATCGACCGGCGCGTGCGCTATCTGGGCCGGCGGATCGATGAACTGACCGCGGTCGAGCCGCGTACGGACAGCCCCGACAAAGTGTTCTTCGGCGCCTGGGTGGATGTGGTCGATGCCGACGATTCACGGCATCGCTATCGCATCGTCGGCGCCGACGAGACCGACGCCGCGACCGGCGCGATCAGCCTGCATTCCCCGGTTGCCGGCGCCCTGCTCGGCAAGCGCGTCGGCGATGTGGTGGACGTCACGCTACCCGATTCACGGCGCGAACTGGAGATCGAGGCCATCCGCTATCGCGATCCGGACGCTTAATACCAACCCTCATAAAGATTGATCGATCTTCATGAAGTCAGAATTCGTCCGCAAATGAACGCCAATAAACGCAAATGAAAGCGGGAAAAGCGCATAAGCGTGTCTTATTTGCGTGCATTTGCGCTTATTTGCGGACTGTTTTTGGCCGGTAGGTCATTGCTTTTGCAGGTTGGTATAAGGCGCGATCGGCGGGACTATGCAACAATCCGCGCCCGATCATTTTCGGCGCGATCTCGCTGGCTCTGTTCGCGGTGCTGCTCGGCGGCGCCACCGCGCTGCTGCCGGTGTATGCGCACTCGATTCTGCACACCGGGCCGGCCGGACTTGGCGCGCTGCGCAGCGCGGTCGCTATCGGGGCCTTCGCCATGGGGCTTTATCTTGGCCGGGTCTCGCTCAATCGACGGGCCGGGCCGGTGATGTTCGCGGCGGTCGCCGTCTTCGGGCTGGGCACGACAGTGTTCGGGCTCTCCACGAACTTCGTCCTGTCCTTTGCCGCCCTGGCGGTCATGGGCGCGGCCGACATGATCAGCGTGTTCGTACGATCGACGCTGATCCAACTGGCCACGCCGGACGCCATGCGCGGCCGGGTCAATGCCGTGAACATGCTGTTCGTCGGCGCCTCGAACGAACTCGGCGAGTTCGAGTCGGGCGTGACCGCGGCGATTATCGGCACCGTGCCGGCGGTCGTTTTCGGCGGGCTCGGCACGTTGGCCGTGGTCGGGGCCTGGATGTGGATGTTCCCGGCGCTGCGCCGCGTCGACCGGCTGGACGACGTCGGCCGCAAAGCGGCCTAACCTGAATATCAGGGCTTGTTGCGATCGAAGTCCGCGGAGCGCGCCGGCGACCAGCGTAGATCGCTCTCGCGCGCGGATGCGTTGCCGTCGTTGTTGCCGTCGTCGTCGTCGTCGTCGTTGCCGTTGCCGTTGCCGTTGCCGTTGCCGTTGCCGTTGCCGTTGCCGTTGTCGTTGTCGTTGTCGTTGTCGGCATCCGGATGCACATGCACCGTGGCGGTCAGGCCGACCGCCAGCGGCAGCGTCTCCGGCGCTCGGTCGAAGGCGATGGTTACGGGTATGCGCTGGGCCAACCGCACCCATTGGAAAGTCGGGTCGACGTCGGGCAGGTTGCGCTCGCCCGAGGCGTAGTTGTCTACCGCGATACCGTGACCGATGCTCGCGACATGGCCCTTGAGATGCGTGTCGCCAGCCATGAGCGTGATGTCGGCCGGGTCGCCCACGGCGATCTTGGCCAGCTTGGTCTCTTCGAAATAGGCGATGATGCGGAAAGTCTCGGCGTCGACCAAGGTCATCGCCGACGTGCCCTGGGTCGCGTAATCGCCTTCGTCGAGCAGCAAGTGCGTGACATAGCCGTTGACCGGCGAACGCACGGTGGCCCATTCGAGTTTCTGTTTGGCCTGGGCGAGCTGGGCCTTGGCTTGGGCGACCGAGGCGCTGGCGCTGGCCGCGTTGGACTGGGCCTGTTGCAGGTTCTGGGTCGACACACCGCCCGGCGGCAGCTTTTCCAGCCGCCGAGCCTTGCGCTGGGCGAAGGCTTCCTGGGCCTGGGCCTGGGCCAGCGATGCCTTGGCCTCGGCCACGGAATGGATGAACCGGATCGGCTGGATCTTGAACAGCAGCTCGCCCTTGTGGACATAGCTTTCGTCGGCGACGGCGACTTCGGTGACCGTGCCCGAGACTTCCGGCGCGATGTTGATCACATCGGCCTGGACACGCGCGTCGCGGGTCCACGGCGCATAGACATAGTGCTGCCAGGCGAACCAGGCCAGCACCCCCGCGATCACCACGATCACCAGCGTGGCCGCCACGCGGGCGGTCGTTTTTAGAACATTTCTCGAATTGGCCATCGAATCACCAAATGCTCGAAATCATGATGCGCTATGCCTCTTGTCCCGGCTTATACCAACCTGCAAAAGCAATGACCTACCGGTCAAAACAGTCCGCAAATAAACGCAAATGCACGCGAATAAGATGCGCTTATACGTTTTTATCGCTTTCATTCGCGTTTATTGGCGTTCATTTGCGGACGAATTCTGGCTTCATGAAAATCGATCAATCTTTATGAGGGTTGGTATTACCCCCGGCTATGGGTTTGACGACGAAACAGCCGACACGCCGGCTTTTTTCAATGCCTTGTTAAAAAATCGGTGCGTCATTCATTCCGATACTGGGTTGAGCGCCCTCAAGGGCCGAACCAGAGCAGCAGGCAGGACAACATGATGACGAACGCGGCCGCCCCCGCCAGCGCCGGATGCCAAAACAGGCGATAGAGGTGCAGGCGCTGCGAGACCCGGCGCAGGCCGAAATATAGGACCGCCGTGACGCCGAGAAAGCCGAGAAAAACCGGCAGATAAATGCCGCCGATGGTTATCGTTTCAGGTAACACGATCGGTCTCGCCCAAACGAATGCGCCGCTCGTCGGTATTTTCGCGTGCCTGGGCGTAATCGGCCAGTGCCGCGGCGACCAACTCGGCCGATACCGAGGCGCGCACCGCCAGACGCATGCGCCGACGCCGGGAGAAGGTCAGCGCTTCGTCGAGCAGTTGCCGGGCCAGGCGATTGGCCCGGCCCTGCATTTCGAACACCCGGTCCACACTGGGGTAGCCGCGCTTGAACAACGCCTCGAGGCCGGCCAGCATGTCGTGAATAGCGACCCGGGTGTCGTTGCAGAACTCCGCGCGATCGGCCAGCACGCGAAGCGAGCGCGCTTCCACCCCCATGTTCACCGCCGCGAACGCGGCCTGGCGGGCCGAGATATGAAACTCGCCCCGGTCGGCGGCGACCGGCAGCTTGATCAGCCGGTCGTAGACCCGGGTCTCGAAGCGCTCGCGCGGCTCGGTGAAACCGTCGGCCAGCTCGCCGAAGATGCCGGACAGCCGATCGCGCAACAGCGCCCGCGGGTCCACCGGCAACACGAGCGCGAAAGCGACCAGCGCCAGTATCACCGCCAATTCGGCGCCGAGAAACGTCTCGAAGAAACTGACGAAGTCCTGCCGGCTGCCATTGGCCGGGTGCACCAACAGCGCGAATATCACGAGCCCGACTCGGCCGATCAGGGCCAGACTGGGCGTGGCCATCGCCAGACCGGCCACGAACACGAACGGCATGATCGCCAGTAGCATCATGGCGAAATCGGTTGCATGCGGTAGGATCAGAAAATTCACAACAAAGGCCGAAACTCCCGCGCATAGCCCGCCGATACCGAACCCTCGTGCGCCCTTGGATGGATTATCGGATAGGGCGAACAGCGTGGTCAGCACCGACAACAAAACCATGGTTCCCGACAACGCGGGCTCCCGGTGAGTCGCCCAGATGAGTGCGCCGGCACTCATGGCAGCCGCGGCCCGAATCGTGACCTTGACCGATTCGCGGAGCGGGACCGCGGTGGAAAACTCGTTGCGGCGCGAGGGATTGCGCGAGCCGGCGCCGCGCTCGCTGATCAGCAGGCCGTGCTTGATCACCGCCGCGCGCAGACGATTGGCCAGATCCAGCACCCGGCTGATGACCACCCAGTCCACCAGCGATCGCCGGCGGCGCTGCGCCTCGCCGCCGCCGCGCGCTTGGGCGAGCACGTCGTTATAGGCATCGCCGAAGGCACGCTTGATTTCACGGGCATTACCCGGATCGGCCTCCAGCAGCTTGGCCGCGTGGTCCAGCGCCTTGAGCGGCCCGCGATCCACGCGCGAGCCGAGTTTGCCCAAATACACCTGCAGCGACGCCATCGCGCTCACGATGGATAGCAGTTCGTAGTCCAGCCGCCGCGCCAGGCGATCGTATTCGGCGAACCCCGGCGCATCGAACCGGGCGTACTGACGGGTCTGTTCCAGCGTTAGCGTTTTTTCGACCAGCGCATGCAACTGCGGGTGCGGCGTGTTCGGATCGACCTCCTCGGCCAGTTCTTCGGGCGAACGGTTAAGTACACGAAACTGGCGGCCGATCGCCTTGAACGCGTCGACGCGCGCCTGGAAATATTTCCGGGCGGTCACGCTCGGCGCTAGCACGACGCTGACAAACGCCGCCACCACCGCCGCCAGCGCGGTTTCCGCGGCGCGGGCCACCGCCACCGAGAACACCGTGGCCGGGTCCGACATTGCGCGTACGCCGACAATCACCGTCACGTAACCCGCCAGCACAAAGCCGTAGGACAGATTGTTGCGGAACAGGCTGGCGCAGAACACCATCGCCGCCACCCAGCCGATCATGGCGATCGAAAACAAGGTGTAGCTCTGGGCAAACAGCGCGATCAGCAGGATCGCCACGCACGCCGCCACGAAGGTGCCCGCCAGACGCGCAAAACCGCGCACGACGAGAAAGCCCGGCAGCGGCTGGATCAAAATGGCGACGTTGATAAACACCCAGTAAGCGTTATCGAGCTCCAGGTAGAACGCCAACCACAGCGACAGCCCCACCGATACGCAACAGCGTATGGCGAAGGATACGTTCTCTGCACTGGGCGCAAATAGCCAAGCCAGGCGCGACATGCGCACCATTATCCGTTGCACAATGCATCCGGGCCACCCGACGATCAAGGGGAAAACCCGGTACCAGATGAAGACGCTAAGCGCTGGCCGATCAGTCGCGTTCCACGGCCAGCGCGACGCCCTGGCTATCGTCCGCGCACAGCGTGGCGAGCCCGCGCCGCGCGTCCCGCTTTTCCATTTCATGCAACAGCGTGACCAGAATACGGCATCCCGATGCGCCGACCGGGTGCCCGAGCGCGATGGCGCCGCCATTGACGTTGACCCGATCGAGCGGCCATTCCATTTGCCGGTTGACCGCGATCGACTGCGCGGCGGATGCCTCGTGGACCTCGACCAGATCCAGATCGCCGACGCGCCAGCCGGCCCGCCGCAGACAGGCTTGGCTGGCCGTCACCGAACCGATGCCCATGCGGGCCGGTTCGACCCCGGCCGTGGCGTAGGCTGCAATTCGGGCCATCGGTGCTATTCCGAGCTCGCGACAGCGCGCCGCGGTGGTGGCCACCACGATCGCGGCGCCGTCGTACATGCCCGCGGCGTTGCCGGTCGTGACCGTGCCGCCGCGCAGGAACGCGGGTTCCAGCGATGCAAGACTGGCGGGCGTGACACCGGGGCGCGGGCCTTCATCGCGCGCGAAGGCGACGGCGTCGCCGGCCTTCTGCGCTACCGCGACCGGCCGAATCTCGTCCTCGAAACGCCCGTGCTTGCCGGCCTCCTCGGCACGCTGGTGGGAACCGGCCGCCAGTTCGTCCTGTTCCGCGCGCGAGATACGGTATTTTTTGGCCAGATGCTCGGCGGTTTGGCCCATGTGGCCATCGTTGGCTGCGTTCCACAAGTCTTCTTGGGCCGGGCCGCCGATCGACAGCCCGGACAACCGATGCGACGCTTGGCTCATGGATTCCTGGCCGCCGGCGACGACCAGCCGTGCATCGCCTAGGGCGACCCGGCGAGCCGCCTCGATGACCGCGGACAGGCCGCTGGCGCAAACGCAGTCGAGGGTCATGGCCGGTACCCGCGTCGGCAGGCCGGCCTCCATCGCGGTATGGCGTGCCGGATTCCGGCCGTTCCCGGCGGTGAACACCTGGCCCAGCACGACCTCATCGACCGCATCGACATCGATCCGCCGGGCCGCCAGCGTGTCGCGGACGAGCGCGGCCCCGAGCTGACTGGCGGACAAGCCGGACAGCGTGCCGCCCAAGCGCCCGATAGCCGTTCGCTGCGCGGCGGCAATGACCACGTCGTGGGGCATGTCGAATCCGGGAATCAAATGTCTTTCGACCGCACGGTCGACCCAAGGGAAGAGCTATACCAACCTGCAAAAACAAGGATACAAAAGGAAGACAAAAACAATCCGCAAATGAACGCGAAAAACGCAAATGAAAACTAATTTTCTTTATTTTGCGTGCCTTTGGCGTTTACTTGCGGACTTGCTCTTTTTCTTATCGGCTATCGTTAAATCATTATAACGGTGGTATAACACCTCTCCTTTGGAACCCCATTGCCAAGGTGCCCGCGGCAAGCCGCGGGGTGTTGGTGAATATTCCGCAATACGGCATCAGGTTAGCAAAAAAAGGCCGGCGCCGGCGGGCGGAATACGCCTCGGCCGGGCCGGCCACCCCCTAACCTGTCCCGCGTCAGGAGCCGCGGGCTTGCAGCTGTTCGAGAATCTGCGGATTCTCGAGCGTCGACACGTCCTGCGTGACCTCGTCGCCGCGGGCGACCGTGCGCAGCAGACGGCGCATGATCTTGCCCGAGCGGGTCTTGGGCAAGCCGTCCGCGAACCGGACTTCTTCCGGTTTGGCGATGGGGCCAAGCTGCTCCGCTACCCAATTACGCAAATCGGATGCCAACTCGTCGTTGCCTTTGCCGTTTTTTAGTATGACGAAGGCCACGATCGCTTCACCCTTTACGTCGTGAGGCCGGGAAACTACTGCGGCTTCAGCTACTTCGCCGTGCGCCACCAGGGCCGACTCGACTTCCATCGTGCCGAGGCGATGCCCGGAAATATTCACGACATCGTCAATCCGGCCGAGAATACGAAAATAACCCTGCCCGTCGCGCTGGGCGGAGTCGCCCGCAACGTAGGTATGGGCATCGTACATGCCGAAATAGGTCTCTTTGTAGCGCTCCGGGTCACCCCAGATGGTGCGCAGCATGTACGGCCAGGGCTTGTTGATCACCAATACGCCGCCGGTGCCGGCATCGTTCACCGGCCGGCCCGATTCGTCCAGAATGTCGGCCGCGATACCCGGTAGGGCGTGGGTGGCCGAACCCGGCTTGGTCGATGTATAGGACGGGATCGGCGCGATCATATCCCCGCCGGTTTCGGTCTGCCACCAGGTATCGACGATCGGGCAGCGATCGTGGCCGATCATCTTGCGATACCACATCCACGCTTCGGGGTTGATCGGCTCGCCGACGGTGCCGAGCAACTTGAGGCTGTCCAGCGCGTGGCGCTGCGGGTACTCGTCGCCGTGTTTCATCAACGCCCGGATCGCGGTGGGCGCGGTATAGAAGATCGTCACCTGATGGGTGTCGACCATCTTCCAAAAGCGATCGGGCTCGGGATAGGTCGGCACGCCCTCGAACATGACCTGGGTCGCGCCGCAGCCCGTCGGGCCATAAGTGATGTAGGTATGACCGGTGACCCAGCCGACATCCGCGGTGCACCAGAACACGTCGTCGTCGCCGAGATCGAAGACCCAGCGACAGGTGCAGATCGCGCCCAGCAAATAGCCGCCGGTCGAATGCTGGATGCCTTTCGGCTTGCCGGTCGAGCCGGAGGTGTAGAGGATGAACAGCGGATGCTCGGCATCGACCCACTCGGGGTCGCACTGCTCCGATTGGCCGTCGATCGCGTCATGCCACCAGATGTCGCGCCCCGAGGCCATGCTCACGTCGGAGCCCGCGCGCTTGAGCACGATCACCGTCTCGATCGAGCCGCCGGCCTGCGACAGCGCCTTGTCGGCCACCTCTTTCAACGCAATCAGTTTGCCGCCGCGATAATTGCCGTCGGCGGTGATAAGCATCTTGGCCTCGGCATCGTCGATGCGATCGCGCAGCGACGGGGCCGAGAAGCCGCCGAACACGACCGAATGGATCGCGCCGATGCGCGCACAGGCCAGCATCGCGACCGCCGCCTGCGGCACGTTGGGCAAATAGATGATCGCCCGGTCGCCCTTGCCCAGACCGTTGGCCTTGAGCGCGTTGGCAAACCGACACACACGCGTATGGAGTTCGCGATAGCTGATGTGCTCGACCTCGCCGTCATCGGCCTCGAAGATGATGGCGGTCTTGTCGCCCCTGGTCTCGAGGTGCCGGTCGAGGCAGTTATAGGAAGCATTGAGTTCGCCGTCGGCAAACCACTTGAAGAACGGCGCGTTGCTGGCATCCAGCGTTTGGCTGAAGTCCTTGTGCCAGTCGATGTGCTCGCGCGCCTGGTCGGCCCAGAAATTTTCCTGGTCGTCTTCGGCGGCACGGTACAGCGCCTCGACCGCATCCGGCTTGAGGGTGGCCTGATCGACGAATGCACGCGGCGGCTCGAAAACGCGATCCTCGCGAAGAACCGATTCAATCTTGCTGTCTGACATCGGGGGCCATTGCGCCGATAAGTTTCCGTCAGCATACGGAATTGCCGGCGCAGCCTGCATCCGACGATAGCCGTATGGCCGAAACGGCGGAATATCGCGACCCGGCTGCATGAACGCGCCCGCCCGAGCGGGACGCCGGCGGCTCAACGCTCGACGGCGGCAACCTCGGGCGACAGATTTTGCTTGATCTGGCGGGCATTGTAGATATGCGGGCCCTGATCCGGGACATCCGCTCCGATCTGAATTTGCAGCACGCTTTCATAGCGCGTGCGACTCACGCTGCCGGTGCTGTAACCGAAGCCAGTGCTCCAGAGCGGATAGCCGTAGCCGATCGAGGCGGTCGGACCGAAGGCGGTGCTCTCGGTGATCGGCGAGGTATGCCACGAAACCACACGAAAATGATCGGCGCCATGGGAGAGCGCGACCTGCGCGGCCCGGAACAGCGCGAAGTTGTCGACCGTCTCCCGGGCCGTGCCGTAACCGCCGGAAAAGCTCACCCGGTAGTGCTGATGGGTGAGCATGGTGTCGCGATAACCATAATCGCCGGGTTGGGCCGCGGGCCGGTAAACCGGTCCGGAGGCGCAGCCGGCAAGCAGAGCGACCAGCGCTGTCAACCCAATGAAACGCGTCTTCGTGATGTTCATATCGTGGTATCGCTACCGCTCGAATGCAGCGTGCGGCTGGTGCAAGCCACTTTAACCTAAGACCGCGCGGCGCGTCGGAGGTTCAGGCCAGGCTTTTAGTTGCGCACAACCGAAACCCATGCGAGTCTCAATATATCTTCCACATGACGGAATACCAATGACTGTCGACAAAATCCTTTATCAGGCCCAGGCGAGCGCAACCGGTGGCCGCGACGGCCGGGCGATCAGTTCGGACGACGTGTTGGACGTGAAGCTGTCCACGCCCAAGGCGCTCGGCGGAGCCGGCGGCGACGGCACGAATCCGGAGCAACTCTTCGCGGCCGGCTACTCGGCCTGCTTCATCGGCGCGATGAAAGTCGTTGCCGGCAAGGAGAAGATCAAGCTGCCCGAGGATCACCACGTCACCGGGCAGGTCGGCATCGGGCCGTCCGGCGAGACTTTCGGTATCGAAGTCACGTTAGATATCTCGCTGCCGGGAATGGACCCGGAGACCGCCAAGGCCCTGGTCGACAAGGCGCATCAGGTCTGCCCTTATTCCAACGCCACCCGCGGCAATATCGACGTCACGCTCAACGTGAGCACGTCAGCGTTCGGCTAGAGGCTGCGGCCCCTAGTTCCGCAACCGGCCCTGGCGGCGCCAGATCATCAGCAGGATGAAACCGAACGCCATGCCGCCGAGATGGGCGAAATGCGCGACGCCGGCCTCGGTGCCGGTCACGCCGAAAAACAGCTCCAACGCACCATAGCCGAGCACGAAATACTTCGCCGGCATCGGAATCGGCGGGATCAGCAGCATGACGCGGACATTGGGGAACATCATGCCGAAGGCCAACAAAACGCCGAACACGCCGCCGGAAGCGCCGAGTGTCGGCGCGACCGGGCCGGCCTCGATGAACGAGACGACCACGAGTTGGGTCAGCCCGGCGCCGATCACGCAAACGGCATAAAACAACAGGAACCGCATCGGGCCCCACACCTGCTCCAGCACCCGGCCGAACATCCATAAGCCGAACATGTTGAAGAACAGGTGAAAGAAATTGGCGTGCAGGAACGCGTAGCTGACCAGTTGCCAGGGCGCGAAGCCGACGCTCACGCCGGTTGTACCCACCGGGTAGCTGCCCAGCGGCCACAGGGCGAAATGCAGGATCATCAACTGCGGATTGTAGATACGCAGCAGAAAACCGACGCCGTTGGCGATCAGCAGCCACTTGATCATCGACGGCACGGCGGTCAGAGCAAAGGGGTTGGAGCGCATGGGCCGACCAGAGGGCGCAAACCGATCATGTTAACCGATAGCCGGCTTGACCGTGACGCGGCGGCGGGTGGCGTGATCACACCGGCCTGATTAGATCATGAGCAATCGATAAACGAGTCGTCATGATCGTCGTCGTCGGCGATCGCAATGTTTCTCGGGCGTGCGGCCGCCCCACCCTTGACGTGGATTTCGAGCAGACCGTTACAAAACGACGCCTTGACGTCCGAATCCTGCACGCCTTCGGGTAACAGCATGCTGCGCCGAAACGTGCCGTAAACCCGCTCGCGGGTGTAGTAGACCACGTTGTCGTCGAGTTCGCTGTCCCGGTAGCCCGATACCGTCAACATGCCGCCGGACACGGTCAGCGACACATCCTCTCGGCGCACGCCGGGGACTTCGATGCGCACGACCAAATCGCCCTCGAGGGCATAGATATCGGTCGGCGGCACATAAGCCGTCGCGAGCGCCCGCCCGCCTTTGGCCGTGTCGCCCGTGGCGCGTGTAAGCCACTGCTCCCGCGCCCGATTCGTCTCGGTCATGATGTCGATGAAACCGCGAAACGGATTGCCCCGATGGCCTTGATTTTTGCCCATGAGATTGTCCCGAGATGGTGTAGGCGCGCGATAGCCGCAGCCGGGATCGAATGATCCGTTCGCTCGAATGGACCACGGACCCCGCCGTGCGATTCATGTTAGTATTTTTTTGGATGAGCCCACAAGTAAGCCGAAGCGTCGAGTTAACACGATCGACCGGCGGCAATATCCGGCGACAGTTCCGGTAAATGCACGCAATATTCGTGCAGGGTTCATAAGCTGCAAGCGCCGTTTACGCTTCAGGGAGTCGTCCGCCAGCCTACGTCCCTCGCCCGGCGCGGCGAACCGGCGTAAGAGGCTGCATATCGATCGACGTCCAAACGATTTAGAACTGCCAACCACGGGGTTGCCCGCCAATGCAACAACGCATCCGAGCTTATCTCAACGAGCACACCAATCCGCCGGTGTTCCTCGTTTCCGGCGTGGCCATGATCGCCTTGGTGGTATTGGCGGCGGTTTTCCCGTCGCAATTCAGTGATATCGCCAACGCGATATTGAATTTCATCACGTCCGACTTCGGCTGGTTGTACGTGGGCAGCACCGCTTTCTTTTTGGTGTTTGTGATCTTCGTCGCCCTCAGCCGCTGGGGCAATCTGCGTCTGGGGCCGGACGACTCGAAGCCGGAATTCGATACCTGGTCGTGGGTGTCGATGATGTTCACCTGCGGGATGGGTATCGGGCTGGTCTATTACGGCGTGTCCGAGCCCCTCATGCATTTCAAGAACCCGCCCGTGGGCGAGGGCGGCACGGCACACGCCGCCCAGGTCGCCATGAACTACACGTTCTTTCATTGGTGCCTGCAGCCTTGGGCCATTTACATTGTGCTCGGACTGGCGCTGGGCTACTTTTCTTATCGGCGCGGTTTGCCGCTCAAACCCGCCTCGGCTCTTTATCCGCTGATCGGCGACCGTATCTACGGCCCTATCGGGCATGCCATCGATATCCTGGCGGTGTTCGGCACCCTGTTCGGCCTGGCGACCTCGATCGGGCTGGGCGCGCACCAGATCGCGGCCGGGCTGCATACCCTGTTCAGCCTGCCCGGCGGCCTCGGCACCGAGATACTGGTCATCGTGGTGATTGAAATGATCGCCATCGCGAGTGTCATGCTCGGGGTGGACGCCGGTATCCGGCGGCTCTCGGTGATCAATATGTGGCTGGCGATCGCCCTCGGCCTTTTCGTATTCCTGGTGGGGCCGAAGATCTATCTGCTGTCGAACCTCATGAACGACACCGGCTACTACATACAGCATCTGCCGCAGACCAGCCTGAACATGTTCACCAGCAAAGAGGGCACCGAGTTTCAGAAAGCGTGGACGCTGTTCTACTGGGGCTGGTGGATTTCCTGGTCGCCGTTCGTGGGGCTGTTCATCGCCCGTATTTCCTACGGCTACACGATCCGCAAGTTCATTCTGGGCACGCTGTTGATTCCCAGCGGGGCCTCCATCGTCTGGTTCGTCATCTTCGGCCGCACGGCGCTGCACAGCGTACTCAACGGCGTCGACAAGGCCCTGATGAGCGCCAGCGCGCCGCAGGCGATTTTCGTGGTGCTACAACAGCTGTCGGTGCCCAACATCATATCCATTATTGCCGGGGTGACCGCCATCGTCGTGGTGGCCCTGTTCTTTGCCACCTCGTCGGACTCCGGTTCGCTGGTGGTCGATATCCTCACCAACGGGGGCGATCCCAACCCCATCTGGCAACAGCGCCTGTTCTGGGCAATCATGGAAGGCGTGGTCGCCGCCGTGCTGCTGATCGCCGGAACGCTGGGCGGTAGCGCCGATCCTTTAAGCGCGCTGCAAACAGCGGCAGTCACCACCGGCCTGCCGTTCTGTGTCGTGCTACTTATTATGTGCTATGCGCTTATGCGCGCCATGAACGAGGAGACCAGCCAGCCGGTTCGCGGGGCTCGGCAACAAGGAAGCAGCGGCCGCACAAAACAGGCCGAGGAAGAACGTAGAAGCGCTTGAAAGCCCCTCGTCTGACCGCCGGCCTACTTGCGGGCCGGCGGCGGCGACCTCGAAGCTCGAAGCATATTCTGCTACTCAGGCTTGTCTGCGCGCGCGTTTGGCGGCCTCGACCCATGGCCGGACGAGTTGCCGATTCACGCTGTTCCGACTGCCCGACTGAAACGCGCCGTTGCCGCTGAGCCAGTCTTCGACGCCGTCCTCGGGCGTCCTCGCCGCGTTGATCGCCAACTCCAGTTGCCCCAACTGGCTCGGCGTAAATCGGATCGCGTTCAGAAACGCGTAAGCGTCCGGTTTGTCGTGCTTGAGGTTCTGTCGGACTATGCTGTACAGGTGCTCGTTGTGGCCGCTGATCAACCCCTTGGGATCTTCGAGATAGCGGATCCGATAGACGCTGAATGCCCAGTGCGGCTTGTATAGCGTCACCACGATGGGCCGTTGATCCCGCACCGCCTGATCCAGTTCGGCGAGCATTTTCGGCGTCGTCGATGAAACCAATTGATAGTCGTCGAGATGATAGCCGGGGACGACCTTGTTCTCGACGATTTTCATCTCGCCCGCCCCCGGTTCTATACCAACGATCCGGCCCCCGAATTGCTCCTTATATGCGGGCAGGTCGGCAATGCTCTTCGCCGGCACATAGTCCGGCACCGTCAAACCGAGATTAGCCGGGCCTGTATACCAGGGGCCCAGCTTCGCCACCTTATCGCCGTACTGCTCCCAATAGGCCCGATGGGTTCTGGGCAGCCATACATCCTGAAACGCATCGAGCGAGCCGTCGGCAACGCCCTTGAACAGGTCGCCCACCGCGTGCTTGGCGACGGTCACGTGCTGGTAGCCGAGTTCGTTTTCGAGAATGACCTTGGTCAGGTAGGCGAGCGCGACGTCCTCGTCCCAACCGATATTGCCGATCGTCAACGTCTTGCCCTTGGCCGCCGCCAAGGCGCGGCCAACGCCGGCGCTACCCAGCAACACGCCCCCCGAAAGGCAGCCGCTCCACTTCAAAAAATCGCGGCGACCGATCGCAAAGCCGCCACGCCGCTTTTTCTGCCTATACTCGGTATGGTCCGCCATGGTATCGCCTTTTCTATTCTCCCATGCTTGTCATCGATACTAGGCTTTAAATAATCTCCAATCCAGTCCGGGCCTGCCCCGACACGTCGCGCAACGGCCGCCTCGCCCTGACGGGCTCAAAGCGCCGGATTCACGCCCGCGCGGTTTCATGCCGCGGGGTCGAAAGGCATTTGATTTATGGTCTATTCGAGATTTGCGAAGGCGTCGACGACAAACGGCCAAACGTGTTTTTGCCGCCGGCACAGCCCGTCAATCATCCCGAATGACCCGGTCGGGCAAGCGCTATAACGCCGCGCTCTCGCCGAACCGGTCGCCGAACACGAACTCGGAGATCGGCCGCCGCTCGCGCGCACCGGCGTCGCGCTCGGCCAGCGCCGGATCGCCCGCGCCGCTCTTGTCCGCGTAGCCGATCGCGATCGCGGTGATCGCTTCGGCGTTCATCGGGATGGAAAACGCGCTACGGGCGGCTTCGGGGTCGAGGCCGATCATCTGGTGCACGTGCAGGCCCCGCGCCGTGGCCTCGACCAGCAGATTGCCCGCCGCCAGCCCGAGATCGTGCACCGCGGCCTTGTTCGGGTTGCCGTTGCGTATGAACTCCTTGACCACGATTCCCAGCGCCAGCACCGGCGCACGCTGCGCCCATTTCTGGTTCGGCTCGGTCAGACAGTCCAGGATACGAGCGTGCACATCCCCCTGGCCACGCCGGCCGACGATGAACCGCCACGGCTGTTCGTTGTAGCTCGACGGCGCCCAGCGCGCGGCCTCGAACAGCGAGCGCAGATCTTCGGCCGGCACCGGCCGTTCGCTAAAGACATAAGGGCTCCAGCGTACGGCCAGCAGATTTTGGATCGGATAATCGACGGCGGCGGTCTTTATCATGCGTTCACTCCGGTGGCGACTCGACGCGACCGGCGACACCGGCCGCGAGCGGGTTCATCTTGGCACAGACCTGGGCGCGACCGTCAGCCGGAAAACCGGGTGGCCAGGCGAGCGACCTTCTCGCCCTGATAGCGGGCGATCGACAGCTCCTTGTCCGAGGGCTGGCGCGAGCCGTCGCCGCCGGCATAGGTCGACGCGCCGTAGGGCGAGCCGCCGCGCAGCTCGGAAATATCGAACAGCTCCTGGGCGCCGGCGTAGTCAAGCGGCACGATCAGCATGCCGTGATGAGCGAGCGTGTTCCAGATCGAGGTGATGGTGGTCTCGTTGCCGGCGCCGGTCGCGCTCGATGTGAACGCGCTGCCGAGCTTGTTCACGAGCCCGCCGTTGCCCCAGAGACTGCCGGTCTGGTCGAGAAAGGTCCGCATCTGGCCGGCCATGTTGCCGAAACGGGTGGGCGAGCCGAAGATGATGGCGTCGTAGTCGGCGAGCTCTGTCGGCTCGGACAGCGGCGCGGCCTGATCGGTCTTGGCGCCGGCGGCCTCCAGCGCCTCTGCGCTCATGGTTTCCGGCACGCGCCGCAGATCGACCTCGACGCCCTCGACCGACTCCGCGCCTTCGACCACCGCGTTCGCCATGGTCTCGATATGACCGTACATGGAATAGTAGAGCACCAGAATTTTTTTCATACGAATTCCTTGGCCGCTGTCGGCCTCGATGTCGTTCAAACAAATTCAACCGGCCATGCCGATTGCAACCATGTCGAGACTAACGCGCCGTCCGGCGCCCGTATAGCGCTGCTTTCTGGCATAGTTGTTCAAAATTACTGAACGATTGGCCGAATGAGCGAATCGGTCCGACTGGAAGCGCTCGAGGTGCTCGACGCGATCGATCGGCACGGCAGTTTCGCGGCCGCCGCGGCCTCGTTGTATCGTGTGCCCTCGGCGATTTCTTACACCGTCAATCAGCTCGAAACCGAGCTCGGCATTCGCGTGTTCGACCGGGCCGGCCACCGCGCGGTGCTCACGCCGGCCGGCCGGCTATTGGTCGACGAAGGCCGGCATATTCTCGTAGCCAGCCGCGAACTGGCGGCCGCCGCCCGGCGTCAGGCCGATCATTGGGAGCCCGAGCTCAAAATCGCTCTGGACGCCGCCCAAAAGCCGGCCGATTTGTGGCCGCTGATCGCGGAATTCACGGTTGCATATCCGGCAATCAATGTCCGTATCAACGAGGAGGTCTTAGCCGGCGGCTGGGAAGCGCTGGTCGACGAGCGCGTGGATCTGGCCATCGGCGTCGCCGATCCGCCGGCCAATGCCGGCATCCGGCGCATGCCGTTCGGGCACATCGAGTTCGTATTCTGCTGCGCCCCCGGTCATCCGCTGACCGCCGCGCCACAGCCGCTCGACGATGATGCGATCCGGGCGCATCGCGCGCTGGTGGTGGCCGATACCGCCCGCCAGTTCGCTCCGCGCAGCGGCAATCTGATCGACGGCCAACCCCGACTGACCGTGTCGAACATGCACACCAAGATCGTGGCGCTCGAGCGCGGGCTCGGTGTCGGCTATTGCCCGCGGCCCTGGGTAGCCGACGCACTGGCCGAGGGACGCTTGATCGCGCTAAATACCGAAGCGCGCCCGACCCGCCGCGCGACCTATCTGCTCTGGCGGCGCGGCGAACGCGGCCGGGCCCTGCAATGGTTTATCGACCGGCTCGGCCGCGACGCCGGCGCTAGCTGATACCGCGCGCCTCGCGGATGCGTTCGTAGGCCGCGCCGATCTCGCGGGTTTTCTGCTCGGCCATCTCGCGCATGCTTTCGGGCATGCCCTTGGAGGCGAGCTTGTCCGGATGGTTCTGGCTCATCTGACGCCGATAGGCTTTTTTGACCTCGGCATCGCCGGCCTCGGACGATACGCCCAACACATCGTAGGCCTGCTTGAGTTGATCCTCGGGCGACACGCCGGCCTTGGAGCCCATACCGTCGCCGCCGGTCGCGCCGCGCGCGCCCAGCATGGCTTCGAGCTGGCGGAGTTCCATTTCCGACAGACCCAGGCCGCGGGCCACGCGCATGAGGGCGGCGTGCTCGGCCGAACTGACCTTGCCGTCGGCCGCGATCGCCGCGATCTGCACCTGCAGGAACATCTGGTGCAGCGCGCGCTGGCCACGCGCGACCTGCACGAACTTGGCGACTTCGCCGTCGAGATCGAAATCGGCCTGCTTACCGCGGTTGAACGCGCGCCGCGCATCGTCCTTCTGGGTGTCCGACAGACGCAGCCGCGTGAACAGCTCCTCGGCTACCCGAATCTCGTCGCGCGTGACTTGCCCGTCGGCCTTGCACAACGCGCCCATCACGGCGAACGTGGATTCCAGGAACTGGGTCTGAATCCGGCCGAGATTGCCACGCCGCAAAGCCATCGCCAGCAACTGGGCAACCCAATAGCCCACCACGCCGCCCAGTAGCGCGCCGGCAAAACCCATAAACGAGGCGCCGATCAGCACCCCGGCAATAATCGCGATCAACATGCGCGCGATTCTACCCGGCCTCGGCAGGCCGCGGCGAATATTCATTGTGGTCACTGAAAGCGCTGTCAAGAAAACCGACGCCATCTGGGCCATTCGACCCGATAACTGTCGATAATTCTTACGATTCCAATCTACCAGCGACCAATTCTATTTAACCGGCTGTTTTTGGATTGATTATTTTCTGGTTTGATTGTTGCGAGACGACGGCGCGGCGGCTTGCCTGGACAAACCGGGAGCTCGCTGCACATAACATTCGCCAATAAGCGACGGGCCGTCATAGGCCGCCGAGCGCGTCAAAAGGAGGAGAGCATGTTCATTCGTCGGTATATCAAGCAGATAATCGGGCCGCTCGGCCTGGCTCTGGTAGCGGCATTGCCCGCTCACGCCGCTTTGATCGGCGTGCTGCCCGCCACGTCCGGCGGCACGGATTATCAAGCTTATTATGATAGCGAAACCGACCTGACCTGGCTGGCCGACGCCAATGCCAACGGGGCCATGAGTTGGACCGCGGCAAACGCGTGGGCGCGCGACCTGACGATCGGCGGCGTTTCCGATTGGCGCCTGCCCAAGACATTGCAGCCCGACCCGTCTTGCGCACAGCAATTCGGCGGCCAATCGTTGGGCACCGGCTGCACGGGCAGCGAAATGGGCAAGCTGTTTTACGACGTACTCGGCGGCACCGCGAATCGCTCGATAGACGCCGTTCACAACGACAACTACGCGAAATTCACGAATATCTTTTCCGATTTCTACTGGTCCGGCACATCCTTGGCCGGCGCCGACGACTACGCGTGGCTTTTCGATTTCGGCTACGGCGCTCAGGACATCAATACCAAATCCGCCGCCCTGCACGCCTGGGCGGTGCATCCGGGTAATGTGGCAGGCCCGTCCACACCCACCGTCCCCGAGCCCCAATCTCTATGGCTGGTCGCCCTCGGTCTCATTACGGCGCTGCTTTGGTTGCGTCGGTCCGAGCGTCTTCGAGATGCTGCCGGCAGCGAAGGCGAAACCATTTAGCCCACCCCTCGAGCCGGACATCCAGCATCAACAACACGGCAAACAGCCGGCATGCCGGCTGTTTGTTGCCGGATCAAGTATAAACAGAACACAACCAATACAAATCGCCCCGGGGAGAAGCATCCATGTATCGATCCATCCAGATCCGTTATCCCGCCGCATCACGGCGCTCGATCGACGGGCGCGCCGGCTCGGCCGGAAAACGCTCTGTCGCGCGGTTGACCGCGGGCGCGCTAATCGCGGCGCAGGCGGCCGGCGCGGCCCTGTTCGCTTCGAGCGCAGCCGCCGCGCCGGGCGCGCCGGGCGATATGTCGTATTTCGACCTCGCCCGAAAAGACTGTCTCGGCACCGCCCGCAACGATACGTCGAAGGTCTGGTATACGATCGCCGACGGCATGTTGTCGGATGTCTACAGCCCGACGATCGACAACACCAATCTCAAGTCTCTCCAGTTCATCGTCACCGACGGCTCGAGCTTCACCGACCTGCAAAGCCGCGACATGACCTATTCGATCAATGCCACCGACCGCAGTGGCATGGCCTGCCGCGTGACCTACACGGCGAAAAGCGGCCGCTACCGTCTGATCACGACCTATATCACGGATCCCGCGCGCGACAGCGTGGTGATGCATACCCGCTTCAAGCCGCTCGATGTCGATCGCCAGGATTTCGACAATTACAAGGTATACGTGCGTTACAACGCCACGATCAACGGCAATGGCGGCGGCGGGCAAGCCAACGGCGGCGCCGATTCCGCGTTTTCGACGCGTATGGCGCTCGTGTCCTCGGACCTGACGCCACAAAGCCAGGCCGCCAATCGCGATTACGCGGTGCCGCTTGCCGGGGCGCTGCGCGCCGACCGTCCGTTTCTGGCTACCGAAAGCGGTTTTGTCGGCACCCCAAGCGACGGTCTGACGCAGCTTGACGACAGCGGACGGCTAACCTCGCACTATCAGAGCGCGCAATCGGGCAATGTCGTGCAGACGGCCCGGATCGACGTACCGGCCAACGGCAAGTTCACGCTCGCGCTCGGCTTCGGCCAAACCCCGGAGGCCGCGATCGATACCGCGGGCGCCAGCCTGAGCAGGCCCTTTGCCCGTATCTACCAGCAATATCTCGCCGGATGGCGCGCCTACGATCGTAGCCTTAATCAGCCCCCTTCACATTTTCCGGGCCTGAATTTCATCCAGAGCCGCAAGCTGGTGAGCGCCTACTGGTTATCGGCCAACGTTCTCAAGGCCAGCGAAGACAAAACATTTCCCGGCGCGGTCGTCGCTTCGTTAGCCAGCCCTTGGGGCCAGGCCGTGGCGGCCGGCTCGGTGGTCAACGGTCAACCGGTCTATTTCGGTTCGTACCGCGAAGTGTTTTCGCGCGATCTGTACGAAGCGTTCACCGGCCTGCTCGCCGCCGGGGACATCGCGACCGCGAAAGACACGGTGCGCTTTCTGTTCGAGCGGCAACAGCTGGCCGACGGCCACCTGCCG
The DNA here is from genome assembly GCF_035690525.1 of Salinisphaera sp. Lineage (GTDB taxonomy): Bacteria > Pseudomonadota > Gammaproteobacteria > Nevskiales > Salinisphaeraceae > Salinisphaera. The sequence goes on from NZ_DASSKM010000161.1 coordinate 34,879, forward strand.
CGAAACTCGCTGCTCAACGGCCAACCGGCGCCGGACACCGGGGGCATCCAGCTCGACGAAACGGCGGATCCGATTCTAATGGCGCTGCAAGCCGGTCTGGGTCACGATTCGCAGCTGTATCAAGACCATATCAAGCCCGCCGCGGATTATCTGGTCGCGCACGGCCCCGCCTTCGGGCTGGAGCGCTGGGAAGAGCAGAGCGGCTATTCGCCCTCGACGATCGCTGCCGAGATCGCCGGCCTGGTCGCGGCCGCCGAGATTGCCGACAACAATCACGACCCGGCATCGGCACGGCTGTATCGAGCCACCGCCGATTATTACCAGCGCTCGGTCAAGGCCTGGACCGTGACCGACAACGGACCGTACGGCAGTGGCCATTATTTCCTGCGCCTGTCGAAAAACGGCGATCCCAATGCCGGCACCACCTATAACCTCGGCAACGGCAGCATCGACGCAGACCAGCGCACGGTGGTGGACGCCGGCTTTTTGGAGCTCACACGGCTCGGCGAACTGCCGGCCAACGATCCGACCGTCGCGCAATCGCTTAACATCGTCGATCGGATTCTCGAAATCGATACCGACAACGGCGCCACTTTCTACCGCTACGGCACCGACGCCGAAGGTACGGAAGACGGTTACGGCGACTGCTGGGAACCCGACCCGACGCAGTGCTCGCCGTCCGGCTCGCCCTGGCCGCCCAGCAACCACGGCTCGGGGCATATCTGGCCGGTACTCGCGGGTGAACGAGCGGAATACGAACTACAAACCGGCAACCCGAAAGCCGCGGCCCAACGACTGCTGACGATGCTGCGTATGTCATCCGGTATTGGTTTGGTGCCCGAACAGACGTGGGAAAATCCCGATCTGCCGGCCTCGGCCTACGGTGCCGATCCGACCACCGCCTCGATCGGCTACCAAAACGGCGGGCCGGCCGGCTCGGCCGCGCCGCTAACCTGGGCCCAGGCCCAGCTACTCCGGCTCATCCCGGCCGTGGCCAAGGGCGAACCGGTCGAACAGCCGTCGGCGGTCGCCAATCGCTACCTGGTGTTCCGGCCATCGGAGTTGACGGTCGCCTTGAACGCGCCAGACGACCAAGCCAGCGTGAATAACGAAAACACGACGGTCACGGGCCGCACCCGGCCGGGCGCCGAAGTCACGATCCAGTCATGGAACACGAGCACGGGAAGCGGCCGGGAGGTCGCCGTCACCGCGAATGCCGACGGCGCTTTTTCCGCCTCGCTGCCGACCCCGCTGGGAACCGACGTGATCACCGCGGCGGCCGCAACCGAAGGCGCCACCGGCTATGCCCAGGTCAGCGTCGATTCCCAGGCGATCTCGGGACAAAAGGTGCTCGACGTGAGCGATCCCGAGGGCGACGACAACGGGCCCGGCACCTACGGTTATCCGACCGCGTCCGATTTCACGCCGGGCTCGTTCGATCTGACGCATTTGTCGGTATATAACGACGATTCGCGGGTGATATTTCGCTTTAAGCTGCGCCAGATCGAGCCGACTTTCGGCAACGTGATCGGCGCTCAATTGCTCGATATTTATATCCGCAACCCGGCCGCGAACGCTTTTTCAACGGCCGCCGCCCATCCGAGCCGCAATTACGCCATTGCGAGCGATTCAGCCTGGAGCCGGCGGATCGAAATCCAGGGGTTTGCTAACCCCGTACTCGAAGATGCGCAAGGCAACACGGTTTCGGGTCAGGTCAGCGTGAGCACCAGTCAAAGTGCCAACACCATTACCGTCACGGTTCCGAAATCGGCCCTGGGCGGCGCCCCGGGAGTAGGCTGGAAGATCGCGGCGGTACTGACGGGCCAGGACGGCACGCGCCCCGATCAGGCGCGTGCTTTCGCCGCGACACCGCAGCCTTATCGATTCGGCGTCTGTACGTCGAACGCGGTGGCGAAGCCGCTATGCGCGCTCGATCCCTCGGCGGCGCCCAAAGCCCTCGACGTGTTCACACCCGCTGGCGTCAGCCAATCACAGGAACTGAATCCGCTCCAAAACAGCACCGGCCGGGCGACGGTGGCTGGCGTGCCGGTATCCGGTGGCTAATAACCCGGCATGAAAATACCTTCATGCCGGGTTAATAGCGCGAGTACGCAAGCGCGTGCTCGCCGCGGCCATCGGCCGCGAAGCACTTGAAAATCAAGGACGGACATGTGCCGGCCTTGATTTTCGGGTGCGTTGAAAACAGCTGATGTTTCAGCTGTTTTGGTGCCGGAGTAATAATCGATCACGCGTGTCGGAGACCGCGGCCCGGCCGATGCCGGGCCGCGATTCCCATTAGCCCTGTCGAGTCGCCCGTTCGGGCCTCGAAAGCCCGACTTCGACGACCTCGCCGGCACCGACGGCGAACATGCGATCGCCCACGGCCGGATTGATCCGGCCGCCGCCGGCGAAACTGCAGAACGCCGGCAGCACCAACCCGCCGGCATAACGCCAAAACACCGGGCAACGCACGCACTCGCTGCCATCGGCGAGCCGCACGGCCGGATGAATATGCCCAGCCAGAACCGGCCCGCGGGTGTCGTATGCCGGCTCGTGCCGGCATACGAAGGGCCCGGTCACTCGTGAGCCGGTCAGAAAATCGACCCCGAGATCGATCGGCAACTCGCGCATCCGGTCATGGTTTCCGCGGATAACCACGATGTCGATTCCCGCATGACGAGCGCGCCAGTCCGCGAACCGCGCCAGCCAGGGTTCGTCGCAGGCCGGCGGCGCGTGCACGAAGTCACCGAGCACGATCAAACGCCGCGCGCCGGTCTCGCGTAGCGCCCGTTCCAGCCGAGCCAGATCGGCTTCGGTCGTACCCGCCGGCACGTTCACGCCCTGGCGCCGAAACACGCCGCCCTTGCCGAAATGCGTATCGGCCACAAACAGCGTCGCGCCGGCCGGCCAGAACAGACTGTGGTCTGCACGCAGCACCAGCCGCTCGCCGGCCAAATTCAGTTCGGCGTTTGGCGTCATATGCTTTTTGGCGGCCCGCAAAAGCACAAATAAAGCCTACAGATTATCGCTTGATGCAAGTCAAACACTTATACCAACATGTAAAAACAAGGATGCAAAAGGAAGATGAAAACAGTCCGCAAATGAACGCGAAAAAACGCAAATGAAAACAAATTTTCTTTATTTTTCGTACATTGCTTTTATTTGTGGACTTGTTCTTTTCTTAAAGGAACGCAAGCCGTGCGTCGTGCACCAGCAGCCACACCCCTTGAACGTTTGCTTTAGTGGCTGAGCATCCAAGGCCGCTGAGCAGCGCCCGCCCTGCGGACGCCGGCCGGCGCGCGCTTGCCGCAGCCACAGCCACAGCCTTGCGGGTGGCCGCCGCCGTAGGCCCGGTCCGTAAGCGGCGCGTTCGCGCTGCGCTCGTTGGTCTCGTGCGCGCGGCGCACGCCGGGCGGCACCAGCGCCAGCCTCGGCGCCGAAAGCACGCGCGGGACGGTTGCGCCGCAATTCGGGCAGGCCGCGGGCGCGTCCCGCTCGACCATCGGCCGCATGGCGCTAAAACAGCCGCAATCCCGGCAGGCATATTCGTAAACGGGCATGGCGTGCTCCTAGGCGTCGCCGGCGATAGGCACGTCGACGCTGCCGTCGATGTGTTGGATCGGGCCGTCCGCGCCCGGGTGGATATCGAAATCGAAGATTTCGGAGGGAATCCAGAGGGTGGCGCAGGAGTTGGGGATATCGACCACGCCGCTGAGATGGCCCTGGACCGGGGCCACGCCAAGAATCGAGTAGGCTTGTTCGCCGGAGTAGCCGAATTTTTTCAGGTACTCGATGGCGTTCAGGCAGGCCTGGCGGTAAGCGACGTTAGCGTCGAGATAATGCTGTCGGCCCGATTCGTCGACCGAGATGCCCTCGAAGATCAAGTAGTCCTGGTAGTTCGGCACGATCGGGCTGGGCTTGAAGATCGGCGAGGACACGCCGTATTTCGCCATGCCGTTTTTGATCAGATCGACCTTCATGTGCACCCAGCCGCCGGCCATCTCGATGGCGCCGCAGAAGGTGATCTCGCCGTCGCCCTGGCTGAAGTGCAGATCGCCCACCGACAGGCCGGCGCCGTCGACATAGATCGGAAAGAAGATCTTGGAGCCGCGCGAGAGGTCCTTGATATCGACGTTGCCGCCGTGCTCGCGCGGCGGCACGGTGCGCGCGCCCTCGGCGGCGGCCTGGTTGCGGGCGTCGCCGGTCATCGCGCCCATATGCGCGGTCTCGGCCACCGGCAAGGTCGCCAGCGGCGGCACGTGGTCCGGGTCGGAGTCGACCAGCGCCTTTTCGCGCTTATTCCAGGTCTCCAGCAGCTCGCGGCTGGGCAGGCAGCCGATCAGACCCGGGTGGATCAGGCCGATGAACTCCACGCCGGGCACGTGGCGCGAGCTCGTGTACAGGCCATGAAAATCCCAGATGGTTTTTTGGGCGCGCGGGTAATGCTCGGTGAGAAAGCCGCCGCCGTTGTGCTTTGCAAAAACGCCGTTGAAGCCCCAGGGCGCTTCCGGCTTGGCGCCTAGATCGAGCAGGTCGACCACCAGCAGATCGCCGGACTCGGCGCCCTTCACGCCGACCGGGCCGGACAGATAGTGGACGATCGACAGATCCAGGTCGCGCACGTCCGAGGCGTCGTCGTTGTTGCCGATCGCCCCCGAGGTCCAGTCGTAGGTCTCGAGGACAAAGTCGGCGCCGGGCTCGACCCAGGCCGCCATCGGAATGTCCGGGTGCCAACGGTTGTGCACCTGGGAGTTTTCGGTGGCGGGGGTGTCGAGATCGACCTCGATCAAGGTGTCGGTCATGGCGGGCTCCACGTGGCGGATAATGGCTGGGCCGGCGGCTTCGCTGCGGCCGTTGGTTTATTTCAGCCTTAACCGTAGGTTGCCAGCCGACAATAGGCCCGGTGGCGTAAGCTGCTTGGGATCAGCCCCAGGTCACACCTAGGGCTGTCGGTGCAGCAGACAGCCTGTCATCGTGCGAATAAGAAGGTGCCCGCGGCAAGCCGCGGGGTGTTGGCAAATGAAAACAAACCACCATGATCAGCCAGTCGGCTTCGGCTTGGGAAATTGGCAGGCGCCCAAATCACCGCAAGGACAGGCCTTGAGCGGCGACTATTGTCGTCTCGAACCGCTCGATGCCGCCCGGCACGCCGCGCCCCTGATCGCGGCTTATCACGCCGGCGACGACGCACCGAGTTGGACCTATCTGGCCTACGGCCCGTTCGCTTCCGCCGCGGCCTATTCGGGCTGGATCCGGGAAAACGCGCGAGGCGGCGATCCGCTGTTTTATGCCATCGTCGAGCGACGGACGGACCGCCCGCTCGGCGTGGCCGGTTATCTGCGTATTCAACCGGCCGACGGCACGCTCGAAATCGGCCATATCCATTACGCCGATGCACTCAAACAGACACGCGCCGCCACCGAAGCGATCGTCTTGATGATGAAGCACGCGTTCGAGTTGGGCTATCGGCGCGTCGAGTGGAAATGCGACGCGCTGAACGCGGCCTCCAGGCGTGCCGCCGAACGGTTGGGATTCGTCTTCGAAGGCGTCTTTCGCCAGGCCACGACCTATAAACAACGCAACCGCGATACGGCGTGGTATTCGGTCATCGACACCGAATGGCCGCGCCTGAACGCTTGTTTTCAAGCCTGGCTCGACCCGGCAAATTTCGACGCCGACGGGCACCAACGACGAAAGCTCAGCACGCTCACGCAACGACCCGATGTCCAAACCGGCACAGGCGAATGACCTCTTTCACGACCCGGCCGATCGCCGACGCCGTATAAAGGTCAAGACAACCCAGCCCGTCCGCCGTGTGCGTAAACCTTTGTCCAAAAGGAATAATACCAACCTGCAAAAACACTATCCGACATCAGCCCAGCCGCGCTGAGTGATCGACGTAATCCGGCCGGGCTCGTCGAGCAACGCGCGCCACGCCTGACAGACTCGGTCGACGATGTCGGTGTAGTCCTGAAAGACGCGGTTGCCCAGGTAGGTCTGGCGCAGATATTGCCAGACGTTTTCGGCCGGGTTG
>NZ_DASSKM010000162.1:0-13898 GCF_035690525.1 Salinisphaera sp.
GGGCCGAACTGGGCAAGCTCGGCTACGCGCGGGTGGGCTATAACTCCAACCTGCCGTTCACCGGCGACCACCCCATCGACGGACCGGAGCACAACCAAAGCATCGGGGTGCTGCAGCGGTTTAATGCGGATCGGGATTTTGATGCGGATAATCCACGTAAAAGTGGCAAGATCAAACGACTAAGAACAGCTTTGAAAGCACAATTTGGCGCAAAGGCCGATATTACAGAATTCGAAAAGTCTCAATCCGCTACTGCCCGCATCGACTACCTTGGCAACCTCACAGAAGCCGATCTGAAAAAAGCCGGCTTGTACTACCACGACCCCGACGATGGCGGCAAGACAAAGCCGGCATTGCTGCTGCCTTGCGGCAGCTATAAAACGAAATCAGCGTGTAATACACAATGATGAACTCTATCAGCACAGCACCTGTTCGAATGCGGCAATCATTTGCGGCACGCTGCGCTAGCCGCTGGGCTATTCGTATTACAGCGACGCTATTTTGCTTACTGGCCGTTCAAGGGTGCGCGGCCGGCGGCATGAAAGTTTCTGGCCGTGTAGTCGATGCCGAAACTGGGCAACCGATAGCCGGCGCTTATGTATATGGGCAAAGTGGCCATGACAACCATTGTCCGTTCGAGTTGGGAAGCTGCCGCTTTATTGTCGATGATGCTGCTTTGACACGAACCGATGCTAGTGGCCATTACGTATTCCAGGAGCGGTTTAATTTTGGAGGCACCTTTACTAGCAAGTCAGGTCGCATAATTGTTTATAAGCCGGGGTACGTAAGTGCTCCTAAAATGGTAGATCAGTCCTGGGATTATCAAGCAAAAGGTATTGGAACCCCGAAAAGCTTTGTCGCCACTACAATCGTTTCACAATATTTCTATGGAACAGGAAACTATAGAGATGATTATAGAGACAATCCTTTGAATCAAAATTCAAAAAATTATTATCTATCAAGCACATCAATTCGCGAACTTTCTCCATACTCATATCAATTTACACCACGTTTAGTATATTTGTTAAATGTAATAGGTGGTTTATCGTCAGGTAACAAAGCCATTTCGAAGCTTAAACGCGCGATGTATCAAGAGGCAAAGCTGTTAGCTCAGAATAAAGACGATCAAAAGATAACGCATGAAATTTGCCTGGAAGCATACGACTTGAGCACTACGAACAGCAATACGCGTTGCCCGCCTTGATTCTCCTCGGAAAAGGCACGGAAAATGGGTCAGGTTACGGCCAGGCGGAACCGGCCCTCCAGGTTGCGTCGATACAACCGCAAAAGCACAACATATTTTCCGTGCTTTTCAAAATATCATTGTTAGTGACGCTTTAGATCTGGTAAAACTCCAGAAAACAAGGTGTTGATAGATATGTATTTGCAATAAAGGAGGCGGGCAGTTCCGCGAGAGGCAGTAAAAGTAAAGAGGAGGCTAGGGTCGAGTCTACTGATGACTCAAAAACTATCCGAATTAAGTATACTTTCCGCTGAACTGCCCGGCGACCATCCGATCGACGGGCCGGAGCACAACCAAAGCATCGGGGTGTTGCAGCGGTTTAATGCGGATCGGGAAAGTAACCCGGTCGCTAAAGCTAGACGGCTAAGGGATTTTCTGAGTTCAGAAATCCCAATTTATGATCAGACAAACACCAAAAGTCTAAACTCGCACCCGAATCCAGCCAGCGATCGTATCAAATATCTCGGCAATCTCACCGAAGCCGACCTGAAAGAAGCGGGCTTGTATTACCACGATCCGGATAATGGCGGCAAGGCCAAGCCGGCGCTGCTGCTACCGTGCGGCAGCTATAGAACCAAATCAGTATGCGGCAATTAAAGCTTCAAGCGAGAGCGGTAATTATTGGAAGTAGGGACTACCGGGTCCTGCGACGCGCCTTCATCGCGGCGCTGACATTAGTCGCGGTTCAGGGCTGCGCCGCCGGTTCAGGACAACATGTTCATGGTCGGGTAATCGATGCCGACACCGGCCAGCCGATTCAGAATGCTTACGTGTACGCTCGTAGTGGCTATTATAAGTGTGGACCCGCTGAACTTGGAGGCTGTGGTTGTGTCACCGTCGATGCAGCCCTTACCCGAACTAACGCCGACGGGCATTACAGGTTCGAAAGACCTTTCAAGTTTGGAGGCGGGCTATTTAGCGATAAGTTTGGGACAGTGACTGTGTATAAGACTGGATATGAAAATACAAAAAGTAATTTTCAATCTGATAAGACATCTGGTTATAATATAAAATCTTTATTCAGTCAGTTTTTTTACGGTAGTGGTCGCTATGAAAGCTTATATAAAAGCTATAATATTAAATTAGATTCAAGAAAACAAAAACTTACTAATCAACCGATAAAAAGTTATGAAAAAAGGCCAAATATTACTCATCGATTATTGTATCTTATAAATGTATTAGCTGGACTTGGACCGCCAGCTTGTTTATATTACGGCAGCAATAAAGCAAAAATTATTTTTAATAAGTTTCAAGAGATAATAATTAGAGATGCCTTAAGTTTGATAAAGACTCCTCAAGACAAAAAAATAGTTGATACATATTTAAGATAATTCGAGTTCCCGGAACGGGGGGCAGCGAAGCGCGGGTTCCGGGGGTTCCGGGCGGGGTTCCGGGCGGGGTTCCGGGCGGGGTTCCGGGGACCGGGGTTCCGGGGACCGGGGTTCCGGGGACAGTATACTTAACTCTCGCTCCGGCGAGCGCGCGACCCATCACTTCGAGATCCCCTGGTGGCCGAATCGACGCGTAAATAATCGAGCCGCCGTTGAGTTCGGGCCGACGGCGCTCGGCGATCGTGCACGCGACCGGATTGGCGATACTGGCCGATCAGGCGCGTGATCTGCGCCCATGACAAAACAATAGGCGGCGTCGCGGGCCTCGAAGTCGACGGCTGGGCTGGCCGCCACAAACGCTCGAATGTCGTCAATGGTCTGGCGTCTCCGAGTTGGAAGTTTCACGATCATCCTCCGATGATTCCAAACTCCGGACCGCCTTCAGGCTCATGTCTGCCTGGAATCAGGCGCACTGCTCAGGCTCATGTGTCATTGGACAAGGCTCGGGCTGGCCGGCAAGCCCCAAACCCGTTAAAATACTCGATTGCGCTAAAAATGCGAGGTACCCATGGCGCGCGTAACTGTTGAAGATTGTCTCGATCACGTCGCCAACAAGTTCGAGCTGGCGACCGTCGCCTCCAAAAGGGCGCGTCAACTCGCGCGTGGCGCCCGCTCCGATCTCGCTTGGGAAGACGACAAGCCGACCGTGCTCGCCCTGCGCGAGATCGCCGAAGGCCGGGTGACCCGCGAGATTTTGGACGAGCCGGATTTGCCGCCGATGGTGTCGAGCATGGAGGCGCCGCGCCCGGCCGAGCCCGCCGAAGAAGATTTCCTGGCCGACGAGAGGCGCGGCGCGAATCGGGCCGCCGGCGCCGACGAATAAACGCGGCGGCGCGGGTGCGTTGCGGGGCGCACCCGGACGGTACGGCCGCCGGACGGCCGCTCGCCAGTGCCGCGCAATCGCAGTAATCTAGCGGCCATGGAACTGAGTGGCCTGACCCGTATCCAGAGTCGGATCCGTACCTCGCGCATATCGCGCGAGTACGGCATCGATGCGCTCGCCGAGCATCTGGAAACCTACATGACGGCGGAGCAGATCGCGCAGGTGCGATCGGCTTATGAATATGGTGCGCGCCAGCACCGCGGGCAGTTCCGCAAGACCGGCGAACCCTATATTTATCATCCGCTGGCGGTGGCCCGCATTCTGGCCAATATGCGCCTGGATGCGACCACACTGATGGCGGCGATCCTGCACGATGTGATCGAGGACACCGACGCCGCGCGCGACGAGGTGGCCCAGTGCTTCGGCAGCGAGGTCGCCGCCCTGGTCGACGGCGTGTCCAAGCTCGACAAGGCCCAGTTTCGCAGCCGCGAGCAGGCCACGGCCGAGAGTTTCAGGAAGCTCATGCTCGCCATGACGCACGATATTCGTGTGATCCTGGTCAAGCTCGCCGACCGGCTGCACAACATGCGCACGCTCGGCGGCATGAGCCCGGACAAGCGCGCCAAGATCGCGCGCGAGACGCTGGATATCTATGCGCCGATTGCGCGTCGGCTGGGGATCAACAGCATACGCGAGGAGTTGGAGGAAAAAGGCTTTGCCAACCTCTATCCGCGTCGCTATGAGGTGCTGCTGCGTGCGTCCCGTTCGATCACCGGCGACCGGCGCAGTCTGCTGCGCGAGATCGAGGAGAATCTGTCGCGCGCGGTGGCCGGCGAGGGGCTGACCGCCATGGTCCGGGGCCGGCGCAAGAATCTGTACAGCATTTATCGCAAGATGCGGGAGAAGCATCGGCGTTTTCTCGATGTCTTCGATCTATACGGCGTGCGCGTGATCGTGAACACGGTCGACGAGTGCTACCGCGTGCTCGGCATCGTGCATCATCGCTACCGGCCGATCTCCGAGCAGTTCAACGACTACATCGCCAACCCCAAGCTCAACGGCTATCAGTCGCTGCATACCACGGTGCTGGCGCGCGGCGGGATCAAGTTCGAGGTCCAGATCCGGACCCGCGAGATGGACCAGATCGCCGAATCCGGTATCGCCGCGCATTGGCAGTACAAGCTGGGCGATTCGGCCGGCACGCTCGGCACGCTGGATGCCGACGCCTGGCTCGGTCATCTGACCGAGATGAACGAGGGCGAGGGCGACTCGATGGTCTTCGTCGACAATCTGCGCATGGACCTGTTCCCCGACGAGGTCTATGTGTTCACGCCCAACGGCCAGATCATCCAGCTGGCCAAGGGCGCGACCTGTGTGGATTTCGCCTACGCCGTGCACACCGAACTCGGCAATCGCTGCGTGGCGGCCCGCGTCGACGGCCATCTGGCGCCGCTCAACAACCAGCTCCAGTCGGGTCAGACGGTCGAGATCATCACCGCCAAGCATGCCCGGCCCAACGCCGCCTGGCTGCATTTTCTGCGCACCGGCAAGGCGCGCTCGGGCGTGCGCAACTATCTAAAGAACCAGCGCGAGGACAAGGCGCGCGAACTGGGCCAGCGCTTGCTGGAGAAGGCGCTGGCGGATCTGGGATTGTCGCTGCGGCGCCTGTCGCGCAGCGACATCGACCGGGGTCTCGCCGAGATGGGCGAGGCCAGCCTGCCGGCGCTGTATGCCGCCATCGGGCTCGGCCGACGGCTCGCGCCGCTGGTCGCCCGGCATTTTCTGAGCGGCGATACGCCGGTGGCCGCGGGCAAGCGGGCCAAGCCGCTCGCGGTGCAGGGCACCGAAGGCTTGGTGGTCGAGTTCGCCAAGTGCTGCCACCCGGTACCGGGCGATGCCATCCACGGCCAGGCGAGCGTCGGCCGTGGCCTGGTCGTGCACCGCACCGGCTGTGCCTATTCCTCGCGCAAGGGCGCGTCCAACGACCGGGTCGAGCTGACCTGGGCCGACAACGTCTCCGGCGAGTACGATGTCGAGTTGCGCGTCGCCGCCGCCAACGAGCGCGGCCTGCTGGCGAATATCTCGTCGCGTATCGCCGACGGCGGCTGCAGTATCGAGAACGTCAACTTCCCCGAGCGCGGCGGCGCGCTGGTCACCATCCGTTTTTTGATCGGCGTGCGCGACCGCCAGCATCTGGCCAGCGTGATCCGGCGCATTCGGCGGATTCCGCAGGTGGAGAAGGTCGAGCGCAGCTAAGAACGCCTCGCCACCGCGCCTGGGCCGGGACGAAAAGCTGTGTAAAAATACAGCGTCTCGTTCGATTACGGAGTGTTCATGCAGCCTATCAATCATCAGATTATTCACACCGATGCGGCGCCTGCCGCGATCGGCCCGTACTCGCAGGCGGTCAGCGCCAACGGCACGATCTATGTCTCGGGCCAGATTCCGCTCGACCCGGCCACCGGCGAACTGGTCGACGGCGATTTCAAGGCCCAGGTCGAGCGCGTGTTTGATAACCTGGCCGCCGTGGCCGAAGCGGCCGGCGTCACGCTGGCGCATGTCGTGCGCGTCGGCCTCTACCTTACCGACATGGCGCAGTTCGACGTGGTGAACGAGGTCATGAAAGACCGGTTCGAAGCGCCGTATCCGGCCCGCGCGGCGATCGGCGTGGCTTCCCTGCCCAAGAACGCGGCCGTCGAGGCGGATGCCATCCTCGTCGTCGATTAAGAGCGTCCGGCCCGGATCGTCAGCCCCCGGGGCGAGCGCGGACGTCCGCCGGTTGTCGGGCGTCGGGCCCAAGCTGGCCGACCGCCTGGCCGATCTCGGCATCGTATCGATCGGCGACGTACTGCTGCACCGGCCGCTGCGTTACGAGGATCGCAGCCGGATCACGTCGGCGGCCGAACTCGCGCCCGGGCGCTCGGCGCTGGCCGTGGTCCGGGTCGAATCAGCCGAGGTGCGGGTGGGCCGGCGGCGCAGTCTGCTCGTGACCACTTCCGATGGCGTCGGGCGGCTGTGGTTGCGGTTTTTTCATTTCGGGCCCGCGCAACAGGCCCGGCTGGCGCCGGGCACATGGCTGCGGGTCTACGGCGAGCCCCGCGGCGGCGTCTACGGCGCGGAAATGGTGCACCCGGAGACCGAGATAGTGGCCGACGCCGCGGCCGGATACGATTTCGTGCCCTCGTTCACGCCGGTTTATCCGGCGGTTTCGGGGGTGACCCAGAAGCGCCTGCGCGATCTGGCCGGTCAGGCGCTGTCGCTGCTGGAGACGCCGGATTTTTGGCCGGAGGGGTTGCCGGCCCAGCTGACCGGTCCGGCGATCGCCATGCCGGCGGCCGAGGCGCTGCGGCGTATCCACGATCCGCCGCCGGGCACCGATCTCGCCGCGCTCGCCGAGGGCCGGGACCCGGCCTGTCGCCGGCTGGCGTTCGAGGAGCTGCTGGGCCATCAGTTGGCGCTACGCTCGCGCCGCAAGCGGATTCGTAGCGACCGGGCGCCGGCCATGACCGATGCCGGACGCGGCCTGGCGCCGTTGTTCGACGGCCTCGGCTTTACGCCGACCGACGCGCAACGCCGCGTGATCGGCGAAATCTTGGCCGATATGGCCGCGCCCGCGCCCATGCTGCGCTTGGTTCAGGGCGATGTCGGCTCGGGCAAGACCGTGGTGGCCGCCGCCGCCTTGCTCACCGCGATCGACAACGGCTGGCAGGGCGCTTTCATGGCCCCTACCGAACTATTGGCCGAACAGCATCACGGCGCGCTCTCGCGCTGGCTGGAGCCGCTCGGCGTGCCGGTCTGGTTGATCACCGGCAAACGCAAGAAGGACGATGACCTGTCCGCCGCGATCGCGGCCGGCACGCCCGGCGTGGCGGTGGGCACCCACGCGCTGTTTCAGAACGCGGTCGTGTTCGGCCGACTCGGCCTGGCGGTGGTCGACGAGCAGCATCGCTTCGGCGTCGACCAGCGCCTGGCGCTGCGCAACAAAGCCGGCGCGGGGCGCATGACCGCGCACCAACTGATCATGACCGCGACCCCGATTCCGCGCACGCTCGCGATGAGCGCCTACGCCGATCTGGACACCTCGGTGATCGACGAACTGCCGCCGGGGCGCACGCCGATCACCACCGTGGCCGTGCCCAACACCCGGCGCGCCGACGTCGTGGCGCGCATCGGCCACGCCGTTGCCGACGGGCGTCAGGTGTACTGGGTCTGTACGCTGATCGAGGCCTCGCACAAGCTCGAAGCCCAGGCCGCCGAGGCCGCGGCCGAGGCGTTGTCCGACGCGCTGGACGGGGTACGGGTCTCGCTGGTGCACGGCCGCATGAAGGCCGCGGACAAGGCGCGCGCCATGAACGCTTTCAAGCAAGGGCGGATCGACGTGCTGGTGGCGACCACGGTGATCGAGGTCGGCGTGGACGTGCCCAACGCCTCGCTGATGATCATCGAGAACGCCGAACGGCTCGGCCTGGCCCAGTTGCACCAACTGCGCGGCCGGGTCGGACGGGGATCGATAGCCAGCCACTGCGTGTTGCTCTATCAGGGGCCGCTGTCGGACACCGCCCGGGCGCGGCTGGTGGCGCTGCGCGACACCGCGGACGGCTTTGCCATCGCCCGTGCCGATCTGGAGCTGCGCGGGCCGGGCGAGGTGCTCGGTAAGCGCCAGACCGGGGCACAGGAATTCCGGGTCGCCGATTTGGTACGCGACGCCGATCTGGCCGAGTCGGCGCTCGCCATCGCCGACGATGTGCTGGCCCACCATCCGCGCGAGGCCGATCTGTTGATTGCGCGCTGGACATCCGCCGGGAGCGATTACGCGCGCGTTTGAGTCCAGAGTCTGAGCTCAGAGCCTATAGCAGCGCGCCGCGGCCGATAGAGCCGAAATGCGCCGGTGCGTTTCATCAAGCCGTCATCCGCGGCCGTCAACCTTGTCGTCTCGATCACGGCTCCACCGATAAGGGAAGACGCATCATGACCGATAACCGCCCGCCGTTTCGGCTACCGACCTACAAAATCGACGAAGAGCAGGCCAAGACCGATGAGCCGATCCGCTCGACCAGCGCCGCGCCCAGTATGGGCGATATGCTGGCCGCGCGCGTAAGCCGTCGCGCGACGCTGCGCGGCGGACTCGGATTGGCCGCGCTGACCATTTTCGCCGGCGCGGGCCTGGCCGGCTGCGACGACAACAATGATAATGCCGGAGGTGACAATGCCGGCGACGACATCGATTCCGGCGCATCGGGCGGCCAGAGCAAGCTGACCTTCGACTCGATCCCACACTCGACCGCCGACGAGGTGAGGTTGCCCGACGGCTATCGCTATCAGACGCTGCTGGCCTGGGGGACGCCGATTCTGTCGAGCGCCGCGGCGTTCGATCCGGCAACCAACACCGCCGAAGATCAGGCCGGGCAGACCGGTATGCATCATGATGGCATGTTCTTGTTCTCGCAGTCGGATGACATGAACGCCGGCATTCTGGCGATCAATCACGAAAACATCACCGCAGCGTTTCTTCATCCGGAAGGCCGCGCCGAAGACGCCGACGGCAAGCCGACCGATATCGCGCAGGTGCGCAAGGAAATGGCGGCCCACGGCGTCTCCATTGTTGAAATTAGCCAGGATCAGAACGGCGTATGGCGCCACGGTCTGGACGGGCGCAACCGCCGGATCACCGCCAATACGCCGATCACGATGTCGGGCCCGGCGGCCGGCTCGGAGTATCTGGTCACGCCGTACAGCGCGCAGGGCACGCGCACCCGCGGCACGCTCAACAATTGCGGCCGCGGCTATACGCCCTGGGGCACATATCTGACCTGCGAGGAAAACATCCAGGGTTATTTCGCAACCGCCGACCCCGATCCCGGCATGGATAAGACCCGCTACGGCATCGGCAACGGCGGCTCCAAGTTCTGGGACAACGTGGCCGGCCAAGCGGGTGACGATGCCGGTCGCTTCGCGCGCTTCGATGTGACCGCGAGCGGCAACGGGCCGAACGACGACTGGCGCAACGAATCCAACACCTTCGGCTGGGTAGTCGAGATCGATCCGAACGATCCGTCCAGCGAGCCGAAGAAACGCACCGCAATGGGCCGTTTCCGCCACGAGGGCGCCCAGCCCAGCCCGATCGTCGACGGTCGGCCGATCGCGTTCTACATGGGCGACGATGCGCGCGGCGAATACTGCTACAAATTCGTGACTGCCGACGCTTACATCGCCGGCCAGCCGATGCCGGACATGCTCGATCGCGGCACGCTCTACGCCGCCCGTTTCGACGATGACGGCACGGGCGAATGGCTGGCGCTCGACGTTGTGGCCAACGATAAGCTCGCGCAGGCATTCGACAGCCAAGCGCATCTATTGGTCAACACGCGCACCGCGGCCGACATCGTCGGTGCCACGCCGATGGACCGGCCGGAGTGGTCCGCGGTCGACCCGAGCAACGGCGAGATCTACTACACGCTGACCAACAACAGCGACCGCGGCGCGAAGGGTGAAGAACAGGTAGATGCCGCCAATCCGCGCGTCGACAACACCTACGGTCATATCATCCGCCAGACCGAAGCCGATGCCGATCCGGCGGCCGTCACCTTCACCTGGGACATCTTCGTGTTCGGCGCGCCGGCAGCCGCCGGCGACGATCTCAACCGGTCCGGGCTGACCGCCGCCAATGATTTCGGCAGCCCCGACGGTCTCTGGTTCGATCGTCGCGGCGTGCTCTGGATTCAGACCGACAACGGCGGGAACAAGGTTTCGCAGGCCACCAACAATCAGATGCTGGCGGTCATTCCGGCCGATCTGTCCGACGATCGTGTGATCCGAGCCGGCAATCAGGCCAGCCTCAAGCGCTTCCTGGTCGGGCCCAAGGGCTGTGAGATAACCGGCAGCGAACTATCGGCGGATGCCAGGACGCTGTTCGCCAACGTACAGCATCCGAGCGGCACCTTTCCGGACGGCCATACGCCCGCGCGTTCGACGACGTTGGCAATTCGAAGGAACGACGGTAAGGAAATCGCGATCTGAATACGAGCGGTGACTCGAAAGATCTCTTGGCAGGGCGCTGGGCTCAGAGCCAGCGCTTGCGCCTGAAATAGATCAGCATGGCGATCACGGCCACGATCATCACGCCCAGCAAGATCGGATAACCGTAGCGGTAGGACAGCTCTGGCATGTTCCAGACATACTTGGTATCGAAATTCATGCCGTAGACGCCGACTAGAAACGACAGCGGCATGAACACGGTGGCGATCAACGTGAGCACGCGCATGACATCGTTCATCCGCGCCGAGGCCAGCGACAAATGGGTGTCCAGCAGCGAGGCCGCGGTATCGCGATAGCCGTCGCACAGATCGAGCACGCGCTTGGCGTGGTCCTGCATGTCGCGGAAGTACGGCCGGTTGTCGGCATGAATGAGCCGATGCTCCAGGCCGACCAGGCGCATCAGCGCCTCGTTCTGCGACAACAACACCTTGCGCAGCCCGATCAGCCGGCGCCGAATATCGTGGATCGCGCCGACCAGGTCATCGCTGCGGTCGTCGAAGACCGTTTCCTCGAGCCCGTCGAGTTCGTCGTTATAGCGGGCGAGCACGACGAAACCGGAATCGACCACCACATCCGCCAGGCAATAGCCCAGATAGTCCGATTCGGCATAGGTGATCCGGCCGTGGGCGGCGTGAATACGCTCGCGCACCGCGGCGAAGGCATCGTGGCGGCCGGCATGGAAGCTCAGCACATAGTTCGGGCCGATGAACAGGCTGATCTGTTGGATCGCGATCGCATGGTCCACCACGTGCGGCAGCGCCAGCGTCATGAATAGGGTATCGCGATAAACATCGATCTTCGGCCGCTGCCCACGATTGAGCACGTCCTCGAGGGCCAACGGATGCAGATCATATTTCTTGCCGAGCCGGGTCAGCTGGGCCGCGCTGACATCGCCTTGGAAATGCAGCCAGGCCAGGGCGTGATCGCTGGCATCCGGTAGCGGTTCCAGCATGGGCTCGAAATCGGTATCGCGGCGTTCCTGCGGCGAGTGGCCGCCGCCGAAATCCATCCGATAAATTGTCAACCCGCCTACCCGTTCCTCGGGCTCGGGATCGACCAATTTGCCTGGCCGCCGCCCCGGCTCGTGCGAGCGCGACAATAGATAACTGAGCATAAGTCACCTTTTTGATGCCCGGGCAATACTAGCAGCGATACGGGCGCGCGAGCCGTGCTCCGGTCAGGCCCGGGCCACGCAGTAGACCGCCACGCTGGCCGCCCCGGCGGCGCGGGCGCAGCGCGCCAGCGCGCCAGCGGTACGACCCGTGGTCATCACGTCGTCCACGAGTGCCACGTGTCGCCCGGTGAGATCACGGCGCGCGGCGAACGCGTCGCGCACATTGGCCGCGCGCCCGGCGGCATCGAGCGTGCTCTGGCGCGGGGTGTCGCGCAGCCGGACGAAGGCCGAGCGCTCCAGCGGCCATCCGAGACGATGGGCGAGCCGGGCGGCGATACGTTCGGCCTGATTGAAACCGCGCCGGCGAAAAGCCGCCGGATGCAGGGGCACCGGTGCAAGCAGGTCCGGCGTCGGCGGCGCCGAGTCAGCAATCTGATCGGCAAGCAGATCGCCGAGCACGCGGGCATGGGGCAGATGCCGATGATATTTAAGGCCGCCGATCATCCAGGCGATTGGTTGACGATAATAAAAAGCGGCGCGCGCCCGATCGAAGCGCGGGCGCCGCGTACAATCGGCACAAATCCGCGACGCCGCGGCCGCGGCCAGCGGGACGGCGCAATAGGCGCACTGAGCGCCCAAAAACGGCAGTTCGCCGCGACAGCCGGCGCAGATGCCGGCCTCGGCGCCAATCGCGGTCGCACAGATCGGACAACGCGGCGCCAAGCACGCGTTCTGTATTATTTTTGACCAGTCGTAAAGAAACGAGTGCATTTCGGGTTGACGGTTGATGGCGCCTGCTTAAAGCTGTCGGCGCTGCCTCATCGAAGTCTATCCTGCCATGAGCGATACCCATCAAGCCGGCGCGCTGCGCCACGACTGGACGCGCGACCAAGTCGAGGCTCTGTTCGCGCTCGATTTTCCCACGCTGATCCATCGTGCCCAGCTCGCGCACCGGGCGCATTTCGATGCGCGCGACGTGCAGCTTTCCACCCTGTTGTCGATCAAGACCGGCGCCTGCCCCGAAGACTGTGCTTACTGCCCGCAGAGCATCCGTTTCGCCACCGGGCTGGAGCGCGAGGAACTGCTGCCGAGGCAGCACGTGGTCGACGCCGCGAAACGCGCCAAGGCCGCGGGGGCCACGCGTTTTTGCATGGGCGCGGCCTGGCGCAGCCCCAAGGACAAGGATCTGGCGGAAGTCATCGCGATGGTCGAAGCGGTCAAGGCCGAAGGGCTGGAAACCTGCGTTACGCTCGGCATGCTCAAGGCGCGCCAGGCCGAGGCGCTGGCCGCGGCGGGGCTGGACTACTACAACCACAATCTCGATACCTCGCCCGAGTACTACGAGGAAATCATCTCCACCCGCACCTATCAGGATCGGCTCGATACCTTGGACCATGTCCGCGACGCGGGGCTGAAGGTCTGCTGTGGCGGCATCGTCGGCATGGGCGAGCAACCCACGGATCGCGCCGAGATGCTGTGTCAGATCGCCAACCTGCCCGAACACCCGCAGAGCGTGCCGATCAACAATCTGGTACAGGTCGAGGGCACGCCGCTGCACGGTATCGATGCGATCGACGAGCTGGGTTTCGTACGCACGATCGCCGTGGCTAAAATCATGATGCCGGCGTCCTATGTGCGGCTCGCTGCCGGCCGCGAGGAGATGTCTGAGGCGGTCCAGACCCTATGTTTTTTAGCCGGTGCGAACTCGATCTTCTACGGCGACGAACTGCTGACCACCGCGAATCCGGCGCACCAAGCCGATCTGGCGCTGCTCGACAAGCTCGGCATGCGGGCCGAGGCGAGCCCGAAATACACCGAACTCGAGGCGGGCGAAGCGCCGGACGTCGGACGGGCGCCGCAAGCCGCGCGCGCCTGAGGCGCCGGTCGGAGTCGGCATGAATTCACTGCGCCGGGCGTGTCGTGCGCGTGTTGCCGAAATCGACGAGCAGGGCCGGCGCCGGCGCCGGCGCGTCATCGAGGGCGGCCACGGCGCGCATGTCGTCGTCGACGGCCGCGCCGCGCTCAATTTCTGCAGCAACGATTATCTGGGCCTGGCCGGCGATCCGCGCCTGGCCGAGGCGATGGCCACGGCCGCGGCGCGTACCGGCGCCGGCGCCGGCGCCTCGCAAATGGTGACCGGGTACAACGCCGAGCACGCCGCCCTCGAATCCGAACTGGCCGACTGGGTGGGACGCGAGCGCGCGCTGGTCTTTTCGACCGGCTACGCCGCCAACGTCGGTACCATCGCCGCGTTCATGACCAAGCGCGATCATATCGTCGCCGATGCGCGCA